>NZ_JASJUI010000007.1:0-230339 GCF_047467925.1 Citrobacter sp. ANG330 | reverse complement strand
CGGGCTGCCGCTGGTTGACGTTAAAAGACGGGTTGCGTGGCGCGCAGAATCTGACTGCGGGAGAATAATCCGCATAACAGGAACCGGCAATCCGTCTGCCGGTACAGCTGTGGGATCGCGAGAGAGGATGTACTACATCCGTGGCGGGTCTTATGAACCACAGCAGGGACGTATAATCACTTGAGATCCCACATTTAATTCTCTTTTTTCATCTCCTTTCATTCTCTGGTTCGGCAACCCTAAATCAGTCAGCGATCTCCGGGGGGGTGAAGGTAAACGTTTCACCGTCAAACAACCCCTGGCTGGTGAGTTTTAGCGCGGGAATGACCGGCAGGGAGAGAAATGCCATCTGGATAAAAGGTTCGTCAGGCAGTGTGCCGCACGCGCGACCTGCCGTTTTTAGCGCATCGATTTGTCCGGCCAGCGAATCGGCGGTGTCGGTGCTCATTAATCCGGCAATCGGCAGCGGCAAGTGACATTGCACCTGACCGTTACGAACAACGCAAAGCCCGCCGCCATCGTCAATCACCTGAGTAACCGCCAGAGCCATCTCTTCAGCGCTGCGACCAATCACCACAATATTATGACTGTCATGGCTGACCGTTGCCGCCAGCGCACCTTCGTGCAGTCCGAATCCACCTAACAAACTGCAGGCCGGGGGAGACTGGCGACCGTAGCGCTCAAGCACGGCGATGTAGCAAATATCATGGCGATCGAAGCCCTCCGCAGTGCACTCGCAGTCACTGGCACCCGTCACCAGCTCGTTAGGGATAACATCGATCACCCGATAGCGTTTGCCGGGGGTGAAATGCAGCGGGAAGTCATTGGCGCAAACGGGATGGCGCGCAATGGTATTGCCATACGGCGGAACGGTTTGCGCCAGCCTTGCCGGTTCTTCAGCTTTCAGACGTTCGGTGTCAATGGGTTCTCCTTTGGCAAACACTTGCTGTACCGTCACGTTGCGGGCATCGCTGAGCAGGACGATATCCGCCTGTTTTCCGGGGGCCAGTAAGCCAAGATGGTGCAAACCAAAATGACGTGCCGCTGACCAGCTGGCGACGCGGTAAGCGACGTGCAGGGGGACGTGATGCTGCAAAATCAGCCGGCGAATCAGGGCGTCGATATGCCCTTCATGCGCGATCTCCCACGGGTTGCGATCGTCGGTACAGAGCAGGCATTGCGGGCTGTTAAAGGCGTTGATCAGCGGTGCCAGCGCGTCGAGGTTACGGGCGGCGGAACCTTCGCGGATCATCAGCGCCATCCCGAGTTGCAGTTTACGACGCCCCTCCTCCCGGGTGTAACTCTCGTGGCAGTTCTCGATCCCGGCGGCGATGTAGGCGTTGAGTGATTTACCGCTCAGTCCTGGGCAGTGGCCGTCCAGCGTCAAGTGGCGGAAGGCCTCCATTTTGTCGAGCAGCGCCGTTTGTCCGGCGATGACGCCCGGGTAATCCATCACTTCGGCCAGTCCGGTCACCAGAGGATGATCGCGCCAGGTCAGCATCTGGTCGAGGGAGAAATGTGCGCCATTCACATCACATCCCTTCAGGGCCGGAACGCAGGAACTTACCTGCAGATACTGATTCTGTTTCGCCTGTTCGGCGCAGCGGACAAACCAGGAGAACCCTTTTTCGCCCATCACATTGACGATTTCATGCGGATCGCACACGACGGTGGTAAGGCCACGCGGGAGCGTTGCGGTTTCAAAAGTCACAGGCGTCATCATGCTGGATTCAATATGCAGGTGTGAGTCGATAAAGCCGGGAACTGCCGTTGCCCCGTTGGCGTCGATACGCCGTAATGCCGCAGCGTCACGGTACTCCGCACCGATGCCCGCAATATGTCGCCCTTTAGTCACGATGGGACCCGTCATTTCCCCGCCATTGATAATGTCGAGAAGGATGACATTATCAATAATATAATCGGCAACAGCTTCACCGCGTGCAACGGCTAACAATTCCTGCTGTTCCTGACGGCTAATATAATGAAATTTATGGCTTATGCTGTTATTCATATTTTTCTCATTTTGATTTTATCAATTTGATTATTATTTATCATTAAAGAGTGCCGGTTGATTATTTAAAGCTTATCGATTAACGGACGTTTGCATTGTGATTGCAATCACTGAATTAAATAGACGAGATGTTTTAAATGAAGCCTGTTTATATCCTCATGAATGGATGGCAAAGATGAATAGTGATATCACTGATGACGCGAAAAAGGAGTCAAATTACTTTTCGCGGTTATTTAATCTGCACCAGCATGGCACCGATGTGCGGACAGAAATGATTGCCGGGATGACGACGTTTTTAACGATGGTGTACATTGTTTTCGTTAACCCGCAAATACTCGGGGCCGCGCAGATGGACCCCAAAGTGGTGTTTGTCACCACGTGTCTCATCGCTGGTATTGGCAGCATCGCAATGGGCCTCGTCGCGAACCTTCCCGTTGCATTAGCCCCGGCGATGGGATTGAACGCCTTTTTTGCCTTTGTGGTGGTGGGGGCGATGGGGGTGAGCTGGCAAACGGGAATGGGAGCCATATTCTGGGGCGCGGTAGGATTATTTTTACTCACACTTTTCCGCATTCGTTACTGGATGATTTCCAATATCCCGATTAATTTGCGTATTGGTATCACCAGCGGTATCGGTTTATTTATTGCGTTGATGGGGTTAAAAAATGCTGGCGTCATTGTTGCGAATAAAGACACGCTGGTGACCATTGGTAACTTAAGCTCCCACAGCGTATTGCTGGGTATTTTAGGTTTCTTTATTATTACCGTGCTCTCATCGCGTCAATTTCACGCGGCGGTGCTGATATCCATTGTTGTGACTTCCTGTTGCGGGTTGTTTTTCGGTGATGTTCATTTTAGCGGTATTTACTCTGTGCCTCCCAGCATTAGCGGGGTAATGGGTGAAGTGGATTTACGCGGTGCATTATCGCTTAATTTGGCCGGGATTATCTTTTCATTCATGCTCATCAATTTATTCGACTCATCAGGAACATTAATTGGTGTGACGGATAAAGCCGGCTTAATCGATGACGACGGTAAGTTCCCTGGTATGAAGCGGGCGCTGTATGTCGACAGTATGAGTTCGGTTGCCGGAGCGTTTATCGGTACCTCTTCCGTGACGGCCTACATAGAGAGCACCTCGGGCGTGGCGGTTGGCGGGCGCACTGGTCTGACGGCGGTGGTGGTTGGCGTACTTTTCCTGCTGGTGATGTTTTTTTCTCCGCTGATAAGTATGGTTCCCGGTTATGCAACGGCAGGCGCGCTGATTTTTGTCGGCGTGTTGATGACCTCAAGCCTCTCCCGTGTTAACTGGGATGATTTTACCGAGTCGGTGCCTGCATTCATCACCACGGTGATGATGCCTTTTAGCTTCTCCATTACCGAGGGGATCGCGCTTGGCTTTATGTCGTACTGCATCATGAAAGTGTTTACCGGACGCTGGCGGGAACTAAACCTGTGCGTCGTTGTGGTCGCGGTGCTTTTTGCGCTGAAAATCATTCTGGTGGATTAGTATTCACGGGCCGTTTCCAGATATCATGAGCGCTGATAAAGCAGGAGAACGCATGATCTGGATAATGCTGGCCACACTGGCGGTGGTGTTTGTTATCGGGTTTCGGATACTCACTTCCGGATCCCGACGGGCGATTCGCCGCTTGAGCGAGCGTCTGAATATTGATGTGGTGGCGGTAGAATCGATGATCGATCAGATGGGAAAAGCGCAGGGAGAGGCATTTATGCAGTATCTCCATCGCCCCGACGAGTCACATCTGCAAAATGCCGCTCAGGTTTTGTTGATCTGGCAAAGCGTCATTGTGGACGGCAGCGAGCAAAACCTGTTGCAGTGGCATCGCCTGTTGCAAAAGGCCCGGCTGGCTGCGCCAGTCACCGACGCGCAGGTGCGCCTGGCGCTCGGTTTTCTGCGCGAAATGGAGCCTGACTGGCAGGACATCAACGCTTTCCAGATGCGCTACAACGCCTTTTTCCAGCCTGAAGATGGCGTGCACTGGCTGCACTGAGAGCAGTATGGATAATGAATGTCGTTACGCAAATGAAGCGTAAAACAGGTGAAGCCATTGGACAAATAGTTGCCAAAACGTTAAATACGTCACAATTAAAATGTTACACTGCGTGACTTTCTCACAAGAACACCACGCAGGTCGCATAAATGAGTGAATGTATCGAAGAAAAAACCCGCGCTGACGTTGTCACCCGCCCGAACTGGTCGGCGGTGTTTGCCGTGGCGTTCTGTGTCGCTTGCCTGATTACTGTCGAATTTTTACCGGTGAGTTTACTCACGCCGATGGCGCAGGATCTGGGGATTTCCGAAGGTGTCGCCGGGCAGTCGGTGACCGTCACCGCGTTTGTCGCCATGTTTGCCAGCCTGTTTATCACGCAGATCATTCAGGCTACCGATCGCCGCTATGTGGTGATTCTGTTCTCCGTGTTACTGACCCTCTCCTGCCTGCTGGTCTCTTTTGCCAACTCCTTTGCGCTGTTGTTGGTAGGGCGCGCCTGTCTGGGACTGGCGCTGGGCGGATTCTGGGCGATGTCGGCGTCGCTGACTATGCGTCTGGTGCCCCCGCGTACGGTGCCGAAAGCGCTGTCAGTGATTTTCGGCGCGGTCTCTATCGCGCTGGTGATTGCCGCACCGTTGGGCAGTTTTTTAGGCGGCATTATTGGCTGGCGTAACGTCTTTAACGCCGCGGCGGTGATGGGTGTGCTGTGCGTTGTCTGGGTGGTGAAATCCCTTCCGTCGCTGCCCGGCGAACCGTCGCACCAGAAGCAAAACATGTTCAGCCTGTTGAATCGTCCGGGCGTGATGGCGGGAATGATTGCTATCTTTATGTCCTTTGCCGGACAGTTTGCGTTCTTCACTTACATCCGCCCGGTGTACATGAATCTGGCGGGCTTTGATGTCGATGGCCTGACGCTGGTGTTATTGAGTTTTGGCATCGCCAGTTTTGTCGGCACTTCGCTGTCGTCTGTGATCCTCAAACGCTCAGTCAAACTGGCTTTAGCCGGTGCGCCGCTGGTGCTGGCGTTAAGCGCGCTGGTACTGATGCTGTGGGGCAGCGACAAGATTGTGGCGGCCGGTATTGCGATTGTCTGGGGACTGGCGTTTGCGCTGGTGCCGGTGGGGTGGTCGACATGGATTACCCGATCGCTTGCCGATCAGGCAGAAAAGGCTGGATCCGTCCAGGTCGCCGTGATCCAGCTTGCCAATACCTGTGGGGCCGCGGTGGGTGGCTATGCACTCGATAACCTGGGCCTGCTGTCGCCCCTGATGCTCTCCGGCAGCCTGATGCTGCTGACGGCGCTTCTGGTGGCAGCGAAAGTTCGCATAAAGGGTATGCAATGATCTCACTCTCTGTTTGTCGGATGGCGCTGCGCTTATCCGGCCTACGGCACAGAGACCTGTAGGCCGGATAAGGCAGTTATGCCGCCATCCGGCATAACGCGATATTGCTCATCAGAACCACGCTTCCCACATCGCGCCGACGTTGAAATCGTCAAGCGTCTCGTCATTCGTGCCGTTCACGCGCGCGGTGCGGTCGTTGTCCACCTTGCCGCCAGTGACATAGAAGCGCAGCATCGGACGGAACTCCGGCCCCATCGCAATTGACATATTCTGCGACAACGTCAGCTTCCAGCCTTTGTTATCGCCGCCGGTGTCATAATCGACGCGCTGATAGCCCGCTTCCAGCCAGGTCGAGTGCACGTCGTTCCAGAAGTACATCGGGCGCACAATCGCGCCGTAGTTCTTGCGGTTTTCGCTCTGATCGGCACTGTTGTCGTAGTCATGGAACGCTAGCAGATATTCAACCTGCGCCTGCTGCGTGAATTTATGACTCCCTTCGAAGCTGGCGTAAATCGCGGTCAGATCGTCAGTTTTGTTGTAGACGCTGTTGTCGGAGTTGTCAGAGTAACGGGCGATCACTTTGTTCACGCCGCTGTCATTGGTGTGGCTGACGACAAACGCGCCCTGCCAGGCTTTCAGGCGATCGTCGCTATCGACCGCTTTCGAGTCAAAGCCGTAGTTGGCGTAAATTTCCAGATCCAACGGACCGAGTTTCATGCCGTGGATTTTTGACGTTACGGCGTAGTTGCCTTTGTCGCCCGTACCGGAACCACCGGTACAGGTAATGCGCGACGGGTTGGCTTCATCTTCCATCACTTCCGGGCTGCACGATTCAACGGCGGCAACGGTTGCCACGTCAAACTGAACGCCGCCAATGTCGAAGTTCTTCACTCCGGCGCCCTGGCCGTCGTGGTTCATCCAGAAGTAGTCGTTGATCCCCTGTTGCGGGCGCTGGTGGAAGTCGCGTCCCGCCCAGATATAAGCATTCGGGTTGGATTCCAGAACGTTGGTGACACCGGCGTAGGCTTTTTTGAGGTTCACCTCGTCGCCCCAGTGGTCGATCATCACGTTAATATCCCAGATGGCGCCATTGTCGCTTTTGAACGCTTTGGAGAGCTGGAATTCGCCGCCGTTGCCTTCGTTGCCCAGACGACCAATGGCGGAGGCGCCGTTATAGGAGCCGTCCACGCCGACGTACTTCTGATCGCCGCTCTGGAAGTGCGCGCCGTAACGCGCATAGCCGCTGAATTTCACGCCGAATGGAATGGCCATATCCGGTGACTGCGCGGCGCTTTGCGGCTCAACAATCACATCGGTTTTTTTCGCCACAGCAGCGTCCATTTTCGCCTGACGTTCCGCAAGGGCTTTGTCTACGGCTTTGGCGACAATGGCGTCGATTTGTTCCTGCGTAAATTCCTGTGCGAGTACAGAAATCGGGCAAAGCGCGGCCACGACCGCCATGGCTAATGGAAGTTTTTTTATCATGTTCATGGTTATCTCATTTACGTTTTATCCTTCAGTTTGCATTAGCATTCTGAACAGATGTGCGCATTAATTTATTTTAAGATAATAACCATCCCGTCCCGGTGTAATTCGCTATCACCAAAACAAGCTGATCTGTTATTTATAGGTACAGAATGCGTTTATTTAATCGTAGTGACGTCTCCGTTTATTATTTAATTTAAATTAACGTTGATAAAGATGAATGATTTCTTCTGACAATTCGCGTGCTAACAGCGATGTCATTAAGTGATCCTGCGCATGCACCATAATTAATGTCATGGGTTGCCGGGCTTCCCCGGCATCCTGTTCGATCAATTTGGTTTGCATGTGGTGAGCCTGACGGGCATAGCCGTCCGCCTCACGAAGCAGGCTTTTCGCCTCGTCAATGTTGCCAGCGCGCGCCGCGTGCAGTGCTTCGAAGCACAGACTGCGGGACTGCCCGGCATTGACGATAATTTCCATTACTGCTTCTTCTAATGCAATCATTGTAAATATCTCTTAATCGAATCCATTATGTTCGGCAGTAGTCGCGAACCACTCGCCGCTCTTTTTCACCGTACGTTGTTGGGTCTCTAAATCTAACTGGACAAAACCGTAGCGGTTTTTATAACCGTTAAGCCAGGACCAGTTATCAATAAACGTCCACATGTGATAGCCGAGGCAATGACAGCCTTCACTGATTCCTTTATGTAGCCATTTAAGATGTTCAGAGACAAATTCAATACGGTAACTGTCGTTAATTTGCCCGTTCTCAATAAATCGCTGTTCGTTTTCGACGCCCATACCATTTTCAGAAATAAAGCAGCGGGGATTGCCATAATTATCACGCAGATTGGTAATAATATCGTAAATACCCGGTTCATAAATTTCCCAGCCCCGATATGGGTTCATTTTACGGCCTGGCATTTCATAGTAATCAAACAGCCATTCAGGCATAAACGGCGCATTCAGATTGATGGCAGTATCGCGGCATTTCACGCGGCGGGGCTGATAGTAGTTAATGCCCAGCAGGTCGATTTTGCCATCAGCGATTAACTGCGCATCGTCTGGCTGGCATGCCGGTAGCTGATCGTACTCTTTCAGTAATGCCACCAGATCCGCCGGATATTCCCCTTTCAGCACCGGATCGAGGAAGCTGCGGTTAAACAGCAGATCCGCATGGTGCGCGGCTTTCACATCCGCCGGATGCTGCGAGCGCGGATAGGAGGGCGTCAGGTTGAGCACCACGCCGATTTCACCGTCGTTGTTGCCTGTGCGATACGCACGAACTGCCGTCGAATGCGCCAGCACGGTGTGATACGCCACGGTCGCCGCCCGTCTGAAATCCACCACGTTCGGATAGTGGAAGTCATACAGATAGCCGCCTTCTACCGGGACAATCGGTTCGTTAAAGGTGAACCAGTGTTTAACCCGGTTGCCGAACAAGTCGAAACACGTCTGCGCGTAGCGGCCGAAGGCCTCCACGACGTCACGGTTTTCCCAGCCGCCTTTTTCCTGCATCACCATCGGCATGTCGAAGTGAAACAGTGTGATAAACGGCGTGATGCCCTGCGCCAGCAGTTCGTCGATAACATTGTTATAGAACGTCACGGCTTCTGGATTCACTTTGCCCGTGCCGTCAGGTATCAGGCGCGACCAGCTTAACGAGGTGCGGAAGCTGTTATGTTTCAACTGCTTCAGCAGCGCGATGTCCTGTTTCCAGTGCTGATAAAAGGTCGAGGTGTTCACCGGGCCAACCCCCTGATGGAAACGACTTGGCTGGCGGTCGAACCACACATCCCATGTGGTCTGGCTTTTGCCGCCGTTCAGGCTATCCCCTTCGGTTTGCAGCGCTGAGCAGGCACTGCCCCACCAGAAGTTTTCAGGAAAACGGTATCTCATTGTTCTGACTCCTTGATTCATTATGAGTTGCTACGGGCAGCGTTCGCCACGGAGACGGCATCCTGCGCTTTTTGCTCTTCTGTCTTCAGCAGAGAACGTTCGTAAGCGCGCAGGAACGGGAGGTAAATCAGCGCCGACATCACCATGCAGATCAGACACATCACCACCGGACTAAAGGCCCAGTTCGCCGCCCAGGATGCGCCAATGGGGGCGGGCGTGGTCCACGGCGTCAGAGAAACGACCTGATCCAGCCAGCCCAGACGGGTCGCGGCATATGCCAGTACGGCGTTGATCATAGGTACGAAGACGAACGGGATGAACAACATCGGGTTCATAATGATCGGCGCACCGAACAGAATAGGCTCATTGATGTTGAAGAAACTAGGCACAATTCCCATTTTGCCGATGGTGCGTAAATGGGTAACGCGGCTGCGCAGCAACAGGAAAGCCAGCGGTAACGTAGAACCGACGCCGCCGATCAACAGGTAGTGATCCCAGAAACCTTGCAGATAGACGTGTGGCAATGCCGCGCCTGCTGCCAGTGCCGCCTGGTTCGCGGAAAGGTTGGCCATCCAGAACGGGTTCATAATGCCCGTAACAATCAGTGAACCGTGAATCCCGGCAAACCAGAAAATCTGGCACATCAGGACGGAAAGCAGGATCGCCGGCAGGGAGTCAGATGCGGAAACCAGCGGTGCCAGCAGGTGCATGATCGCCTGCGGAATAATCATCCCGGTTTGCGCTTCAATAAACAGGTTCAGCGGGTGCAGCGTGGCGATGACCACCAGAACCGGAATGAGGATCTCAAACGAACGGGCGACGCCAGTGGGGACTTCTTTCGGCAGACGGATCGTTACGTTGTGCTGCTTGAGCCAGGCATAGACGCGCGTGGCATAGATAGCGGTAATCAGGGCGGTAAAGATCCCCTGACCGGAAAGGTACTGGGTGGAGATTTTCCCGTCAGCATAGGGAGCGGCGACCAGTAAGAAAGCCATAAACGCCAGCAGGCCGGACATGATCGGATCGAGGTTAAACTGACGACCCAGACTGGCGCCAATCCCAACGGAGATGAAGAACGTCATAACGCCCATGCTGAGGTTAAACGGCAGCATCAACTGTTCACGATACGTGGCGGAGAAATCGAGCCAGCCACGGGCAAAGCTGTTGGTGGTTTCGGCAGAAAACGGCGGAAAAATAAACACCAGCATAAACGAGCCGATGATCATAAACGGCAGCGCCGCGGTAAAACCATCACGAATCGCAATCACATACTTTTGCTGGCCCAGTTTACCGGCAAGAGGGGTGATGGATTGTTCTATGACAGCAACCATTGACTGATATAACGAACTCATAATGACACCTTTCTAGTGTGTCGCTTCAATCAGCGACAGAGCATAATCCAGCACCTTGTCACCACGTTGCATCCCGTAATCCAGCATATCGATCGCTTTGACGGGGATGTTTTGGGTGGCAGCCTTCTCTGAGAGCGTGTTAAGCATGTATTTTACCTGGGGGCCAAGTAGCACCACCTGGTAATTTGGAAACTGAATGTCAAATTCGGAAACGCCATATGCATCAATTTGTACAGGCAGCTTCCGCTCTTCTGCGGCCTCGACCATTTTTCGAACCAGCAGACTGGTGGACATCCCTGCAGAGCAACACAACATAATCCTGAACATTATTAACCATCCTCAAAATGTAAAAACTTATTGCGAGACTGATTTGATATCATACGGAAACCGGTTTCCATCCGCAGCAAACGGAACTGTGATAGCCATCAAGATCTTATTCTTATAAGGCTAATTATTTCGATTCAGGTCACGATTTTGATGCTATTTCATCCTTTTTGAGTGGAAACGGAAAATCGGTTTCCATGAAAAACGGAAACAGCTATACTGCAGATGGCGATAATTTGAGCCAATGTTAAATTCAGGATTCGAGGAGCCAGGCAGGCTCTGTCAGGGGAGAATGATGTCTACTATCAACGATGTATCGCGTTTGGCTGGCGTGTCTAAAGCCACGGTGTCGCGCGTGTTGAGCGGATCGCGTGGTGTGAAGGAAGCCAGTCGTCTTGCCGTGTTGAAAGCGGTGGATGAGCTGAACTACCGTCCGAATGTGATTGCCCAGTCGCTGCTCAGCCAGACTACCGGCTGTATCGGCGTCATTTGCGCACAGGACAACATTAACCAGACGACAGGCTATCTCTACGCGCTGGAAAAACATCTGAGCCAGCACCAGAAACATCTGTTGCTTCGTTTTGCGAATACGAAAGCGGAGGTGATGAGCGCCCTTGATGAATTGAGCTGCGGCCTGTGTGACGATGTGCTGATCATCGGTGCGCGTTTCCCACTGAATATCAGCCAGGAAAACGTCATTCTGGTGGATTGCCTGGAAGCAGGCGATGATGTCAACAGCATCCAGTTTGATCATGCCTTTGCGACAGAAACGGCCTGTAACTATTTGATTAGCCAGAACCGTCGGCAGATTGCCCTCATTCATCCTGAAGGGATGGGGTTCTGTGAGCAGGTGCTGCTCGGTTACAAGCACGCGCTGGAAAAAAATTTCCTGCCGTTTAATCGCAGCCTGGTCTTTATGGAAGCGACCTCTTCGTCGGTCGCACTGCAGGAGTTGTTGAACAACGCCTCTACGCTTAATTTTAACGCCCTGCTGGTGGCGGATGAGCAGCAGGCGCAGCGGGTGATCCCCCAATTGCAGGCGTTTAATAAGTCGGTTCCGGAAGACATTATGGTCTTTAGCCTCGCCGGTTCGCTGCATCTGCCGGGCATTCCCACCATTCCGGCAATCGAATACTCCATGGATGCGATGGCGGCGCGGATTGTCAGTTGGCTGAACGAAAAAACACAAAGCATGCTGGGGTCTTACGTGTTGCGCGGCGACCTCATCATTCCGGATGTGCGCCAGCGTTAATTTCCGTTTTCCGGGCGTGAAGCGTCGGCTTCACGCTCACATATCCGGGCATTCCACCTTGCCGAGCGCTTCCCAGTAGTTGCTCTGATTATTCCTCTCTATCGCCACAATTGCTTCACGAATGTGCTGCTGATTCCCCTCATTCGCCATGATCGTTTTTTCCCACGCCTCGTCAGATGGCGAGCCTTGCGGCGTACAAATTTTTCGTAAGTCTTTGAGTATCGTATTTTTTTCGTGTGCGGATTGCAGTGCGCCGTAAGGCGAGTCGGCCTGTGCCAGCGTTGGCATCAAGAAAAGGACGGCAATGATCGGTAAAACGGCTCGTTTCATGGTAATAATCCTTGTTGTCGATGCGCATCATTTTAAGAGTAAGTGTAGACGGCGTACGGCTCACTCAGCACCCCGTGTTATTGTCAAAAAGAATGTCAGCTAAAAGTGGTATTTTTCAGGAGGATAAAATGCAGATACAGATTACGGATACGGTGACCGAAGACGATCAAAACGCGCTGCTCACCGGATTGCGCGCCTATAACCTTCAGTTTCTGAAGACCACCAATTTTGGCGATCTGGCCGTTTACTGGCGCGATGAAACGCAGAAAATTCGCGGCGGGCTGATTGGCAAAATCAAAGGGGAGTGGCTGTGTATTGAGTATCTCTGGATGCATGAGTCGCTGCGTAAAGGCGGCTACGGCAGCCGGTTGATGCAGGCCGCCGAACAGGCCGCACGGGAAAGAGGCTGTCACCATGCGCTGGTGGATACGATGAGTTTTCAGGCACTGCCGTTCTATCAAAAAAACGGCTACCAGCTGCAACTCACCCTCGACGACTTCCCGGAAAAAGGCGCCGCCCGCCACTATTTATCGAAAACATTTTGATGACCGGAACGCGTTCGGCGTGACCTCTGGGGGCCGATTCACTTTCTTGCATAGCAGAATAGTGTATGTTCTGAACAATCATTTATTTCTGAAGCGGTAAAGTGATGAGACGGATTGAGATCGTACTGGGCGAGCTTGAAAGACTGACGCGTGGGCTGGACTGTACGGATTTGGCGCGGGAAACCGCGTTCACGGCAGAAGCGATCGGCTTTAATCTTGGGCTGGCGCGTAACTCGGTCAGTAAAGATCTCAATCAGCTGTGGAACGACGGTCTGGCGGTTAAAAGCCGGGGACGTCCGGTGTTCTTTCTGCATCGCCAGACGCTGGAAACGCTGCTCGGGCGTAAACTGGAAGACAGCGAGCGTGAAGTCCGTTCGGTGGCCGATCTGCTTCCGCAACCGGAAAACACGGACGGTGACGATCCCTTTACCGGCCTGATTGGTTACGATCGCAGCCTGCGCGACGCGGTAGAAAAAGGCCGAGCCGCCGTACTCTATCCGCAGGGTTTACATGTGTTGTTAACCGGCCCTTCTGGTGTAGGGAAAACATTCTTTGCTGAACTGATGCACCGTTTCGCCTGCGAACAGGCCGCCGGTTCCCCGCCACCGCTGGTCTACTTTAACTGCGCCGAGTACGCCCATAACCCGGAACTGCTCTCTTCCCACCTGTTTGGTCATCGTCAGGGGGCGTTTACCGGTGCGAGCGAGAACAAACCCGGTCTGGTAGAACAGGCGGACGGCGGCTATTTGTTGCTGGATGAAGTGCATCGTCTGCCGTACGAAGGGCAGGAAAAACTGTTCTCCATTCTTGATAAAGGCGAGTACCGACCGCTCGGCGAAAGCAGTAAGGCGCGCCCGATTTCGGTTCGCCTGATTTGCGCGACCACGGAACCCGTGAGTTCATCGCTGTTGCGAACCTTCCAGCGGCGAATTCAGGTGAGCATAGATTTGCCTGGGATTCGTCAGCGTTCCGTCGAGGAACAGGTCGAGCTGATCGTCGGTTTCCTGCAGCGTGAAAGTCGCAAAATTGAACGCACGGTCAGCATCGATAAAGCGTTGTTGCTCTGGCTGTTAAATAAACCGCTTGAAGGCAATATCGGCCAGCTCAAAAGCGATATCCAGTTCCTCTGCGCCCAGGCGTGGGCGTCAGGGATGACGGAGCATAACGACACACTACAGCTGGATAAACGGCTGGCGGAGATACCGTTTCACGCCACGCCGGAACAGCGCCTGCTGGTCGATGCCTTGTTTGAAGGGAAAGAGCGGCTAAGCATTGATGCGCGCACGCTGCCTGCGTTAAAAAGCTCACTGGCGACCGGCGCAGAAATCGAAGAGAGCGACCTCTTTTACAGTTTTCTGACGCGGGAATATGTCAATCTGCGCAACAGCAACGTCCCCCCGGCGGAAACGCTGGCGATCCTGAAAAACAAGCTCAGCTCGATTTTCGAATACGGTCTCTACAGCCGCGACAATATTGCGCATCCGCCGCGCTATGGCGATCAAATCGAAGAGCGCGTGACGCTGTTGATTGGCTGTGTGGAACAGGTGCTCACGTTTACGCTGCCGGAAAATTTAGTGAATCCGCTGCGCAAACACTTCCTGGCGCTGATTGGTTATGTTCAGCGCGGGCTGATTCCCCAGCTCTACTCTTCAAGCCTCATTCTTGATCGCTGCAAAGACGAGTACGACAACGCCACGCTGCTGTGTCGGAAAATCAACGAGCTGCTGCATATTCAGTGCCCGGCGACGGAAGTGGTCTGGCTGTGTCTGTTCCTGAAAGAGTGTCGTCACTATCGTCAGCGCATTGATGCCAGCCCGGACTGTGGCGTCATTCTGGTCGCCCACGGCGCGACCACTGCGACCAGCATGGCGCAGTACGTCAACCGCGTACTGGAGCGTGAGTTGTTCAGTGCCATCGATATGCCCTTTGAGCAGTCGGTACACGATACGCTGGAAACGCTGACCCAGCGGATTCAAACCCACGGTTACCAGCGGTTGATCCTGATGGTTGATATCGGTTCACTGGTGCACTTCGGCAGTACGATCAGCAAGTTATTCCAGATAGATGTGCTGTTGATGCCCAACATCACGCTGACCAGCCTTCTGGAGATCGGTCTGGATTTAAGCTACGAAACCAGCGACTTACCCCACCTCGCGGCGCTGATGCAGAGCAAAAATATCCCCTGTCAGCTGTGTACGCCGCAGCAGGAAAACGGCGGTAAAGTGCTGGTGATCTCGTGTATTACCGGCATGGGAACGGCGGAGAAGATTAAGAAAGTACTGGAGGAGAGTTTTGGCGAGCTGATGTCGCAGGATACGCGCATGGTGATCCTCGATTACAACGAGGTACGCAGTCTTGAACGTGTTCAGCAGGCGCTGAAGGCCAGTGAACGGCTGGCGGGGATCGTCGGGACCTTCCAGCCAGGACTGCCGGATATTCCGTTTATCTCGCTGGAAGAACTGTTCTCTGAGCAGGGGCCGGAGCTGGTGTTAAGCCTGCTGACGCCGGATCTCTCCAGCGCTGAGCGCCGTCTGGAGATGGAGCGCAGCGCCATGCGGTTTATCAGCGCGTTGACCATGGAGAGCATCATCAACCATATTTCAGTGCTCAATCCACAACGTATTCTCAAGGAGATGGAGGGCGTACTGAATCATCTGACGACCGCGCTTTCTCTCAAACCGAGCCGCCAGGTGACACTACGCTTCCTGATCCACTGCTGTTGCATGGTTGAGCGTATCGTGATCAACCGTAAACCGTTACAGATGGCGCTGGAAAACAAACCGGATCTCGACCCGCGCGCATTTAGTGTCATCAAATCCGCCTTCCTGCCTATTGAAGAAGCCTACGCCGTTCGTTTGTCGGATGCGGAATATTTTTATATCTACGAACTGCTTTATAGCTGATCCCTTAACGGACAAGGCGTTACGCCTTGTCCGCTCTCCTTTCCCCCCTCGCGTGACACAAATACTGGCACAGCGTTTGCTCTTACCTTGATGAGTTTTGCCGGATGGCGGCATAAATGCCTTATCCGGCCTACAAAAGCACTATCCGTAGGCCTGATAAGCGAAGCGCCATCAGGCATTGCAAGTCTCATGTAATCGCGCCAGGAGGCCATTTTGACTACCACTCAACCGTTGCCCGACATTCTGCTGCTGACCCATGGCGGCTGGGGACAACAGCTTTGCAACAGCCTGCGCATGGTCATGGGCGAAATCAAAGGCGTGACGGAAATCGCGCTGATGCCCGTCGATACGCTGGGCGAGTTTTATCAGCGTGTCGAAACCGTGGTGAAAACCATGCCGGAAGGTTCGCTCATTCTGACCGATTTTGTGGGCGGAACGACGTCCAACGTGGCCGCGCGACTGAGCGCGGATTATCCGGTGGCGGTTGTTTCCGGACTCAACGCATCGCTGCTGCTGGAAGCGCTGGACAGACGTGAACATGGCTCACTGACCGACTGCGTCAGCGAGCTGGTGGAAGCCGGACGCAGCAGTTGCCTGGACGTTGTCGCCCACGTCCGCCAGTTACAACAATCACAATAAGGAAAATCATCATGGCAAACATCGTGTTATGTCGTATCGATAGCCGTCTGATTCATGGGCAGGTCGTCACGAAGTGGGTCGGGCAATCCCAGGCCAACCGCATCGCGGTGGTCAGCGACGAACTGGACGCCGATCCGTTTATGAAAAACATCTACCTGATGGCCGCACCGCCGAACATCAAAGTGGACTGCTACAGCAACCTGAGCTTTGCCGCCTCATGGAAAGAGAACCAACTGGGCGACGGCAATGTGCTGGTGCTGTTCCCCTCTCTTGCCGCAATCCAGCAGGCCGTACAACAGGGCTTTGATGTCTCCACAATTCAGGTGGGGGGTCTGGGCGGTGGACCGAACCGCAAAGCGGTATTCCAGAACATTACGCTCGATGAAAAAGACGTTGGCATTCTTAACGACCTGAAAAGTCGTGGCATTCAGGTGTTCTTCCAGACTATCCCGGAAGATAAGCCGCAGTCGCTGGACGATATCCTGAAAAAATTCTAACCCTCTGATAATGGGATAACACTATGGATACCTTAGTTTTTGCAAGCCTGATGGGGTTGTATTACTGGTTTGCCCGCTTACGCCTTGGCTACACCTTCTCTGCCATGCTGCTTCAGCCAGTGGTGGTCGCAGTCTTTGTTGGGCTGCTGCTGGGCAACATGCAAACCGCGATGATTATCGGTGCCGGGATGCAGCTCGTTTATCTCGGCGTGACCTCCACGCCTGGCGGTAACGTGCCGTCAGATCCGGCGCTGGCGGCCTGTATCTCGATTCCCATTGCGGTAAAAGCCGGGATGGATCCGAACCTGGCCATTGCGCTGGCGATCCCCTTCGGCGTGATTGGCGTCTTCCTCGACCAGTTGCGCCGTACCCTGAACGCCGCCTGGGTGCATATGGCTGATAAGCATGCGGAAACGGCGAACATGTCGGGCATTATGCGCTGTGCGTTCCTCTACCCGGCGCTGCTTGGACTGGCGCTGCGTTTCCCGGTGGTGTTCGCCGCGAACTACTTCGGTCAGGACGTGGTGGAAAGTTTCCTCAAACTGATGCCGCACTGGCTGACCCACTCATTTGAAATCATGGGCGGGATCCTGCCGGCGCTGGGCTTCGCGATCACCATTATGGTGATCGGTAAAAAGAGCCTGCTGCCGTGGTTTATTGGCGGATTCTTCGCGGTGCTGTACCTCAAGGTAGACATCATGGCGATGGCGATCTTCGGGACCTGTGTGGCCTTCCTGATTAAAGGTCTGGCGAAAAATGAAGGAGCAGCATAATGAGCAGCGACGTAATGCAACATGAACTGGTTGAGCGTGCGCGGACAACCGGGGCGCTGACGAAAGCAGATATCACCAAAGCGTGGTTTATCTACTGGCTGGGCGCGGAAGTGTCTAACTCTTATGAACGTCTGCAGAGCCTGATTTTCTGCGCCTCGATGACGCCGATCATCAAAAAGCTCTATCCGCAAAAAGAGGAACAGGTCGAGGCGCTGAAACGTCACCTGAACTTCTTCAACTCCGAGCAAACATTTGGCGCGGTGATTCAGGGGATTTCTATCGCCATGGAAGAGCAGAAAACGCGTGGCGAACCGATTAGCGATGCCTCGATTACCGGGATTAAAACCGGTCTGATGGGCCCGCTGGCTGGCATGGGCGACTCCATCGTCTGGGCCGCCGTTATGCCGCTGCTGATTGCGATTTTCATCCCTTTCGCCGCTAATGGCAGCGCGTTTGGCGGTATTGCGCCGTTAATCCTCTATCCGGCGATTACGCTGGCGATCAGCTACGGTCTGATCCACAAAGGCTACACCCTGGGACGTGATTCTATCGTTGGCCTGTTGCAAGGGGGGCGAATCAAAGAACTGATCTACGGCGCGAACGTGTTGGGGCTGATCATGATGGGCGCGCTGTCGGCAAGCTACGTCAAGATCACCACGCCGTTGAAAATCAGTGCGCTGAAAGGCTCTGAAGTGGTGGTGCAGCAGATCCTCGACTCCATCGCGCCAGGCCTGCTGCCGCTGGCGGCGGTGTTTGCCATCTATATCTTCCTGGTGAAAAAGGGACCGCGTTACACCACCATTCTGTTGTCAATTGTGGCGCTGAGCGTGGTGTGTTCGCTGCTGGGAGTGTTGTAAGCCATGACAGAGAATATCTATCAACAGCTGGGGCTAAAACAGGTGATTAACGCCTGCGGCAAGATGACGATTCTTGGCGTCTCCAGCGTCGCGCTGGAGGTGATGCAGGCAACAGTGCGGGCGGCCTCGGCCTTTGTTGAGATCGACAAACTGGTGGACCGAACCGGTGAACTGGTTTCCCGCTTTACCGGCGCGCAGGACAGCTATGTGACCTCCTGCGCCTCGGCAGGGATCGCCATTGCCGTGGCGGCCGCCATTACCCGTGGCGATCCGCTTCGCGTGTCGCTGATGCCGGACAGCAGCGGAATGGCCAACGAGGTGGTGATGCTGCGTGGGCATAACGTGGACTACGGCGCGCCGATTACCAGCGCTATTCGTCTGGGCGGCGGGCGCGTTGTGGAAGTCGGCTCGAGTAACCTGGCCGCACGCTGGCAACTGGAGAGCGCCATTACCGACGAGACCGCCGCGCTGCTGTATGTGAAATCGCACCATTGCGTGCAGAAAGGCATGCTCAGCATTGACGACTTTGTGCAGGTAGCGCAGATCCACAACCTGCCGCTGATTGTCGATGCCGCCGCCGAGGAGGATTTACACGCCTGGGTGGCGAGCGGGGCGGACATGGTTGTCTACAGCGGGGCGAAAGCCTTCAATGCGCCGACCTCCGGGTTTATCACCGGCAAGAAACCGTGGATCGCTGCCTGTAAAGCGCAGCATCACGGTATCGCCAGAGCGATGAAAATCGGTAAGGAGAACATGGTCGGGCTGGTGTATGCGCTGGAAAATTATCACCAGGGGCAGACTGTGGTAACCGCCGAACAGTTGCAACCCACAGCGGCTGCGATTTCAGCGATTCCTGGTCTGACCGCGGATATCGAGCAGGACGAAGCCGGGCGCGCCATCTGGCGCATTCGCGTTCGGGTCGATGCGCAGGCGTTTGGTCTGGACGCGCGTGAAGTTGAAGCCCAACTGCGAAGTGGTGATATCGCCATTTACGCACGGCGCTATAACCTCCATCAGGGCGTATTCAGCCTCGACCCACGTACGGTCGCGGAGGGGGAAATGGCGTTGATTGTGGCGCGACTTAAGGAGATTGCAGAACATGCAGCAGATTAATTTTTATCGTCAGCGTGTGGCGATTAACGTGCTGGCGAAAGATATCGCCAACGCCAGGGAAATCTATGATGCCGCTGAGGGACACGCGGTGATTGGTGTTCTGTCCGCGCAGTTTTCGTCGGTCGACGAAGGCGTTCAGGAGGTGAAGCGCTGGATGGCGGAAGTGCCGTCGATTTCGGTCGGGCTGGGGGCGGGCGATCCGGCGCAGTATTACAAGGCGGCGATGATTGCTGCAAAGGTCCATCCGGCCCACGTCAACCAGACCTTTACCGGCAGCGGTTTTGCGGCGGGGGCGCTGGCGGCGACGGGTGGTGAGCAGACGCATATCAATGCGCTGGTCAGCCCGACAGGAACGTCTGGCGAAGTGCTGATCTCCACTGGCGTCAACAGCAGCCAGGGGACGCCAGCGCCTGTCTCTTGCGATGCCGCCGTGCGGATGATGCAGGATATGGGTGCGCACGCGGCGAAGTTCTTTCCGATGGGTGGAGAGAAATCGCTGCCGGAGCTGTACGTACTGGCAAGCAGCGCGGCGCGTAACGGCATGACGCTGATTGAACCGACCGGCGGTATCGATCTGGATAACTTCGGCGTCATATTACAGACCTGCCTGGAGGCGGGAGTGCCGCGCGTGATGCCGCATGTGTACAGTTCGATTATCGATCCGCAAACCGGGAATACGCGACCTGAAGATATCGTCAGGTTAATGGACATCGTCAAAGCGCTGGTCTGAGCCGAATGGCGCTGCGTGTGGTCAGCGCAGCGCCATCAGGATTTTCGCATATTCTCCCTTTATGCCTTTTTCTTCTTATTGATACCTTTTCGTTTTTTAAACCGCAGCACCCTTCCCGCTATAGTCATTTCATTACTCATCAGGCGGTTATTTCAAAAGGATAAAAACGTGAAATTGACGATACCTCATTTACGGACAGGGGCGGCGATACTGCTGGCGGGATTGTTGCTGGTCGGATGCGATCAGCAGAGCAGTGATGCAAAGCACATTAAAGTGGGTGTGATTAACGGTGCCGAGCAGGATGTCGCGGAAGTCGCCAAAAAAGTGGCGAAAGAGAAGTACGGCCTCGACGTTGAGCTGGTCGGTTTCAGCGGCTCGCTGTTGCCAAATGACGCCACCAACCACGGCGAACTGGATGCCAACGTTTTCCAGCATCGCCCGTTCCTTGAGCAGGATAACCAGGCGCACAACTATAAGCTGGTGGCGGTGGGGAATACCTTTGTCTTCCCGATGGCGGGCTATTCGAAAAAAATCAAAACGGTGGATCAACTGAAAGAGGGCGCGACGGTGGCGATCCCGAACGATCCGACCAATCTGGGGCGTGCGCTTCTGCTGCTGCAAAAAGAGAAGCTGATCACCCTGAAAGAAGGGAAAGGTCTGCTGCCGACGGCGCTGGATATCACCGATAATCCGCGTCACTTACAGATTATGGAACTGGAAGGCGCGCAGTTACCGCGCGTACTTGACGACCCGAAAGTCGATGTCGCGATCATCAGCACCACCTACATTCAGCAAACCGGGCTTTCTCCGGTTCATGACAGCGTGTTTATCGAAGATAAAAATTCGCCGTACGTGAACATTCTGGTGGCGCGGGAAGACAACAAGGACGCGCAAAACGTGAAGGAATTTTTGCAGTCCTATCAGTCGCCGGAAGTCGCTAAAGCGGCGGAGAAAATCTTTAACGGCGGTGCGGTGCCGGGCTGGTAAAATGACCGCTGCCGCGCCAGCGATGTCAGCCGGTTCTGGCGCGGCGGCGAGAATCCATCGAGATCAACACCACGGAAGACAAAATCAGCAGCGTGCCCAGCCAGTCCGGCAGAGTGAAGGTAATTCCTAACAAGAGCAACGACAGTAACGCGCTGCTCAGCGGTTCGGCACAGCTTAAAATGCTCGCTTTCGGCCCGCCAATCATCTGCGCCCCTTTCAGATACAGGCTGAACGTCAGCGACGTGCCGATCACCACCAGGTAGAAAAACGCCAGGATCAGGCTGCCATTAACCACGAAACCTGTGCCCTCTCCGGCATAAAACGGCAGCAGGATCATCCCGCCGATTAACATACTCCAGCCGACAATCGGTAAGGTGCCGTAACGTGCAATCAACGTTGACGGGTAGGTGGTATAAAACGCGGCGGCGAACGCCGAGGCAATTCCCCAGAACAGCGCGGCGGGTGAAATTGACAGCGAGGTGGGGTTGCCGTGCGTCACCAGTAAAAAGGTGCCGATGAGGGAGGTGAGGATTGCCGTGAGCACCAACACGCCGGGACGTGCCTTACGTACCAGAGCGAACCACGCCACGATAATCGTCGGAGACAGAAATTGCAGCACAGTCGCTGTCGCGGCGTTGGATTTTTCGATGGTCAGCAGGAAGGTGAGTTGTACGGTCAGCGCGCCGACGACAGAAAAGATCAGCAGGCTCAGGGCATCTTTGCGGTCTTTGAAAAGGGAAAAGATTTTGTCGCCGTGCACAAAGGAGAGCATCAGCAGAATGAGTCCGGCAAAAATCAGACGCGTCATGGTCAGAAATGGCGACGACATCTGGCTTTGCTCCATAATGTATTGCGCGCAAACGCCGGAACTTCCCCATAATACGGCGGCGATCAGGACATTCAGCATCCCTCTTCTGGTGGACCCCATGTTTTCCTCGGCTGTGTTTTTTCGACGTTATTTGCAGGCATGATAGCAGATAAGGCACAGTCGTTACCCTCCACATAACAGGTTGTTTATTAACAGCCTGCGAGCCAATTCAAAACCAGGATTTTTGACATTGCGCACTTGATGGCGGCGCACTATTGTCAAAGTGGAACATCATCTGGAAGGAACACATCATGGGTAAGCGTCGGGGTTTAACGGCAGTGCTGGCCACTCTGGTTTCACTCTCTCTGTTCGCCGCGCCGGTCATGGCGAATCCGGGGAATAGTAACGGAAATGGTCATAGCGGTGGCCAGGGCAACAGCAGTGGCAATCATGGAAATAAGGGCAACCAGGGAAATAACGGGCAAAAAGGAAATCCGGCCCAGAAAAACAACGCTTCTTCCGATCATCGTAAAAATTACGGCAAACCCGATCATGTCGAGTCTGACATCAGTTTTGCGACAGCGCGTCATCTGGCGGTGAACTACGGCCTGACGGGATATGATTCTCTGCCACCGGGCATTGCGAAAAACCTGGCGCGTGGAAAACCGCTCCCTCCGGGCATCGCGAAAAAAACCGTCCCGGCGTCCATGCTGGGGCAATTGCCTTATTATCCTGGCTATGAATGGAAAATTGTTGGGGATAATTTAGTGCTGATTGCGCTCAGTACTGCCGTGGTCACGGCGATTATTAATGGGGTGTTTGATTAATGAGATATAAAATAGCCCCTCAAACGGGGCTATTCATTATTCGGAAAATTTAATTACATTGAACGGTAAACTCATTGAATTTAATCTTTGTATCCTTAAGTTTGTAATTTGCTTGACATTGCTGTGATGGCTCGTCACCCCATTTAACTAGTAGGGTGTCCTCCTTAGGCAAGCCTGACATATATACTTGCCCATCATCAGCGACAATACTGCTATTGATGCTATTTTCTGAATCCAAAGTGACCAGGCTACCAAAGGGAACAGGGTTGCCATTCTTCTGCATTAAGGTAATCAAAGCCTTATTACCTATATTTACTTTAAACGGCGCGGATACTAACGCGCCGCGACTAGGTATTACCGTAACATCTGTATTTAATAACTCGACATCATCCTTCACGCTATTCACGTCCAGTGATATTTGGTTACGATTGTAAGGGCTAAGATAAGGAACGATGGCATAGCCGCGCCAGTCAGTATAAATGCCCGCACCATTTAACACTTTTACACTTTCGGCATCACGAGCCTGTATCAGCGCGCTGCCACTATTTAAACTAAGCGGTTGCGAAAGAGTAATTCCGTGTGGATGTATGGTTATGCCACCGTTGAGACCATAAGTCCATTGACTGGCGTCTTTTTGGTAGGCGTAACTGCCAGAAATGTAGCCGTATGGGCCACGATAATTAAGATTAACATTGCCTGCTTCTCCATGGTTATGGTTTTGCCAACCTTGAGCAATTGCATAATTTAATTCTCCGTTACGGGTAGTACCATTGAGGCCAATTTGTTGCTGTACCTGGCCATTGTTTGTAATCGTGTTAGCCGTTAAGAACATATTATTACCGCTCAAAAAGTTACTTAACGGAACGGAGAATGAGAAGAATAGTGATTTATCTACATCGCGATAGGATGGGTTTTTGTTATATCCAAGCGATACCATTGCTGAGATATAGCGGAATGGTAGAGTATAAGAGGCAGAGAAATTATAACCATCCGCCATATCCCAGTACTGATCCTTGCTGGCTGAAAGATTGACTTGTCCCCAGTTTTGCAGATCCTGATTAATTGTTGTTGAAACACGTGAACGTTGGTGATAGCTGTTTACGTTTCTGTCATTTGCATATCCGGTTTGAATCTGTTGCAACTCATCAAAGTCATAATAACCTCGCGTTGCATAACGATAGCCAGTGATATTTAACGTAGTATTAGTCTCACCAAAGCCGCGTGAATACATAAATCGATAAGATTGCCCCTGCTGAATCCCTAATACGCTATAGTTCTGAGTAAATTTTGATCTTGCGTGCGTCACATCAACAGAAAAGGCGCCCCATATATCTGAATATTTACCCACTCCAAGAAGTGCAGCCGTATAATCATCCGCATAAATCCCTCCACCGTAGAGAGTGTATTCATCAGGTAAACCTATTGCTACAGAGGACTGAACAAAGTGTGGATTGTTACTATCCTCAGAATTTGTAAAATCTGAATAATATTTACCAAATGCCAAGTTATAACGCAGTCGTCCCTCCCGCTGGAGGATTGGCAGCGCAGCAGTAGCCTGGGTGTAATGGCGAACGCTGCCATCTGCTTCACGAATTTCAATTTCCAGATCGCCTGTGAAAATTTGGTTGAAATCTCGTAATTCGAAAGGGCCTGGAGGAACGCTTTTTTGGTAAATTAAAATTCCGTTTTGTTTTACTGATATCTGTGCTTGTGAATAGGCAATGCCTCTTACAACGGGGCTGTACTGACTGAGTTCAGAAGCAATCATACCATCATCGGAGGAGAATTGTGCGCCTTCAAAAGGAAAGCTGTTAAAAATCGTACCGTCCGTTGATGTCTGCCCAAGCGTAAATTGTCCGCCTTGTAAGAAAGCATAATCATGCTGTAAATAAACACTGACTGGCTGCCAGTGGCTATTTTTATTTGAAGAGTTGGTTGACCAGTTTCCTCTTTGGCGCAACCGCCACCCTCCCAGATTTAATGAGTTATCTAGTGATAAAAATTGGCTACGACTGCCATATCCATTATTATTTTGTTTTAGCCCATTGTAGTTATAATTAACCATCAAAGCGGGCAAACCATCATCCCATAGATACGGCGGTGTGCTCAGCCAGTCCTGAGGCTTAAGATAACTTTGAGGGATAGTTAAAACTAACCTTTGATTATTAATATCGAAATTTTCATCTGCACCCGCAATTAACTTATTAATACACGCATCTTTCCCTGGAAGGGGGGCTACTATTTTGCTAATGTTAATCCCCCAACGGTCAAGTTGCTGGAGTGTTAATGTTGCACAAAGTGTAGAGTTATGAGGTAAAAAATCAATGCTAACTGCGCTATCGATTAATTTCTTATTAAGAATAACATCAACTGTATATTTACCAGGTACAGCACCGCTTGCCTTAGAAAAATAACTCAGATCGATGTTTTTAGCATTTCCCCCATCGGATATTTTTAGAAAATCTGCATTAAATGTAAAACCCGTATTACTGATATATGTGGAGTTAACTGAAGCCCAGCTAAACGCCGGAAACAGAATTGCGACCCTTATCAAAAGTAGAGGGGTTTTAATTATACCTTTCAAAGAGCCTCCAGAATAGTTATTAAAATATGATCTTAAAAAATAATTTCTGTAACTGGTGATTTTCCGCCATAGTCATTTATCGTTGTAAAGCTAAACGAAATAGCATTCCTTTCTGGGATATGCAATGTTGAATAAGGAGCCACCATGAAATCTTCAATAGAAGTTACTTTTTTACCATTTATTTTTACATCATCCATCGTAATGTAGTAAGGGGTCGGGTTTTTTATTTGCACATTGGTTTTGTTATTTGATATTTTCAATGATTTGAACGCAGCATTAACTATTTCCTGCTTATTAAGATTATGCGGGCGATAAAATAACTTTATCCTATTATTTATTGCAAATTGCAACTTTGTCGGGTTTTGGGAAGTGATGCTATTATCTTTTGGTATGGCTGGTATTGCTAATACATTGATTCTAAACACCGATTCTTTATCCATTGGCAATGATTGAGAAATATTATCAATTCTCAACTGTATGCTTTCGTCATGTGAAATTCTATAAAGTGGAGGTGTTAAAATGAAATTTTTATTTTTTTCATCACTATTATATTCCGATATCCATGAACGTAATAGCCAAGTTTTATTATTAAAGTTATTAACTTTTATGGATGCGCTTTTCTGCTGAGAATCTAATATCACTCTGGTCAGATCTAAATTTATCCCTTCAATATTCTGGGCTGTGGAGGGAAAGGCCAAAAAAAGAATATATATAAAAGAAAAGTAACTAACGATATGTCTTTTCATTAAATAATCCAAGCTAAAGGTTAAAGCATGACTGTTTAAGGTCATGCTTTATTATAATTAGACTTAAGCGTAAGTTGCGGTTACAACGAAATTCTCACTGTAATTGCCTTGTGAGATTGCAATGCCATTATTGGCAGTCATTTTAACTGCTTCAACACGAACTGGCACAGTAAACGCATCGTTGTCAACAGAAATTGCTGTACTTGGGGTGTTATCTAATTTAAGGTTTGTAAAGTTTGAGCCTTGATCTGTTGAAATACCAAAAGTCAACCCAAACCAAGATTGGGCCGCATTATTGACTTTTGGATAAACGATATTTTTACTACCGGTAAGCTGACCATCACTAACTGCTACTTTAATATTAACTGATTGACCATTACATCCATTAAATTGGATGTTACCTGCCTGCTGTTGTAAGATTGCACTTCCGTTTCCAGCAGCCTGAAACAAAGAAGTCGTAATGGTTGGCATGGTTACACTTGTAGGAAAAACAACTGAACAAGTTGAAGCACCCGTTGTGCCAGTTACTGCTACTGTACCCGTACCAATTGTATCGCCCGAAGCTGCCATCGCTGTACCGGCAGCCATGGTTGATAATAAACCCATTACGAGAAATGTTTTTTTCATTTTCATAAAATGTATCTCTTATCTTATCTCATCTGATGATTGTTTGAATTAAACAATGCAGTTGCACTTCTTAGTCACCTTTTTTGAAGACAGGCTGCATTGTCTTATTAGGTTATTTGAATGTTTGTTGCTAATCAATCGGATAAATTTAACCCTTTGGTGTGGTTGTCTGTGATTTTTAAGTGATTAATGATATTAAATGACTTAATCTGATAAAATTTGATGGTTTTTTTTATTTTTTTATTGTTTATTTTTATTTTTATTTGTTGTTAATTATCTTTTTTTATTGTTTTTTTGTGCTCCCCTGGTTCTGTTTGTACGCGATAATTAAGTTGAAGTTATTATTTTTATTCTTGCTATGCCTATTTGTGGTTCCTAATCTAAAGTATTAGCATTTGTAAGATATGGATGGAGTATTCAGTGAACAAGATATATACAGTTAAATTCAATTCGTGCGGGAAGCTTGTTGTAGTATCTGAACTTTGTAGTGGCGTAAGCAAAAATCAACGCATATGTCGTTGGCGTAAATATAAGATAATATGTTCTCTATTGATATCCGGATTTATGGCGGTTTTTTCTCCTGTTAAACTTTACGCCTCAGATGTAGGTAACATCCTTCCCTATCAAACCTATCGCGATTTCGCACAAAACAGGGGAACTTTCCAGGCTGGTGCATCCAATATCACCTTATATGATAAAAGTGGTAACCCTGCAGGCGTATTGGATAAAGCGCCAATGATCGATTTTAGCTCTGTAGATAAAACAGGCGTCGCCACCTTAGTCAACCCGCAATATGTGGTAAGTGTTAAGCATAACGGCGGCTATCAGTCCGTCCGGTATGGCAACTACACGTATACCATCGTCGACAGAAATAATCACTGGGGACTGGACTTCCATACGCCGAGGCTGAACAAGATCGTGACGGAGGTTATCCCTTCAGAAATGACCCATGCAGGTACTGTGAGTAACATCTATAACGATAAAACGCGATTTCCTGTTTTCTATCGTGTAGGGTCTGGGACGCAGTACATTAAAACGCCATCCGGGCAACTTCAGCATATCGCAGGTGCATATAGTTATCTTACAGGAGGAACGGTAGGCTCATTGCGCTCTTACCAGAATGGTCAAATGATCACGACCTCCTCTGGACAAATTTATAATTCAGCAAACGGACCGATGGCGACATATGGTGAAGCTGGCGACAGCGGATCCCCTTTGTTTGGTTTTGATACAACCATTAATAAATGGACTTTGGTTGGCGTATTAACCGGGAGTAATGGTGCGGGCGGTAACGGAAATAACTGGGCTGTCATCCCCGTCGACTATGTTAAAGGTGTTCTCGATCAGGATACCGATCCCGCCATTAACACTACCTCTTCTGACAAAATCTTCTGGAATTTTGATAGTCAAACCGGTACCGGGAATCTCACCCAGGGAAGCCAGCGCTGGGATATGCATGGTAGCGTAAATGGCTCAAATCTCAATAACGGCAAAAATCTGACCTTCCTCGGTTCCGACGGGCAGATCATGCTGAACGACGCTGTGGATCAGGGGGCGGGTACGCTGACTTTTGATGCGAATTACACCGTCAGCGCCAGTGCCGATGAAACCTGGAAAGGTGGCGGGATCATTGTTAACGGCGATCATACCGTCGACTGGCAGGTGAAGGGTGTTCAGGGTGATAACCTGCACAAGCTCGGTACCGGGACACTGAAAGTCAATGGCACGGGTATCAACCCCGGTGGGCTGAATGTTGGCGAAGGAACGGTGATTCTGGCGCAGCGCCCGGACAGCGATGGCAACGTCCAGGCCTTTAATATGGTTGATATTGTTAGCGGACGCCCAACGGTTGTACTGAATGATGATAAGCAGGTTAACCCTGACAATATCATGTGGGATTACCGTGGTGGTAAGCTCGACATCAACGGTAACAGCCTTACCTTCCATCAGCTTAACGGCGCGGACGACGGAGCGATCCTGACCAACCGCGGGAAGCAGGCTACCGTCAACCTGGATTTCAATAAAGCAGATGCCACAACGGCGGTTGCCAACATCTGGCACGGCCACTTCACCGGCAATGTTGATGTCAAAAATATCGTTACGCCCGGAACGCAGAATGACTTTGTCATGGATGGCGGGATGAACACGCAGGGGAGCTTCACCCAGCAAAATGGCCGCCTGTTTATCCAGGGACATCCGGTTATCCATGCAGCCAGCAGCCAGGGCGTAGCGAATAAGCTGAAGGCGCTGGGCGACAACTCTGTTCTCACCCAACCGGTTTCCTTTACCCAGAGTGACTGGGAGACCCGCCAGTTCAGCCTGAAACAGCTTGATCTGTACAACGCTGACTTCAGTCTGGCGAGGAATGCCAGCCTTAATACAAATATTAATGCCGACCATTCCACCGTAACGCTGGGCAGTGAAAACCTCTATATCGATCTCAATGACGGGAACGGGGTGAAAACCACGCCGTCATTCGGGCAGTCAAAAGCGACCAACGACGCCGATCAAAGCCGTTTCAGTGGACGCGTACAGCTGAAGAACGGCTCCACCCTCAACATTAATGAACACTTTAGCGGCGGGATTGACAGCGCAGACAGTTCGGTGACCGTGGCGTCCAGCAATGCCGTTCTCAGCCAGTTCAGCCACTTCAGCCACTCGCCGCTGTCACTGGCAGATGGCGCGAAGCTGACGGCGACATCGGGGCTGGTCTCTGACAGTGAAGTGACTGCCGGTGCGGGATCAACGCTTTCGCTGTTAACCGGAGCGTACTCGGCTGAGCGCTGGCGTCTTGACGGGCAGGGCACCACGCTGAATGTCGGCGCGGGTAGCGTAATAACAGGCAATATTCAGGCGGATGCTGCTGCCAGCCTGAATATGGGTACGGCAGAGGATGCCAGTAAGGATCTGTTCACAGCTTATGGTGGCAACCTGAGTGCGCCACTGGCAGGCGCGGTGATGACGAATACCCTCTGGCAGGCGAACGGGCAGTCCGTGGTGAAATCTCTCGACCTGAAAGGTTCACAGGTGCGCTTTGGCAATGCCGGCGCAGCGGGTTCTCTGACGGTGGATACTCTGACGGCCAGCAACAGCCAGTTCATCATGAACACTGACGGTAAAACGGCAGATACGGTAACGGTTAAGCAGTCGCTGACCGGTAAAAACAATGCGCTGGTTGTTGTCCCTTCGGTGGATTCTGTAAGCCAGGGAGCATCACCCGTCGCGTTAGTCACGGCACCGAAAGCGACGGCTGCCGATGTGTTCACGCTCAAACCGGTGACACAGCGCGTGGGTATTCATACCTTCACGCCGCAGATGGGTTTTGTGGAAAGCGGGAACAGCAAACAATGGCGACTGGAAGGGTTTGACGTGCAGCAGGACAACGCGGCGCTGCAGGCCAGCAAAGCCGTTATGAATACGGGATATAAAAACTTCCTGACGGAGATGAACAACCTGAACTACCGCATGGGCGACCTGCGCAATACCCACAGTGAAACCGGGGCGTGGGCGCGGGTCTTCAGCGGTACCGGTTCCGAAGATGCGGGTTATTCCAACAGCTGGACTCACCTGCAGACTGGCGCCGACAGAAAGCACGCGTTTGACGGTGGCGACCTGTTTACCGGTGTGACGGCAACGTTCACTCACAGTAACAGCCATGGCGATGGCTGGTCCGGTCAGACGAAATCAACCGGTATCGGTCTCTATGCTTCCGCGATGTTCGATTCCGGGCTGTATGTGGATGCCATCGGTAAATATGTCCGCCACGATAACCACTATTCGGCGAGTGAAACCGGAATGCCGGAGCAGGATTACCGCTCGCACTCCTGGTACCTAGGGGCAGAAACCGGCTGGCGCTTCTCGCTACCCGGCGAAACTTTCATCCAGCCGCAGACGGAGCTGGTTTATGGCTCGGTGTCAGGAACCCGGTTTGACTGGCAGTCTGCAGGTTCAGACATCCGTATGCAGCGTAAGCAGGAGAATCCGTTGATAGGCCGTACGGGGGTGGAGTCCGGAAAAACGTTCAGAGGTAAAGACTGGGAACTGACGGCGCTGGCTGGCGTTCATTATCAGTATGACCTGTTTAAACCGGCAGAGACGGTTGTTCATGATTTTGCCGGGGAAACTCATATTAAGAATGGTAAAGATAGCCGGGTTAACTTCAGTTTAGGCGTTAATGCCAAAATTAAAGAAAACACCAGGATTAGTCTTAATATAGAGCGTTCGGCCTTCGGTCATTACGATATTGATAAGGCAATTAACGCCAATATCCGTTATTCATTCTGATTTTAACGGGTGAGTAAGTGAAAGCCTGAACCTATAGTTCAGGCTTTTTTATGGATTAAATGTGAGTGAGAATTAAATTCATTTACGCAACAACTTAGTGTGCATAATTTTATCGTAATGGGTTATTTTTTAGGGTGGTTTTTGTACTTTTCATACCTTATAGTCACTTTTAGTTAGGGTGTCTAATACATTTGATAGCTAAGAGTCCTTATGTCGGTTGCTTTTTTGTTGGCAAGTAAAAATGCTTATTTTAATTACGGATTGTCTCTGCTCGCTAATGATGATTCAGATATTAAATGTTACGAGTACAGGGATGTTGATTCAGCTCATGAAATGCTGAACAAATATAAAGAAGCCTATTTGGTTTGCGACAGGGATGATTACTTTTCTTACTGCTTTCTGATGGAGAAATTCCCCATAACCTGTCTTTGCCTTGAGGAAGTATCGTACCAGCATGAGAAGTTGCGTGTGTTCTCGAACCGCAGACCTTCGCCTGTTTTAGTATTCAACGAGTTTACGGAGGATGAGCGAAAAATCGTCTATCTGTATTTCTTTAAAAGAAAGAAAATCAGGGAGATCGCGATGTTAACGCAGCTAAAAGAGAACACTATTTATTATAAAATACGCTCGATTAAACTCAAACTGGGTGCGGAATCCACCCGAAAACTACCGATCCTGCTGAAGAATTTTTTTCTTGCACCGAATGTGTGATTGCCACATTTTCGCATGGTTTCTCGTTGAAAATATTTAAATTGTTAATTACATCACCAAAGCCACTGGGTAACACTATGTATTTTAAAGAGATGCATAGTTAAAAAAGTAATAATTAAAATCATACACGATTTCGTTAATTAAAAAATTCCGAGTTTACATGGCTGATAACCCATGAAATTATATGCATACAAAGCATGGGGGTGACTGTATGAATAGTCAAAGTGCTTTAAGTACCCTTAATTTTCCGGCTAAGGAAAGTTTTGCACACAACAATCTGTTGGTGTTAAAAAAGATACGTTTTTATAACTGTGCGATTATCTATCTACGGGATGCGCAACTGCTTATAAAAACGAAAGATGGGCAGTCCTTTAATGTTCCCCCTGAATCACTTTGTTATATCGAAAAAAACACAGTGATTGATGTTGCATTAAAAGTGCTGGGTAAAGGGGTTCCTTATGAACTCTATCACGTTGATAGTGATGTATTGAGTTGTATCTGTAAGGTGATGGAACCGCTTCTGTTGGATCCGCAAAGAGTCAACCATACGCGAGGTAAAATATTCACCTGCCCTGTTGATGAAACAGATACAAAAATCTTCAAGCGATTAATTGGAAGCGATGTCCCACAACACCGACAAGTTTATAAAATAACTTATCTTCTTTCTAAAATGAGGGATATTGAATCGTTAGTTTATTCCTTGTCGGTATCGACGGATACCACCTTTACTGAGCGACTGAAGTCAATCATTGAAGCTGATCTCTCTAAATCGTGGAAGTTGGCAGATCTGGCGAACATTTTACATATGTCGGAGGTGTCGATTCGTAAAAAGCTGGAGAAAGAGAGTAATAACTTTAACACGCTGGTGTTGGATATTCGCATGCATCAGGCGGCGAAACTTATCACTACGACTGAGAAGCATATTAACAGTATCGCCAATGAAGTGGGCTACACCAGTACATCTTATTTTATTCGTAACTTTAAAGAGTTCTTTGGCATTACACCGAAGCAGTTTGCTTTGAAAGTAAAAAAACAGTCATGATGATTTTTACATACCCTGTTTTTTACATCATCCTTCGATATCCTTAAGGGCCTTCACAGAAGAAAATGGCTTTAGCGCAACAGACTGGTGTATTACTTTTACCCCGTCTGTTGCGTTAAGTCTTTGCCGCATAGAACCCGTTCGCTTTCATAGATTCGGTAATGTTCTGGGAGCTGTACTTACCCTGTAGTGTTCTTCAGAAGCTATTGGTTTGCCTGATGTCAGGCTAAACATGTCGAGCCCTCTTATTATGAACAAAAGCGCAATAGTCTATTGCCATTTGTATCATTTATGTCATCAGGCAGCAGGCGTATTCTTCATCCAACGCGTGATTCAACGCCAACCAACCAATTTACTCTGGGATTAAACATGAAAACCATTATCGCTGTTATTACTGCTTCTCTGTTCTCTGCTATGACCTTTAGCGCCTCTGCGCAGAGCGTTACGGCGTCTGGCACCACGCTGGATTCTGCTGAAGCGGTAATTGCACAGAAAGCGAAAGAGATGAATGCCTCTGAATACAAAATCACCAGCGCTCGTATGGGCAATACCGTCACCATGAGTGCAGAACTGTATAAATAATCGCGAGGGGAACCCATCATGTTATTCGATCACTATGCGCTGAATGCCTTGCCGTTAAAAAACCGGATTGTTATGCCGCCGATGACGCGTTCCCGCGCCGGGGCTGGCGACGTCGCGACTGACATGATGGCGGACTATTACGCACAGCGTGCCAGCGCGGGGCTTATCGTTAGCGAGGGCACGCAAATCAGCCAGCAGGGTCAGGGCTATGCCTGGACGCCGGGCATCTATTCTGATGCGCAGATAGCTGGCTGGAAAAAAGTCACTGACGCCGTGCATAAGGCGGGCGGTAAAATCTTCGCTCAGCTGTGGCACGTCGGTCGTGTTTCCCACACCCTTCTGCAGCCTGGCGGCGCGGCGCCGGTCTCTTCTTCGGCTATTCAGGCGCCTGGGGTGAAAGTCTTTGTCGATGTTGAAGGGCGCGGCCCGGAAAATGGCGTCGGCGAGATGGTGCAGCATGACATGCCGCGAGCCCTGACGCGGGAAGAGATCCCGGCGATTGTCAATGACTATGCCCAGGCGGCGCGCAATGCTATCGCCGCAGGGTTTGACGGCATTGAACTGCACGGGGCGAACGGCTATCTGATCAACCAGTTCATAGATTCGCAGGCCAACCTGCGTGATGACGAATACGGCGGCTCGCTGCAAAACCGTCTGCGCTTTATGCAGGAGGTGGTAACGGCGGTCTCAGAGGCGATTGGTAAAGAGCGCGTGGGCATTCGTCTCGCTCCGCTGACTACGCTTATGGGATCAAAAGATGATACTCCGGAAGCGACCTATCTGGCGGCGGCCAGCGTGCTGAACGAGCTGGGCATTGCCTATATTCATATCGCCGAAGCGGACTGGGAAGATGCGCCGGTCATGCCTGCCGCGTTCAAAGAAGCGCTGCGTATTATCTTCCAAGGCACGCTGATTTACTCCGGTAAATACACCAAAGCACGTGCTGAAGAGGCACTGGCGAACGGCTGGGCCGATCTGATTGGTTTTGGTCGCCCGTTTATTGCCAACCCGGATCTGCCGCATCGCCTGAAAAACGACTTGCCGCTGAATGCGCCGATTAAAGAGAAGTTCTTTGGCGGCGGGAAAGAAGGATATCTGGACTACCCGGCTAGCTGATTTCATGCTGGAGAGCGTCAATCTGCTCGCGCATCCACAATTGGCCCGGCGAATAGCATAACGCCGGGTTTTGTGCATCCCTTTCATTGGCTATCGCTACGTCAAACCGTCTGAATCCGATCATGGTGGGATGGCGTGGCACGAGATGGTGATGGTGTTGTAAGAGACGCGATAAAAACCGTATGAAACTCGAATGTAGAAGGCTTTTTAGGCTTTCTGAAGCGGGAACAGGGAATGATATTTTGGCGATCACAGGAGTCGCATTTGATGGTTAACTCGTTGATTTTAATTTTATGTTTTGTGTTGGATAAATGAGTAACCCCCATAAGCACCCCCAAATGATTTTACTTGTGGGGGGCGGGGGTTTCCTGAACTACTTTTTAGGCACTGTTTTCTATTGTAGCAAACCGGCAATAGAGTCCAAAATACAGAATAATTGCTTGTGATCAGTTTACTGTTTTGCTGTACAGTACCCCCAGCATTTGTTAAATGGACACTTTGCTTTCAACTAACATTGTGCCTTCGAAGAGTATCTCCTGATGTAAGGGGTTATCAATTTCCCCCCTCCAGTATCGACGGGATTTTTCGACGCTTTCCAGATAAGATTCAGCATCTCCTGAAAGATGAGTCTCACTGGTTGTATGCATTCTTCCATCAGGTAGTACTTTGAATACGGTTATCTGCTCTGCGGGACGTCCAAGTCGCTCAATCCAGTAATGAAGATTGTCCTCCCCCTTTGTTAACCAAATGCATTTTTGGCGAGATGGCAGTTCTGGAAATTCTGATGTTCTTACTGATTCCCAAATTAGCTCTCTGACATAAGTACAAAAATGTTTAGCTGTTTCGTGGCCGATACTTGCGACATATCGCATATCGCTATTATGTAGATTTCCTGAAGCAATGTGTTCCAGAAGGGCTATACGGCTGATATCGTGGGTGGCCCCATTTTGGATAAATGTTTCTCTGGGATATGGGTAAGATATGTAATAGTTAAAGAATGGATTAACATCGGTCGTTGTTATGCTATTACCTACTTCCATTGGCTTGTTATTTGACCATGGAAGCCGGGTATTCAGAGTAATATGAAAATAATCATCTGCCATATATGTCACTTAGCTAATTTCTAAAAATATCATTTTATGACGATGTTATGCGTACATCTAGTCTCATGTCGTTAATAATTATGTCGCCGCCAATGCGCTGCGTCAGGCGGGAGATTTCTGCGATTGGTTGCATCAGGGATGTGAGTTGCTGTAGTGCGTTCTGGCGAACGGTAACGATCCATTCAATGCTAGTGGAGCAAATAAGCTCGTTGTTATCGATTAAAATTTCAGCTTCTGTTTGCATAATTTTGTTCGTATAAAAGCAAACGCGCCTGCCGGGAGTGGCAGGCGCATTATGCGGTTGAGGGTGTAAATCAGGAAGGCGACTCGCAATAAATAATACTGTCGCCTTGAATCTGGAATGGCGGTGTTAAATTAATGCGGGAGCGTGGCTCTGTAATACCTGTTCAGCTTCTTGCTGGAAAAACTGGCGTGTAATGCTGAAGAACTCATGCAGTTTATGATCTGGCGAAGGGACCAGATCAAGCTGAAGTAATTGGTGCAGATCCCAGTCTTTCTTCATATGCTCATCAAGAAGTTTTTCAAGCTCTGCCCAGTGCTTCCGACGTTCAGTTTGCAGAAATCCGCTGTTCAGATTTAGTAGATCAATGGTGTATTGTGCATTTTTTGCTTCCTGCTCTGTCAAATCTATCGAAGGAACCACATATCCATTAGATAAGTAAGCAAAATAACGGGAACAATCGGGGATATGGCAATGGATAAATTTTGCCATATCCACAGCATCTTGTTTTCCTCTTGAGTGACCGCCGAAAGCGTTGATACCGAACAGGTGCAAACCATTTTCTGAATCTAATGCACTGGCGGCGAGATTTTGATAATCGAAGGTTCGCCCTGGTTGCTGGCTTTTATTTTCGACGTGTTCAATGTGATAGCCGAGGCCACGCAAATCGGCACGTACTTCGCTATAACAACAAAGATGATATTGCTCATTGAGCAGAAGCGTCATTACATCTGCTTTGTCTCGTCTGAAGTTTCGCCAGCGACTGGTTGATTGATCAGAGTTCTGTGGTGGATTTTCATTTGCAGTGAATAAGGCATCCGTTCCTCGTCGGGTTTTGATCACGTGCCTCATTGTGCTTTCCCTTTTAGCAGCTTTTGCCGGGCAATACTGCGCTGTAAGCGCTGGAGCTGGGGATGCTTTTCACCCAATGCAGTTATCAATGAAGCCATTAGTTGCTGCACTTTTGGATCGTCGTACTTCCCTTGATCTACCCAAGCCGTCAGTTTTTGCAGATCATCCCTTTCCTTAACCGGAGGTTGCGGATCAACGCCCATCACGCTGTGCAGTACATCGTTACTTGGCTCGCCGTAGGTCGCACCTGGTGGTATTGACGCCAGACCATTACCTTTCTCGTCCTGTTCAAGTAGGCGAACAGATTCACGTTTTACCGTGCTGATAACCTGCGGGCTATGGGTAGTGACAATAAACTGGATCAGTGGAAATGCACTGCGCAAAGACTGGATAATTTGCTGCTGCCAGGCTGGGTGCAGGAACATATCGACTTCATCGATCAGCACAATCCCCTGCGTTTTTAACGCGGCATTACTGCGTAAATGAGGGTTAAGTTTGACGCAGCGAAACGCGATATCCGCTACCATCGCAACCGCATTACGCAGGCCGTCACTTAGCTGGGATAAGGGGATCTTGCCGTGCTGCGGATGATTCATCACCAGTTGCTGGTTATGGCTGGAACTGTATTCCAGATCGTGCCAGCCTGTCACCTGCTGAGTCAGACAGTTAATGGCCTGCTGGATAGCCTGAATGGCTTCTTTCATGCTGTCGTCGCGCAAACCTTCGACCAAATCTACAATCTGATTTTGTCTGCCGGATTCAAATAGTTTGAATTGAAACTCCAGGTGACTGCGCCACAACCAGCTATACCACTGCTCAAACTGCTTATAATTCGATGTAGCAGAAAGGCAATCGTCGTAACCGGACAGGCGTGAAAATGCGCTGTTATCCAGGCGTTGTTCTGCCACCTGTGGTTCGTAGCGCTCCTGATACCATAATCTTGCCGTGCCAAGATAAAGCATGAGCGGGAGATCAACAGGTTGTTTATGTTCCTCATTACGAACCAGTTTTTGAAGCTGCTCACCCCAACGGGTAAATCGGGCTGCCACCGTATCTTCATGCGGAGGTTGCTCACCCTCTTTGCTGAGTATCCATGTAGCCGATTCTCCACGTTTCCATTCACCAGTAGCGGTAATGATGGTTGGGTGCGAAAGTTCCATGTTCAGCGCCTCTGGGCGGTAAATCAGACGTAAGTCTTCGGTACGGATCGCTAGTGATTTATCCTTCACATAGAGGCTGGCATCAAAACCACGAATAAAGGGAAACAGCGCCAGGCGTACCGCATCCAGCACTGTAGTCTTGCCTGCGCCGTTCGGTGCAACCAGAATCGTAATGTGCTCATCAAAGGTAATATCGAGCCGTTTAAAGCAACGAAAGTTAAGCAGTGAAAGTTTGTCGATTCTCATTACACCAGCCTCGCCTGTTTTTATGTTTTAGTATAATAACATTTATTGCTCGCTTTAAACGGGCACGGGTTACGTCATTTATAATGTTTTGAATCAACCATCTGGCTGATTACATTTGCGTTTTTTGCACTGAATTAGTAAACCAGTGGCTTGCCGCGCCCGCAGAATATCAACAGCACGGAGATAAGGTGATTGTTCCTGCCAGCTAAACCCCCTGCGATCGATGCGCACGAGTTCGTACTTTTCCACCAGAAAGTTAACGGCATCGGCTAGTGTGATACCGGCGTTGATATGTTCCTGAATAATACTTTCATCATTGAATGGTGTATCGCTAAGGGTCAGGCCATAGTGTTGCTCCAGAAGGCGTGTAAGTAGCGTTTGCCAAACAGCCACGGGGGACAGGCATGGCTTCGCTGCCCGCAGGGTTATTGCAGGTTGATATTTCATTTTGTTCTCGTGAGATTAATTAATATTGAGTGGGATAAATGGCGATGTATACGTAGCCGCAACTACCAAGAGTATCGGCTTCGCACGTGAGTCCATTGTGGTAAAGCTTGACGCAGTGCTGATGTCGGGGAGAGAGCTCTCCGCTGGTGAGCATCAGCTCCAGCTGTTTGAGTATCAACGGAAAGGCCTGATCCAAGTGCAGCGAGTCATCATCGCTGAAAGCACCGTTGAATCCGGCCCGGTCAGCGAGAAAATGCAGGCGGTTGCCTTCCTGTACCAGACGAGCTCCAAAACAGGGTGTGTTCGTACTCTTTAGTCCCCACTGCGGGCAGGCGGGATTCTCCGGCTTGGTACCGGATTCTAAGTGGTTGTTCATTATTTTTCCTGATTAAAGGTAAGGATTAATTGAGAGTAACGCTTCGAATAATGACATAGGGACCATTGCGATCCTGACGACGTTCAGCAAATACGGCCAGAACGCCGCGTATATCTTCCACCTCGCGGCCAGCATAATGGCAGATGCTGCCTGACCATTTATATTTGCCCTTACAGAAGCGAAACAGCCGGGAGCCAGGATGCTGGCGGTATATCGCCATCGCCTGACGTTTGCTGATAATTTTCATGCTATTGCTTTCCTCTGAAATTACAGCCAGCCCCGTTCAGCAAATGAGACGATATCCATTCCGCCAACCACCAGGTGGTCCAGCAACCGGATATCTACCAGATCCAATGCCTGTTTAAGACGTTCTGTGATTCGTCTGTCAGCATCGCTGGGTTCTGAATGCCCAGAGGGGTGATTATGTGCGAGTACGGCCGCTGCTGCGTTATGTTTCAGGCCTGCCTTCACCACTTCGCGTGGATGCACACTTATGCTGTTGATGGTTCCGAGGAATAGTATGTCATCGGCAATAAGTCGGTGCTGATTGTCCAGCCACAGGACTGTGAATGCCTCGCGATCCATTGGGGCAAGCTGCAGCCGTAGCCAGTCGCGGACGGTGTGACTGGAAGTAAAGACCGCGCCGGGTTCACGTAACTGGCGCTCCAGCAGAATCAGAGCTTCCTGAATGGTTCGCTGTGCAGAGGCAGGTAATTCACAGGCAAACAGCGCTAGTTGCTGTTTCATGGTCATCCCCTTCAGTCGATGAGGTGCATGATGGCGCTGCATTCGGGGTGGCTTAGTGCGTAGCCACGCAACCGGTAATAGTGGGCCGTCATGGCATCACATTCCGTTCGGCAGGCATGATAGCTGTATTCCAGCAGACAGGCCGCGATACCGGCCGCCATGGAGCTCATTGCGCCGCGGTTGCCATTCATGGTATTGAACAGTGTTCACTGTTCATCGTTCTCATCATCCGGCTCGGGGGCCATAAAAGCCCCACCATTGCTGAGTGTGTAAAAACGCCAGATGCCGCCGCTGTAATTTTCACAAAGCCGGTCCATCCAGCCGAAGATACGGGGCTCCAGCAGTATCCACTGCGGGATACCGCCAAAGTGCTGCGGCCAGAAATGAAGTCGCTGTGCATCAGGCAGCAAAGTAGCGGTAATGGGAACCGTATTGTCAGTACTGACGAGCGTGTGCAGACTGGTGGTGTTACTCATGGGATATTCCTTATGAAAGATAATCATTGAGGGCCCGTTGAACAGGGCCTTACGGTTGAGAGGCAGGCTTAGGGGGGACAGAAAGATGGATTATTGGCAGGTTACCTCATCCAGGCAGAAGACCAAATGTAGTCCACTTCAGCTCATCACCTGCTGTAGTTCTTCTGCCATTACCCATAATGCGCGGTTAAGCTTGATGTCGCCGTCGATACCGTTTACTGCTCTCGTCCGACTACGTTTCCCCTGTGCTGAACGACCGGACAGACCTCCTTTACTCAGGTTTTCCTGCAGGCGGTTGAAGACACTCCACAGGTCATTCTGTTCATCCTGCCAGCGGCGGGCACTCAGTACCTGAGATTCGGTGACGGGGTGATGCTCTTCACCAAAACGGTACGTCAGGGCTGCTTTCGCCAGCGCCTGCTGCGCCGAAGGAGGCAGCAACAGAGACTGCATGGCATCTCGCTTTTCTTCCACCCGGTCAAATACGCCGAGCACCTCATAAGCGCCTTCAATGACTTTCTCCACCACATCGCCTTTATGGGGCACCCGCACTTCCCCCAATGACGTCCCGCAGACCAGTCCATTACAGCAGACGGAACGAAACAGGCCCGGCAGCATTTGATAGCTACTGGAGCCGTCATGTGAGTTGAGCAGAATAATTTCCGGGACCTGCTGGCCGGTGATTTGCCCGGCACGGCGCAGGCGCAGCATATGTTTCGTGTGCTCCCGGCGGCTCTGGTCACGGACGCGGGTCTGACAGGCAAAGAAGGGCTGAAAACCTTCCCGTTGCAGGCTCTCTAGTAGGGTAATGGTAGGAATATAGGCATATCGTTCACTGCGGGAGGCATGCTTCTCTTCACCGAACACGCTGGGGGTATGTTGCATCAGTTCTTCATGGGTCAGGGGGCGGTCGCGGCGGATCAGGTTAACGCGACCAAAGCGGCTGGCTAATTTCATGGGGTTACCTTCATGGATGACATAAACGAAAAAGCCCTGCTCATACGAGCAGGGCTTCAGAGGGGGGGATCAGGGAATTGCGGGATTCTTTAATGACAGCGAAAGTTACCGCGTGGTTATTTCGGGTCCGTATCAGCCTGGCTATTCCTCGCCGGTAAAGTGGCTTCAGCAGGAGCAGCGGTTAAGCCACCCTGGATAATTTTGTGTTTAGCAAAAGCCTCCGGCATCGCATTAATGCAGTAGGTGATATAAAACACGTTGAAGATGATGAGGTAGAAGATATTCATCTTCAGCTCAAATTTAAAGGTATTAAGCACATAGCTTTGCAGTGCTGTACGGGCTTTAAAGGCCCAGATGATATACATCACCGCGCTGGCAATAGATAACACGCCACCGAGCATGGCGATGGCATCCGCTGTTGGGTCATAGCCATAGAGTTCCGGGTCTGCCGTGCCCATCACGCTAAGCTGGCGTGAGATGCCGTAGCAAATAGCTATCCACAGAACATAAAGGTCCGACGTAAACGGCACCCGTGTGACTTCGCTGATAATGCCCTGCTTACGGTAGAGCCACATCAGTGGGTAAATGCCGAAGGTGATGAAGGAGAGTAATACAAAATTCAGCGTTTTTGTGTTGAGACGTGTGCTGAGGTCGGTAATAGCAGACATGATTTATCCTTAAAGGCTGGTGTTTCCCGAAGCTGAAGTAAAAGAGAACGTATTTTGTCAGATGGAGACAGGTTATTTTCCGGAGTACATGTGGTTGCGAACTTTCACCCACCATTTGCCGTTGCTGATTTTGTAATCGATTTTTTCATCATTACATTCATCAATTTCGGGGCCGACGTATTTCCCGGTTTCCAGGTTCAGTACGCTGATATTGCCTGCCGGGCAGGACATACCCATATCGGTTCGCAGAATGGCAAATTTTCCGCCAGAAGCAACGACAGAAGTTCCCATGTCGAGAGTCATCATTTCGTCATTGTCGATATGCACCCACTCTTGTTTACCACCACATCCTTTGCACCACAGACCATCCCCGGATTCGGTACTGGCGAGGGTATAGGGACTGTCGGGAATACGCGTTTGCGTGGTGATGGTGGCCGCGATGGCCGCTGTCGGTATGGCAAGGATAAATACCGTGGCAGAGAAAAAGTTCTTTGCTGAAAATTTCATTATTTACCTCACTGATTTGCATCCCAGAAATCTTTAAAGCCACGCCCACTGATTTTAAAATCACCGGTAATATCAGAGAGCGTGATGGTATGGCCGTATTCACTCAGGTAATTCACCAGCCACTGCTGGGTGGCTTTACCCCGAATAATCAGGGATATCTGACATTCCCCTTTCTTCTGCCAGATATGGCGCTCTCCCTGTACCGGCTGTTTATTGAGGGTCAGTGCCACGCTGTTGCTTTCCGGTGCCTGACAGACCTTTTTACTCCTTTCGTTTGTCTTTACCTGGATATATTCATACCCGGGCGTGTCATCCATAGAAAACACACTGTTCCGGTTAATGGTGTAGTAATACTCTCCGCTGGCATATCCCCAATCGCTGCCCGCGATGGCTGGTGCGGATGAGAGAGCCAGAAGTGCCAGTGTTGGCAGGGTCAGTTTCTTCATATTTATTTCCCTATGGGGCAAAAGTATCGACGAGGAAAATCATGGCGAACACGATAAAAATCGTGAGAACGATGTTGATAATGAAGCAGCGGAAGATTTTTCGTGCCAGACGATGCGGGAATGCCATAGCGTCCCTCAGTCTCTGACGATGAGAAAGAAGAGCAGCCCGGCGAGAATCGGGTCGATAATCATCGCCAGAATAAACCATCCCCAGAACGACCTTCCGGCCCCCTTAGCCAGAAAGCCCAGCATGACGGCCAGAAAAATCCATAACAAAACCAGTGGCATGTCATCTCCTTATAATATTTTGGATGTGCATATCCATATCTGTTTTATTTCAATCAGATAGAAGCATTTCAGCTCGATTTTATAACCCTATAAAGTTAAGGGATAATGAATAAAACAGATCGGAACGATCGACAAAATCGATCATGTAGAAGCAAAATCCTTTATCGTCGAACGAGAAAAGCTAATCGAAAAAGAAGGACCAAACGCTGCGGGCCACATGGGCAACCGTATGTGTAACAGCCTGAAGGGCTTTACGGGCTATCAGCGGTAATGGCGCACTCTCAATGACCCGGTCAAGGGTATCGACAACGATGTCGCCAAAGCTGCTGCGGGCGGTTTCCCTTATGGGAGTGGAGTGGTAAGACTGATGCAGATGAGGCAGCAGCGGGCTGCGTGCCTGCTTTGGGAGGCGGTTTATCATCTGCTCCACGATACGGGCCAGGTGATAACGCCCTTTTACAGATACAGAAATAATACTGTCATCCTGTATACCCAACTGGCTGGCAACGGCCTGCTGTTTACATTTGATATTCTCAAGCTGGGTGGTCGATGGCGTTGCTGAGTGCCAGTTCCATCGTTCAGAAGGCTCTACTTTATCCACCTGATTGAGTATCCAGAGCACAGGCGGCATGGTGCTGCCGCACTGTGCGAGGATTGCCTGATAAAACTGCTCCTCCACCGAGAAGGCCCGGTCATCGGCTTTCAATACCCACAGCACCATATCCAGCTTTGGGAGTTGTTCCTGATAGAGCTCTCGGTATTCGTTATCCCGACTCTGACTCTCGCCCACACCGGGCAGGTCCACCAGTGTGAGATAATGTTGACCAAATCGCAGACGCACACGCTGTGGTTCACGGGTACAGGCTTCCACGGCATTGACCGCGCAAACTTCACTGCGGAACAGGGCATTACAAAGCGATGATTTACCTGCTCCGGTTTTCCCCATAATGCCAATGACTGGCTCGTAGGTAATAAGCTGGCTGAGTTCCTTAATTAGGGTATGACGTAATGTGCGGGGATAGCCGCGTAAATGTCGGCGGATAATCTGATATCCGGATGGTTGCTTCATTGATAACTCCTCAGAAATAAATCAGGACACCCCGTAGGGTATCCTGATGAACAAGATGTGTTATTATTCAATTATGTAATATATATCTGAGAAATTTTAAACATTAGTATCCTTTCGTTTTTTATTTTCCCCTTGTTGGCATCACCCTCTTTTTCTGCTTTACGCTTGTTACTTAGTTCTTTTTTCTCTTTATTTGTAAGGTAGGTAAAGTCGTTAGAGAAAACTAGCGCTTTATTAGGATGAATTCTGTTTATGCGCCGAGCCAAAAAGCGGAGAAAAGCTAAGTGACCTGATTTATTATTCTTTAGTGAAGTTACCTTTTCAGCATACCTCGACCCCATTATTTCATCCCTAAAATTGCGATATAAGTCTTTAGGTTTATATTCACTTCTAATACCATTTTCAGGCTTGTTAATTATTAGTCCATAAAGATCTTCAGTTTTCGGACTGTGTTTAATATCAAATGGATAAAATACGCCACGCTGATCACAGTCCCTTTCACCCCTTCCTCCTGAATCCAACCATTGATACCATATTTTTTTAGGCATTTCATTACCTAGGCTATCTCCCTTAAAAAAGAAAACAACAAAATAAAATGGTCGATACAGTTCATCTAAAACAATAGCTCGAATATAAGCGCATGCGCTTTTATATTCACTATTGGATTTCATTATCTTGGTCATAACATCAAAACGACGTCTTAACTCCTCAAGGGAAATATTTAAGGATTCAAAAGAAAAGAAGTCATCTTTTTCTTCGTAACGTTCTACCCACTCATTCGAAAGATAAAATGCAAAAGGGAGCAAAGTTATTTTTTTATGTTCAGAAAGTATACTGCCATACTTTTCGGTTAAATATTTTAACGCTTCTTCCTTTTCCTTTATTGATTCTTTAAGTCTACTAGTAACATTTGTGATACGGCTGTTTTTTTGTTCGATAGATAGATCTAAATTTATTAGCTCGCTATCTCTTTGCGAATAATCTGGTCCTCTCACGTCATGATGAAGTCAGTTCAGATGTTTATATTGTTCATGATAGATATCATTAAGAAGGTTTGAAAGTGGTTCAGTTTCAGATGAACTAAAATCGATAAATGTATATCTCTCACTGATATCACCGTAATACTCTATTTCAGAATCATACGCCACATCTTGCTTGCGCAAATTGAATGCTCTGAAATCTCTAATCATGTCTTGTGCTTTTGCTTCGCTTGCCATCAGGCCCCCTCAGATTGTCATGATGATTACCAAAAACCATTACTATACTGTGGGAAACCATAGCCTTTCGGGACGTTTTTTTACAGCAAAAATGCGATCTTTTTTGCTCAAGATCATGGGTATTTAGCTGAAAAATAATGTAATTTTTGCGTCGTTTTTCTGAAAGCCTTGAACCCGCTTAGAGCCCCCCAAGGAGAAGGGAGTAACCCGGATTTTGAATTGCTGACACTACAGATTACCGATCATCCTCTCCACGCTGGACCACTTTTTTTGGCATGAATGAGAACAATATACCAGTGACAGTTATGGGTTATATCCCATATTTATTGCTACGTCATCCTCTGCATTCAAAAATAATGACTCTCTGTTATACTTATGTCAAAACATTTTTGGGGGAGTGATTGAGGCGGCGTCTGGTTCTGGATATTCCCCAGGGATTTAAATAGAGCCTTCAGTTAACCTTCGACCCTGAGCACTACAGAATTAAAATAGATTAAGGTATATTTATATAACTATAATGAAGTAAAGTTCTTAACACCAAGATCATAACTCCGCTTTCATTAATTATCCTACACTACATCACTATGCTTATCTCATACATGCCATCAACCCAATAAAGCTACCTACCTCCTTGAGTGACATCACAAGTCTATACAACCAACACCATTCCCCCGTGAAACTCATAAATTACATACGTCACTCTTCTAATGTCAAAAAACACTGAGGAGTAGCATATGCATTACGAAATAGAGACGAATGGCAAATACCAGATGAACCACCAGATACTCCCTGAACTGGTAAAACACTTCTACAGACTACTCAACAAATATTCAAAGGTGATCCCGTTACGCATGGACTTTGGGTATCAACGTTCAGATCTTTACCGTCACCCCGATGACTGGGATATATATCGACTTGTAGAGGAGTTCATGCGTGATGGGAAAATTGTGGGTTACTCATGGGTGATGGAATACTCGTCTCGTAAGCAGTACCACTTCCATGTCATGTTTTATCTCGACGGTCAGAGTTTTAAAAGCAGTTATCAGATAGCAAGATATATTGGCGAGAGGTGGAAAGCCAAATCGGAGGGTGAAGGGACGTTCCATATTTCAAATAAGAAATCCTATCATCAGGTCAGTGGTACGAAGATGATTCACCATAATGACAGAGACCGCCAGAGGGAAATTGAATACATCCTCAGCTATATGGCAAAGACTGATCAGAAAGAGGAATTTGAAGAATTTATTTACGGTACCAGCATAGTTTCACCAAACAGTGGGCGTGGTCGGCCAAGGAAATCTTATACGACAGAAAAGATACTTCAACAACTCTGTTGTAGATAATTAATACAGGACGTTCAAAAGTTACACCCCGGTTTCATCATCTGAAGGAATCACATCTCACTCGTAATTCCTTCTCCATTCACTTTACGGAGAACAAGATGATGAATACCGATATCCCTGTCCTAAATGACCAGTTTGTCGACATGAAGTTTATTACCCGGTTAACAGGCTTGACGGATAAATGGTTCTACAAGCTTATTCAGGATGGGGTATTCCCTAAACCCATCAAACTAGGGCGAAGCTCTCGCTGGTTGCAAAGCGAAGTGGAAGCTTGGCTACAACAGCGTATTGCTGAATCACGGAGCTGAACACACATGACGAAGAAACATGACCGCAGAACATGGCAGCCTCCTATACGCTGGATTTGTCTGCAGTGCAATCGACAATACTGCGGTGAACGTATGTGCCCGTACTGTTACAGCACGGCCAATATGATAGCCGCCACAGCTAACTGAGTCGCCACCCCTTTGTAACACTCCTGCTCACCCATTAAATCTATTACCCGCCAGATACTGCGCATGAAGTTGCCTATTCAGGGACGGCCTTTGCCTGCGTGCCATATGGCGGTGAGGACTATTACTATGTACCCAAAATCATTTCTTGCCCTCAATAACGCTGGTCGCCTGACCGGTGCCAGAACCGCATTACGCTCTCCTTACGAACGTTATACCTGTCATCACTGTGGTAGTGTCCTGGTACTGCATGCTGAGTCTGAACGCCCGTGGTTTGCGCATACCGATGCTGCACACGCTGAACGAGGCAGGCAAGACTGTCCATACAATCATCCTGACGTTGATGAAGTTCTGTTGATACGCCAGCTACAGCGTTACGTACCGAATGCAATGCCGATGGTCAGCCTCTGCAAGCATGCTGTTCATCATAGCCCTGTACGTGCCTACCACAAGGATGAGGAGGCCGTATGCTCATGATGCCATGCCACCTGGCTCTGAACAGCAAAGGTTCGCTGGTGGGGGCCCGTAGTGCTATCACTCAGCCCGATGAGAGCTGGACCTGCCTCTCCTGTGGATGTCGACTGATACTACATCCTGGAGATATCAGCGAGCCACCCTGGTTCGAACACGACCAGCGGTACGCAAAGATTTCTGCACTGATGTACTGTCAATACCGCAACCACCGCGATGGATTGCCGGGAGAGCGTTTCAGAGTGATGTTGTACACCATTCTGGAGCATTAGGCCTGCATGGTGCCTGAGGACTGGTATTGCGTCTGGTGTGGGCGTCATTATGTGGGAGAGAAGCACTGTGTGGGCTGTAACACGGGTATCTACAGCATCGAAGAAACCACCTGGCGGGAGAACTACACTTGTCCGATTGATAGTTCGGGTGACCAGCGTTCACTCCCTCGCGTGTCAGAAGGCCGGTAAAATGGCTATAAAATTCAGACCAACCGAATATGTGATTACTGCCGATGGTGAATGGGTGGCTGTTGTTGAACTCTCATATCTGCACGCAAGACCGCTGCTCTGTGGCTCCTGCCATGCTCCGGTGGTTGTGGTACAGGGAGATGCAGGTTGGGAGCTGGTTCACCGTCCGCGTTTAGAAGTCGACAGAAGGCATCTGATGCGTTGTTGTTACATTACACCTTCCCCAAATTGTCGACGGAGAGTTGGGGATCGTAAACCACCACCACTTGACAGTGGAGACACTGAAACTGGGAACCCCGTCGGAGGTGGTGGGCTGCCGGTGAAAAAATTAATAATTCCTCGCAGGACAGCAATATTTTAACGGCTATCGAATCTAGGCCTGACGCGGCAAGTGGGCTAGTGTAGTGGGGAGAGCATTTCGCGCTACAGTGATGCATTAGTTTAATATTACCAAATATAACTGGTAAGTTTCTAACCTCATATTTATTATGGATAACATTATTCGTATTGAGCAGGCGCAACCAGGACCAAGCCCATGTTACAGCGAAAAGACAATATTGATAAAATCAGCACTAAGCTAGCGATTTTGGCTCATAAAGTGGAATTAAATACCAGTTTGAATTTAATGGATTTAAATATACATGCTGAATATTTTTTCTGCGAACTACTAAATATGATATTTGATATATCACTAGTGAATTTAAACAGCATTAATGCAAATGCAAAATCAATTGATCTCATTGATGAGGCAAACAGACTTGCCATTCAAGTTACCTCAACCCCAGATTTTGCAAAAATCAAAAAAACAGTCAATGGTTTCATAGAAACTGACAATGTAAAAAAAATAGATAGGCTTATTGTTTTAATATTGATAAAGAAGAAAAAATATCATGCCAAGACTTATGGCGAAAAATTCACAATATCCCTTTCAGACGATGTTCTGGATTACACTGATTTGATTAAAATCATAATGGGTTTGCCACCTGCAAAAATACAGCAGATTTGCGATTATTTATCATCTCAAATTTTTGATACTCCAACGCAAAAAGCACCGAAAGAAGTTACGACCATTTTAGAAATGATCAAAATTCTGAGTACAGATGAGCACCCGTTGAGTGGGAATGGATTTCAAGAAGAGCCTGATCCTAATGGAAAAATAAATAAAAGATTTTCTGCTTATGCAGATTATTTAATGGGGGTTTATGTTCCATTAATGACAACTTATGCAGGGATTTTGAATGAAATCAGTGACTCAAGTGATTCTGGGGTAATAAATATAAGTAAACTTTCTGCATATTTAAAACGTGCTAGCAATACAGCTTTAGATGAATGTGATGGTGATCCTGTAAATGCATTAAACAAAATGACTGACTATTATGCATCTCGACTTCTTTCAAATGGGATAGACTATGATGATTCGGCAATTCAATACTACCTCATTGATAACATGATAAGATGCAATGTTTTCCCTAATAAGGTGGCAACGTCATGTTAAAACTTTTTTCAAAAGATGAACGAATAGAGAAATCAGCTCCGATAGTCGGTTCATATATATTAAAATTACTTGAAGAGAGAAGCAGTATTAGCATCTTCGAACTAGCAAAAAATTTGCGCAAGAATAGACTAATCGGTGTGCGTTCGATATACTACGGGATGATTTTTTTATACGCACTTGATTTGATCGATTTTAACGAACCTTATGTGGTTTTAAAAAATGATAAGAATAAATAAATTATACAGTGAACCTTATTCTTTTGAACCTATTGAGTTCAAAAAAGGAATCAATCTTATATTAGGTGAAAAAGATGAGTCATCTAATAAAACCAATGGGGTAGGAAAATCACTTCTTGTAGAATTTATTAATTTCGGACTGATGAAGGATTACAATCGCAGCAGGCTTTCGAAAATACCTAATACAGTTTTTTCGGATAAGACATACGTTTGTATAGATTTTTTTATTAATAAAACTCACATTATCGCAAAGCGAAGTATTTCAGAAGAAAATACTCCTACTTTGCTCATTAATGGGGTCAAAAAGAATTTTACGTCAATTGATGACGTAAATCATTTCCTGACTCTTTTAATGTTCCATGACAATAAGTCAAAATTACATCCGACTTTTAGAAAGATGTTAGGCCCTTTGATTAGAGATGAACGTTCGGAGTTCAAATCTATTATTGATTGTTACGATACAAAAACAAGAATTCCTCCTGACTTTGTACCGCATCTTTTCCTTTTCGGAATTAGTATACAGCTTTATAAAAAAATAAAAGAAATTAATAAATCAATATCTGAATTGAGTATTGCAAAACGCAAAATAAAAGATGACATAGAATCCATTTCAGGAAAGAAAATTGCTGATGCTAGGGCTGAGGTTAATGATCTTGATCATCAAGTTAAAATTATAAAGCAAGAAATGGAATTACTTGAAGGTGATAAAACATTCGATTTTGTTCGAGATGAAATAGTTATCTACGAAGATAGCTTAGATAATCTGAGAAATAAAAAAGCCATTTTAAAATCAGAACTCAACAAGATACAGGCCCTGATTGGGGATAATTATATAGATGAAAATGAAGTAATAGAACTATATAATAAGCTTAAAACTGGTCTTGGCGATAGTATTGGTAAAGAATTAAAAGATGTTTTAGGATTTAAGAAGAAAATTGATGATTTTCAACGTGTACTTATTGATGCACGTAAAGACTCTATCTTGGCTGATCTTGAGAAGATTGAAGTGTCCATATCTGAAATATCAGTTAAGCTGAGTTCAAAAACTGCAATAATAAAACAGAATGGTCATCTCAGAAATATCAAAACACTATTCCTTGCATATGAGAAAAAGTTGGAAGAACTTTCTCAACTATCCTCATTTATAAAAAAATTTGATGATTATGAATCTAAAGCGAAAGCTAAAAAAGCGGAGAAAGCAGCTAGAGTTGTAGAATTAGACATAGATATATCACATCAAGATTCAACTATTTCAGAATTCAGAGACACCATATCTGATATACATGATTATGTTATGGAAAATAGAAAGTGCTCATTTAGCATCTCTGCAAATGAAAAGAGTAGTGTTGTTGATTTCGACTTAAGGATATTTGATGACGGAAGTCATAGTAATGAGCGCGAAAAAGTATTTATTTATGACATGTCATTACTGTTAACACATGATACTTTCGTGAGACATCCAAAATTACTCATTCATGATAATATTTTTGATGTTGATAGAGATACTTTGCTTAAAAGCCTCAACTACATTTCATCAAAATCCAGTTGTTTGGAAGATGCGCAATATATATTGACACTAAATATAGATAAGTTGAATGAAATAGGAAAGGATGAGTTAAAACTAGACATTGAGAAATACAGAAGGGTGACTCTAACTAAATCTCATCGATTTTTAGGCCGTCAATATCAGGAGAAGTAAAACAGTAGTACGAGGCTAATAGCCTCGTACTATATGATAAAACATCTATTTTTTTGCCAGCTCACAAAGAATCAAAGGATTAACTTTATTTATATCTAAATAATCAGCCCACCACTGCGAAATAAGCTTTCTCTCATCAAGATGCTCTGTTTTATGTAAGCAGCACGAACTGAGTTCCACCCCTGATGGCTCATTTGCCGTTCAACAGCATCTCTCGACCACAAGCCGGGTTCTATCAATGCACTACATGCCATCACACGCAGCACTTTGTTCTCAGTGTTTTCACTTACCGGTTTACGCGCATCATAATCGCCACCAGGCTTGGGAACCTGTTTAAGGATTGCTAATGCCTGATGAGATAGGGTACCAAATGAGGCGTACGCATTTTCGAACTACAGTGTGCTTAGCCTCTTCGATAGCTTCTCGTCTGTAGCTCGGAGCTTTTCGAATATAAAGCGTCATGAAATTTTTAGTAGCCATCTTTACTTCCAGATGGCTATCAACTTGCTTTATGCTGTCTTCCTAAACTTCCCCTCTACCAGCCCCCATCTTTCCCCTGCTCACCAATGTAATCCGCATACCACTGCATCATCTCTCGTCTCCCTTCCAGATACTGCGCATGGTTATACGTCCCGCGAATCGCGTTCTTATCGACATGCGCAAGCTGCGTTTCAATCCACGCCGAGTTAAAGCCCTGCTCATGCAGAATGGTACTCATCGTGTGTCGAAAACCATGTCCAGTTAGCCTACCTTTATACCCCAGCAGCTCAATAACCTGATTAACGCTTTCCTTGCTGATAGGCTTGCGAGGATCGTTTCGACCGATAAAGACTAGCGGATGATGCTTCGAGATCGGTTCAAGCTGTTTAAACAGCGTAATAACCTGCTCTGAGAGCGGCACAATATGGGGCCGCTTCATCTTCATCACCTCTGCGGGTATTTCCCATAATTTCTTCTCAAAATCGATATCCACCCAGCGAGCGAAACGCAGCTCTTGCGTGCGTACACCGGTTAACATAATGATTTGAGTAGCTGTCTTCGTGATAATACTGCCGGTATAGCCCGCCAGATCGTTAAGGAAGTGGGGAAGTTCATTAGCAGTAAGGAAGGGGAAATGGACTTTTTTCGGTGTAGCTAAAGCGCTGGCAAGGTCGGGAGCGGGGTTGTAGTCGGCTCGACCAGTGACAATTGCATAGCGGAATACTTCACCGCAACGTTGACGAACTTTGCGCATCTTCTCCAACGCTCCGCGTTTCTCCATTTTACGCAGCGTTTCCAGTAGCTCCATTGGCTTAATTTCAGACACGGGGCGCTTGCCGATGTAGGGGAAGATATCTTTCTCGAAGGTATCGATGATTTCATCGCGGTAACGAAGTGACCAGCGGTCGGCTTTTGACTGATGCCATTCACGGGCAATGGCTTCGAAGGTACTTTTCAGGCTCATTTGTAGGGCGAGTTTTTCTTCTTTCTTTACTTCGCCCGGATCGCCCCCAGCGGCAAGGATTTTCCTGGCTTCACTACGTTTTTCACGTGCGTCAGCCAGTGAGATATCAGGGTAGACACCAATGGAAAGCATCTTTTCTTTACCAGCAAAACGATACTTCATACGCCAGTATTTTGAGCCATTAGCATTAATCAGCAGATACATACCGCTTCCATCAGCTAATTTATAAGGTTTTTCTTTTGGTTTTGCTGTTTTGACTTTCACGTCGGTCAATGCCATCACGTCCTCCAGTTTTTGATGAATTCATCCTCCTGGGGAACTTACGCCAGTAACCTATCTGATATCCCCACCCCTTGTATAACAAAGATGTTGATGAAACCTATTGTTATACATCACATTTTAAACGTTATGGGGGTGCTGAATTTTTGACGGGAAAATAATACCCCCTAATGCACCCCCAAAAACAACTTGATGTAGGTTGAAGTTGATTGACCTCAGGATACAAGAAAAACCTGATATATAAGGGATTAAACGGGGGGTTTGTTGATGTCGGGAGAGTTCAGAAGAGGCTAATTGGCGGAAGATCACAGGAGTCGAACCTGCCCGGGACCGCTGGCGGCCCCAACTGGATTTGAAGTCCAGCCGCCTCACCGGAGACGACGATCTTCCGCGCCTGCATTGCTACATGGAGGCGGGGCGCATTATAGCTACTTCCTGACGTTTCCACACCTCCTTACTCACTTTTTTAACTTCCCTTTCTCCTTGCCTTGATCGGTTTCATATAAATCCTCATAAATTCCTGCGGTTACATTTCTTCACATCTTCTCGCGCAACCGTGATCACAGAAAACAAGAATCGTAATTTAATAACAAGATATTGGAATACCCGCATCCAAAAGGATGGTTTACAAAAATGGTAACCGGTATCAGCGTGTGAGAGAGCGCCAGAGGATGTGCTATGACTAATCATATTTTGTCTGTTAAAGAGAAGATTGGCTACGGAATGGGTGACGCTGCCAGTCATATCATTTTTGATAACGTCATGTTGTATATGATGTTTTTTTACACTGATATTTTCGGCATCCCTGCCGGGTTTGTCGGCACCATGTTTTTACTGGCGCGTGCGCTGGACGCCATTTCGGACCCATGTATGGGGTTGTTGGCGGATCGCACACGCTCACGTTGGGGGAAGTTCCGTCCGTGGGTGTTGTTTGGCGCGCTGCCGTTTGGCCTCGTTTGCGTTCTGGCATACAGCACGCCGGATCTCAGCATGAACGGTAAGATGGTTTACGCCGCGATTACCTATACGCTGCTCACGCTGCTTTATACCGTGGTGAATATCCCGTATTGCGCACTGGGCGGGGTGATCACCAACGATCCCACGCAGCGTATTTCCCTGCAATCCTGGCGTTTTGTGCTGGCGACGGCGGGCGGGATGCTCTCAACTGTGCTGATGATGCCGCTGGTGAATTTCATTGGTGGCGATAACAAAGCGCTGGGTTTCCAGGGCGGGATTGCGGTGCTGTCCGTGGTGGCGTTTCTGATGCTGGCGTTTTGCTTCTTCACCACCAAAGAACGTGTGGAAGCCCCGCCGAACACCACCTCAATGCGCGAAGATCTGCGTGATATCTGGCAAAACGACCAGTGGCGAATTGTCGGGCTGCTGACCATCCTCAATATCCTTGCTGTCTGCGTACGCGGTGGCGCGATGATGTATTACGTCACCTGGATCCTGGGAACGCCGGAAGTATTCGTTGCCTTCCTTACAACCTACTGTGTCGGAAACCTGATTGGCTCAGCACTGGCAAAACCGCTCACTGACTGGAAATGCAAAGTCAGCATCTTCTGGTGGACCAATGCGGCGCTGGCAGTAGTTAGTCTCGCGATGTTCTTTGTCCCGATGCAGGCCGACATCGCCATGTTCGTCTTCATTTTTGTGATCGGTGTGTTGCACCAACTGGTGACGCCGATCCAGTGGGTGATGATGTCCGATACCGTCGATTACGGTGAATGGTGCAACGGTAAACGTCTGACCGGCATCAGTTTTGCGGGCACTCTGTTCGTACTCAAACTGGGTCTGGCGCTCGGTGGCGCGCTTATTGGCTGGATGCTGGCAGGCGGTGGCTACGACGCGGCGGCGAAAACCCAGAACAGCGCCACCATCAGCATCATTATTGCCCTGTTCACGATCGTCCCGGCCATCTGCTATCTGCTGAGCGCCGTGATTGCCAAACGCTTCTACACCCTGAAAACGCCTTACCTGAGAAATATCCTTGACCAACTGGCACAGGGCGCGCGTCGCAATCAGCAAGAATTTACGCATAACGAATTTCAGAACTAAAGGAACAGAGAATGAAAATTAGCGATGGAAACTGGCTGATTCAGCCGGGTCTTAATTTGACTCATCCGATCCAGGTATTTGATGTGGAACAGCACGGGAACGAACTGGTGGTTTATGCCGCGCCGCGTGATGTCCGCGAGCGCACCTGGCAACTCGATACCCCGCTGTTTACATTGCGCTTCTATTCACCGCAGGAAGGCATCGTGGGCGTGCGTATGGAACATTTTCAGGGGGCGCTGGATAACGGTCCGCATTACCCGCTCAACGTTTTACAGGACGTGAAGGTCGACATCCAAAACACTGCTGAGGTGGCTGAACTGAAAAGCGGTAACTTAAGCGTGCGCGTCACTAAAGGTGAGTTCTGGTCGCTGGATTTCCTGCGTAACGGCGTGCGCATTACCGGCAGTCAGTTGAAGAACAACGGCTATGTACAGGACACCGCCACTCAGCGGAACTACATGTTCGAGCGCCTGGATTTGGGCGTCGGCGAGACGGTTTACGGCCTGGGTGAGCGTTTTACCGCGCTGGTACGCAATGGTCAGACGGTAGAAACCTGGAACCGTGATGGCGGTACCAGCACTGAGCAATCCTACAAGAACATCCCGTTCTATATGACCAACCGTGGCTATGGTGTGCTGGTCAATCATCCTCAGTGCGTCTCGTTTGAAATCGGTTCAGAGAAAGTGTCGAAAGTGCAGTTCAGCGTCGAGGGCGAATATCTCGAATATTTCGTGATCGACGGCCCAACGCCGAAAGACGTGCTGAACCGCTATACCCGCTTCACGGGGCGTCCGGCGTTGCCGCCAGCCTGGTCGTTTGGCCTGTGGCTGACCACGTCATTCACCACCAACTATGATGAAGCAACGGTCAACAGCTTTATTGATGGCATGGCTGAGCGCAACCTACCGCTGCATGTCTTCCATTTCGACTGCTTCTGGATGAAGGCCTTCCAGTGGTGTGATTTCGAATGGGATCCGGTGACCTTCCCGGACCCGGAAGGGATGATTCGTCGGCTAAAGGAGAAAGGGCTGAAGGTCTGTGTATGGATAAACCCGTACATTGGGCAAAAATCACCCCTTTTCAGAGAGCTGAAAGAGAAAGGCTATCTGCTGAAGCGTCCGGATGGTTCTTTGTGGCAATGGGACAAATGGCAGCCGGGGCTGGCAATTTATGACTTCACTAATCCGCAGGCCTGCGAATGGTATGCCAATAAACTGAAAGGTCTGGTGGACATCGGTGTTGACTGCTTCAAGACTGACTTCGGCGAGCGTATCCCGACCGATGTGCAATGGTTTGATGGCTCCGACCCGCAGAAAATGCACAACCATTATGCGTACATCTATAACGAACTGGTGTGGAATGTCCTGAAAGAAACCGTGGGTGAAGAAGAGGCGGTTCTGTTTGCCCGCTCTGCTTCCGTGGGCGCACAACAGTTCCCGGTTCACTGGGGCGGAGACTGCTATGCCAACTATGAGTCAATGGCGGAGAGTCTGCGTGGCGGCTTGTCTATCGGCTTGTCCGGGTTCGGCTTCTGGAGTCATGATATCGGCGGCTTCGAGAATACTGCGCCGGCACACGTCTACAAGCGCTGGTGCGCGTTTGGACTGCTCTCCAGCCACAGTCGCCTGCACGGCAGCAAATCCTATCGTGTGCCCTGGGCGTATGACGAGGAATCCTGCGATGTCGTGCGCTTCTTCACCGAGCAAAAGTGCCGCATGATGCCGTACCTGTACCGTGAAGCGGCTCGCGCGCACGAGCGGGGCACGCCGATGATGCGCGCCATGATGCTGGAGTTCCCGGACGATCCGGCATGCGATTATCTCGATCGCCAGTATATGCTGGGGGATTCAGTGATGGTGGCGCCGGTTTTCTCGGAAGCAGGCGATGTGCAGTTTTACCTGCCCGAAGGACGCTGGACGCACCTGTGGCGCAACGACGAAGTGCAGGGTAGCCGCTGGCACAAACAGCAGCATGATTTCCTCAGTCTGCCGGTGTATGTGCGTGACAACACCCTTCTGGCGTTGGGCTGCAACCACCAGAAGCCAGATTACGCGTGGAATGCAGGCACTGCCTTCCAGTTGTTCTCTCTTGAGGCGGGACGTGAAGCCGTTTGCGAAGTCCCCGCTGCTGACGGTTCGGTGATCTTCACGCTGACCGCTAAACGCAATGGCAACACCCTCACCGTGACGGGCAAAGGTGATGCGCGAGACTGGACGCTGTGCCTGCGTAACATCGCGCAGATTAGCGGTATTCGCGGTGGTTCACACCGGGGAAGTGAACTGGGCGTGGTGGTGACATCGCAGAGTAATGAGATCGTCATTTCTCTTTAAGTTGATGTGCCAAGGGGGCGGAGATTCAGCCGCCCCCACAGCGCCAGCAACAGATACAACACGAGCGGTAATAAAAAGCTGAACCGGAGATTGAGTCCATCAATACAGACGGCTTGCAGTAAGGGAATAACTGCACCGCCAATGCCGGCCATCACCATGGCTGCGGCAGAAATATTGGCGATTGCCGGATTTTTGTTGATGGTGTGCCCGAAGATAATCGGATAGAGAATTGAATTGCCTAAGCCGGTCAGGATGAGCAGATAACCGCCAGTGGTATTGTTCAACCATATCGCGATGCTTACTGCTGTTGCGCAGGCCAGCGTCGCCATCAGAAACGGCGTGTAATTACCTGTTTTATCGGCGAGCAGACCATAAAGAAAACGCCCCACCAGCGCGCCTCCCCAGTAAAAAGAGACCAGCGACATTGCGCCAGTGGTGCCCCAGCCGCCGATGGTGATGAGATATTTGACCAGACTGGTCGCCAGGCTCACTTCGACACCGACATAGACAAAAATTGCCGCCACGCTGAATAACAGTTCTTTGTTCTTCCAGGCGTTATGTGTTCCCGACACGGCTTTTTCCGGGCGTGCCACATCCGGCAGGCGGATCCAGAAAACCCCTGCAATCAGCGCCAGCGAAAAGAGGGCGAGGAAAAGCCAGAGCGCGCTGATGGGCTCTTCGCGCGCCAGGATATTGACGGGGGAAAACGCCAAAAGTAGCGCAACCAGCATGGGGGCCAGCGTGGTGCCTAGCGAATTAACGGCGGAGGCCAGACACAGATTGCCAATCCGCTTGTGCGGTGCGCTGAGCAACGTCAGATAAGGATTGGCGACGACCTGCATTGCCGCCACGCCTGTCGCCACGACAAACATCGCCAGCAGTGACAGGGCGAAAGAATCCATCTGCAACGCCAGAACAAACACCAGACATCCCGCAACCGACAACGTTAACGACAGCAGCAATACCTTACGGTATCCCCGGCGTTCAATCAGCATTGAACAGGGCAGGCAGGTGAGGAAAGGGGCAACGTAGAAAATAACGGTAATCAAAATAGATTGTGACCATGACAGATGAAAATACTGATAGAAAAAGATGATCAACACGCTGTTAATAGCCGTTATATTTCCCCATAAGAAAAATATTATCGCGAGTAGTGTCAGATTTTTATTCATTTCTTTTTTAAATATGAAATTGTGATGAAGTGACCTGTTGCACAGACCGGTTGTTTAAAAAACTGATATATTTATAGTGCACTCACAGGAGCAGAAAATGGAACTGGAAAACGTATTTCGTGATGTAAAATTAAGTAAGACAGAAGTTACCGTACTGCGCTTTATTCAGAATAATCCAGAACAATGCATTCGTGAGGGCATCCGCACTGTTGCAGAGCACTGTTACAGTAACCCGTCATCACTGGTCAGGCTGGCGAAAAAGCTCAATTTTAGCGGCTGGCTGGAACTGGTGTACTTCATTAAATTTAATATCACAATGCCAAAACTTGATGTGACTAATGATATTAATTTTATGAATATCCAGCCTGCAGAAAATCTGCCTCAGCTATTACAACGTCTGCAACATGACCGTATTCTTATTCATGGTAGTGGTTTCTCTCAGCTGATTGCCCAATATATTTATAATAAATTCCTGGTGATTGGCGTGAATGCCAGTCTGGCACTTTGGCCGGACTACGAAATACTGGAACAAAAAACGGCTGCAAAATTTGACTCTATCTGGCTGGTGTCGAAATCTGGTCGCAGCAGTTCGGCATTAAATTGGGTCAAGGCGCTGGAAGGTAAAAATACCGACCTTGTCTGCTTTACCGGTGACTATCAAAGCCCGCTGGCCCAGGCGGCAAACACCGCCGTCATCATTCATGATCCGCAAAAATTTGATGATGATATCTACTGGAGCAATCCCTTCTTTGGTTACTGCATCCTGGGATTTGAACATCTGCTGAAACTCTGGTTTATGCAGAATCCGGGCGGGGCGCCTGTCGACGCCCCGGGGGCGATCATTTCCAGTCGCTAAATTGCGCTTCGTCGAGATACTCGCTAACCAGTTGTTCGGCCAACGACCAGGAGCCAATTAACGGGTGTGCCATTAATGCGCGGATTGCCAGGAACTTGTTTTTGCGCATAATGGCGTCTACCGCCAGACGTTCGTACTCTTTAACGCAGGAGATCATGTTTTTCTGGGCGTCCGGTACGTGAACTGGCGTAACGGGTTTCAGCCCCTCTTTATTCAGATCACAGCTGATCTCAATAACATCATCCGGGCGTAAGAAATCCAGCGTGCCGTTGTTTTGCAGCGAGACAACAATGCGTTTGCTGGTGGAACTGTTCACAGCTTCAAGAATATCCAGCGCCACCCCGGCGTAACCGCCGCTATCCGGCTCTTCAATAAACTGTTGTAGCGTCAGCGGTTCACGCGTGTTGAATTTTTCCTGATGTGACTCGCTCTGCATATAGCTATTTTCGCGGCGTAAATAGTGCTTCATCCAGATATCGAATGCGGTTTCCGGGTTTGCCTGTGCATCCACGTTTTGCAGTTCTTCGCGCATTTCTTTGTTGATCCGCGCGATGGTTTCACCGCGCGTTTCCGGTGCATCCTGAATCGCTTTCAGCGCCACTTCGCGATAGTAGTAGTAATAGAGATATTCATTCAGCAATTGCTTGTCGCAAAGTTGAACCAGCACCGGTGAGAAGTACTGCATCGCCGTCTTGCTGTACAGTTCCGGGTTGTTCACCAGTTTGTCGGTGACATCCTCACCCTTCACAGTGAAATGGGTAAACCACGAGAAGTGGTTCAGACCATAGCACTCCACTTTCAAATCCGCTTCGTCGCAGTTGAGGATGGCAGGTAGTTCGCGAATCAACTCTGAAGGGGCATCGCAAATGCCGTAAACCCGACGTTTAAACCCGGACTTAATGATGGCTTCGGTAACCAGCCCGGAAGGGTTGGTAAAGTTGAAAAGAATGGCATCCGGCGCGGCGTGTTCCTCAATCAGACGGCAATAATTGAGAATGGCGGGGATTGAACGCATCGCCATGGCAAAACCGCCCGCCCCGGTGGTCTCCTGACCCAATGTGTTATGGTTCAGTGCGATACGTTCATCGCGCACACGGCTTTCATCGCCGCCGACGCGCAGCGTGGTGATGACATAATTACTGTTTTTTAACGCGGATACCGGATCCGTCGTCAGGCTGAAACGAATATCAGGTCGAATCGTGGCAAAAACATAACGGGCGATTTCGCCGAAAATTTTCAGGTTCTCTTCTGCGTTATCGAGGAATACCACTTCTTGTAAACCAATACGATGCGCATTATAGGCCAGAGATTTCGCCAGGAACGCGGAGCGAACGCCGCCCCCGCCTAATACGGTTAATTTCATAACAACTCCTGATTAATTATTTGCCAGCCAGTTATCTACCCGGGATCGAACCTGTCCAACCCTCACGCCGTAAATAACCTGAACTTCATTTTGATTACGCACTACGCCATTGGCGCCGGTACTCTTTAATAAGGCTTCATCAATTTTGTCGGGATGATGGAGCGCGACGCGTAATCGGGTAAAACAGTTATCAACAGAAATAATATTTTCTTTGCCGCCTAAACCTTTAATGATCTCATCGGTGACGGCCTGGCTCGCGTTGGCCTTTTTATTGCGATACTCTTCTTTGCTGTAGAGTTTCACTTCGCCATCATCTTCGCGTCCCGGTGTTTTCAGATTGAGTCTGACAACCAGCGTTCGGAAAATCACATAGTACGCGGCGAATTGCCCGATACCGATCAGAACGTAGAGCGGCCAGCGGGTGAGGGCTGCCGGTAGCGGCAGGTTATAAATCAGAAACTCAATGAGTCCGGACGCGCCCCACGGGCGAACTGTCAGCAGATCGCAAATCGCCTGAGAGGCGGCGGTCAGCGTGGCGTGAATCAGCCATAACAGCGGCGAAATAAATAAGAATGTAAATTCAATAGGTTCCGTAATGCCGGTTAAAATAGAGGTAATAATAGCGGGTAACAGAATTGCCTTCGCCATCATTTTCTTCTCCGGCGTCGCGGTGTGGTAGAACGCCAGCGCCGCGCCAGAAAGGCCAAAGATCGTTGTCATCCCCTGCTGAGAAAAGCGCAGGGCTTCGTTCATCACCGGGGTGAGATCCGGATGGCGCATATAGGCCAGGAAGATAGCCTGCGTCCCGGAGACCACTTGCCCGTCAACGTTCAGCGTGCCGCCAATCTGGGTCAACTGGAACGGAGACCAGACGAAGTGGTGCAGTCCCGTTGGAATGAGGAATTTCTCAAAAAAGCCGTAGACAAAGACCCCGGCCACACCTGCGTTTTTCATGAAGCTGGTGAGTGCGGCAATGCCGTGCGTGATGAATGGCCAGAACCAGGTGAATGCAATGGCGTAAAAAAGGATCACCGGCGTCATAGCGATTAGGGTCAGTTTGGCGCCGCCATACATCGAGAGTGCGCCAGGCAGTTCAATACCAGAGACTTTATTGTGTACCCAGGCAATCGTGCAGCCGAGAATAATCCCTAAAAAAATCCCCATATCGACCACGACAAAACCTAAAATCTGTGTTTGTCCGGTGCCATAATATTCACCATTGATCTTCTCAGCGATGCCGTGAGTATATTCCAGCCAGGAGTGGTTTGCGCCCAAAAACATAATAAAACACATGACGGCAACCAGTGCGACTTCGGTTTTTTTATCTTTTGCCAGACCATAGCTGATACCGACACAGAAAAGTAATCCCAGATTACCGAATAATGGCCAGAAGGTATCACCGAGGAGTTGACCTATTTGATGTAAAAAGCTGGTTTCGGAAATAAGTGTCGGGTTGGTTAATATTGAGCTTAAGGCCAGAATTAAGCCAATAACAGGTAAGAACAAGACCGCCCCGATCATTGCTCTGGAGAATCTTTGCATATCCGCCAGAATACGTTGACGTATTACAGACATGGCTATTCCTTTATTTTATGTAGGGTGTTTGTAATTATTAAATAAAACTTCCAACGCAATCGTTATAACAACTCCCGGTGGGGATGAAAACCTGTTGCGGAAAATAGGCACAAATAACCGATAAATGAATACCTGTTTCGCTTTCAGGCGTAGAAGCCTCCCGGAATGAAGCATCCGGGAGTGGGAAGAGGTGATTACGGCGTAACGGGAGCGGGGGATACTGGAGCAGGTTCGGTTGATGTAACTTCGCCCGAGGTGACCACTCCGGCTTGCATGGTTTGCGTGACCTGCTGTTTATCCGCATTTATGGCGTGAAGCTGCCCATTCACCGTGGGTTTGAGGGGCGCGTCAGCCTGCACTGTGCCGCTGGCGGTCAGTTGAATATTGCCGTCACCTGAAATCGGTAGCGCGGGCCAGCCCCACTGCTGCAGGACGTTCACCGGGACGCCGCGTCCATTCAGGCTAACCTGCGTCTGACGCAGCGGTAATTGCGACACGCTGGCGGTCGCTTCCAGAATCCCTCTTTCCGTAAAAGCGCTCAGTTCGCTGATATTCACCGTGCTGGCATTGGCGGTTAAAGACAAAGAGGGGCGACGTACGTCGACGCGGTTGAAGGTGGCGGCGGCGGCATTCAGGGTCGCGTTTCCGCTCCAGACACCCCATTTCTGGTTCTGCACTAACCCCAGATTGGCGCCATAGCCATCCAGCGCGGTCAACTGCCACGGGAACGTCGGGTCGATATCAATGACCAGATTGCGGCTGGCATTAAATTTCTTCAGCGTCAGGCTGTTGAGCCAGGCGGGCAGTGGCTGCATCCAGCGCTGTTTCCAGTTTTCCGGCAGGGTGTACTCGATGCCCGCGATGGCCGCATCATCGAGGATTAAGGCTTTACCCTCGCGCAGCCAGTTGCCGGAGGTTCTGACCATGCCGCCCTCCCAGCGGGTGGTGAACTGGCGTAGCGCGATGCCTTGCGGTGAAAACTCGGCATTCAGAATAGGATCAAACAAGTGCAATGAGCCAAAAATGAACTCGCTGGCATTCATCGACAATTTGCCTTCCTGCGTCTGCCAGTCGTCCTTGCTGAAGGTCAGGTTACGCAAGCTGAGATCCAGATCGGTGACCGCCCAGTCCGGGCCCTGTAGACGCGCGTCAGTGACCTCAAGGCGGTTAATCTGTAGCGACGGAATAGTGGTAAGCGGCGCGAAAAAGTCTCTCAGCGATTTATCGCTTTGCAATCGGATATCGTTCAGTCGCAGATTTTCAACCATCCAGCTACCGTCGGCATGGCGCTTTGCCACGCCGGTTAAAGCACCGCGCGCGATATCCGCGCCGATAGTGCTTAATGTCACCTGTTCGTTATCAATACTGCCTTCAATCAGGACGTTAGCGGCGGGAACATCGTTCAGTGTCAGTGAACCGGCGCTGAGTTGAATCTGGGCTTTACTACCAAGCACTTTACCGGCTTCTGGCAGCCAGGGGATGATGCCGCCATTTACCCGCTGAGCGCTCAGATTCCACTCGCTGTCAGGGCTGTTAAACGCCATATCCTGTAACTGCAGGCGATCGGCCTGGAAGGGTAACGGTGCTGTATGAGGGGAAATATTCAGGGTGCCGTTTTGTAGCAGGATCGTATCGACATATCGCGGATGGGTCAGTTGGCGAGTGCTCAGGCCAATATCGACCGTTTTAGCCACAAGTGTTGCAGGTTGACCGTCGCGTCCAAAGGTGACGTTTTTCAGCAGGATATGCGAAGGAGAAGAAAAACGATGGTCCATCGCCTCAAAAGACAACCGATACTCGCTGTGCTCAGATATCCAGGCACTGACGTGTTCTGCACCCCAGCGTGTTTGCAGCAGGAAATAGAGGCCGAGAATCACCACCAGAAGGGCAATCAGCACGTAGAGAATCAGCTTTCCAATAAATTTCATGGTCTTCCATCCTGCGAAGGGCACATAGTTGAGTTATGCACGATTTACGCACAATCCTCAAGGCAGGAATCGTGAAAGAGTATGATAGCGACGGTGAAGTGGAATCACCGTCGCGGAGCGTTTACTGTTTTTCAGGCGGGAAAATCAGGTTCAGTACGATAGCGGTGATACCGCCTGCAGCGATTCCGGAAGAGAGCAGATTTTTCACCCAGTCCGGCGCGAACTGCAGGATCAGCGGCTGTTGGGAGACGCCAAGACCGACGGCCAGCGACAGCGCAATAATCAAAATCGCACGACGGTTCAGCGGTTCGCGGGAAACAATACGCACACCAGACGCCGCGATTGTCCCGAACATGACCAGCGTAGCCCCGCCGAGTACTGGCTCAGGAATATGCTGTACAAAGCCGCTCACCGCCGGGAACAGACCGAGCAGGATCAACATCAGCGCAACCACAAAACCAACGTAACGGCTGGCGACGCCGGTCAACTGAATGACCCCATTGTTCTGCCCGAAACAGGAGTTCGGGAAGGTATTAAAGACCGCAGAGACAAATGAGTTCAGGCCGTTTGCCAGCACGCCGCCTTTCAGACGCTTCATGTACAGTGGGCCAGAGACGGGCTGTTCGGAGACATCGGACGTCGCAGTGATATCGCCGATGGTTTCCAGCGAGGTGATCATAAATACCAGCATCAGCGGCAGCAGCAGGTTCCAGTCAATGCCCAACCCGTAATACAACGGTGTGGGCACCATGATCAGATCCCCGGAGGTTGGTGCGGTATTTTCCGGCAGCATGCCCATAAACCACGCCAGCGCGTAGCCTGCGGCCATCGCGATCACCAGAGAGGCCACGCGCAGGTACGGGTTGCGTTGCCGGTTGAGCAGAATGATCAGCAGCAGGACCACGCCCGCCAGCATCAGGTTTTTCGGCGCACCGAAGGTGTTGTCGCTCATTGCGGCGTAGCCGCCACCGATGGAGGTCAGGCCGACCTGAATCAGCGACAGGCCGATAATCATCACCACTACGCCGGACACCAGCGGCGTAATGATACGACGGGCAAGATGCAGTACGCGGGAGATTACCATCTCCGTACAACTCGCCAGCATCAGCGTGCCAAACAGCGCTGCCATCATGGTCGGGACATCTGCACCACCCGTTTTCAGCGCGGTACCGCCCATAATCAGCGGCGCGACAAAGTTAAAACTGGTGCCCTGAATCGATAACAATCCTGAACCCACCGGACCCCATGCTTTAATTTGAATAATCGAGGCCACGCCGGAGGCAAACAGAGACATGCTGATAATGTGTTGCGTATCCTGAGCCGGTAACCCCAGCGCCTGACAGATGAGCAGCGCCGGCGTAATGACCGCAACGAACATTGCCAGCAGATGCTGACAGGCGGCAAACAGCGTTTGTGGAAGCGGCGGGCGATCTTCAAGACGATAAATCAGTTCGCTGTTTTGAGTCTGCGCAACCGGTTGCGCATTTTCCGACTCGAGGGTGTTAACAGACATCAGTGATAATCCCGTGGTGGCAAAGCGGGCATTTTATCTGACCAGATGGTAAAAGCAAACGTTTGCGAGTGGGTATTCTTAATATTTAAAATAGATAAAATCACATTTTTATATAACTTTTCCCTTTTTTCTGCTTAAAATCCATGCCGAATTATCATTAAAAGCTAAAAATTTTCGCAGGAATAAGACATCGTGCGTAACTGATTCAGACGTACTCAAGGAGCTTTGTATGTTTCAACTCGATACCTTATCAACCCTCGTTGCCGCAACGCTGACGTTGCTGCTGGGGCGTAAACTGGTTCAGTCAGTCTCCTTTCTCAAGAAATACACGATTCCAGAACCGGTTGCCGGTGGGTTGCTGGTCGCGCTGGCCCTGTTAGTGCTGAAAAAGAGCATGGGCTGGGAAGTGAATTTCGATATGACGTTGCGCGACCCGCTGATGTTGGCGTTTTTCGCAACCATCGGTTTAAATGCCAACATCGCCAGCCTACGGGCTGGTGGTCGCGTGGTGGGGATTTTTCTGATCGTCGTGGTGGGATTGCTGCTGATGCAAAACGCTATCGGCATTGGGATGGCCAGCCTGCTGGGACTCGATCCACTGATGGGGCTAATTGCCGGTTCGATCACGCTCTCCGGGGGCCACGGTACTGGCGCCGCCTGGAGTAAGTTGTTTATCGAACGTTACGGCTTTACTAACGCAACGGAAGTGGCGATGGCGTGCGCCACCTTCGGTCTGGTTCTTGGTGGACTGATTGGTGGACCTGTAGCGCGTTATCTGGTCAAACACTCCACTACGCCGGACGGTATTCCGGACGATCTGGAAGTGCCGACAGCGTTTGAGAAACCGGACGTCGGGCGCATGATCACCTCTCTGGTACTGATCGAAACCATTGCGCTTATTGCTATCTGTCTGACGGTAGGCCGGATTGTTGCGCAATTGCTGGCAGGAACGGTGTTTGAACTGCCCACGTTTGTCTGCGTGTTGTTTGTCGGCGTGATTGTCAGTAACGGCCTGGCGCTGGTAGGTTTTTATCGCGTGTTTGAGCGTGCAGTCTCTGTTCTCGGGAACGTCAGCCTGTCGCTGTTTCTGGCCATGGCGTTGATGAGCCTGAAGCTGTGGGAACTGGCGTCCCTGGCGCTGCCGATGCTGGCGATCCTCGTTGTACAGTCCATTTTTATGGCGCTGTATGCGATATTTGTCACCTGGCGAATGATGGGCAAAAATTACGATGCAGCCGTGCTGGCGGCGGGACACTGTGGTTTTGGCCTGGGGGCGACGCCAACCGCGATTGCCAATATGCAGGCGATTACCGAACGTTTTGGTCCCTCCCATATGGCGTTTCTGGTGGTACCGATGGTGGGGGCGTTCTTTATCGACATCGTCAATGCACTGGTGATTAAGCTGTATTTGCTGTTACCTATTTTTGCGCAATAACGAGAAGGTGCGGTGGTGATGAACCACCGCGCTTTTGCATCGCCATCAGGCGTTAGAATAGCGTTCTGTTTCCGGCATCCAGCGTTCGATTAACGCTTTTGCCTGTTGCGGATAACGTTCATGAATGTGACGTGCAATACGCTGAACTTCCGGAATGATAGCTTGATCGCGCAGTAAATCCGCGACTTTAAATTCTGCATTACCTGTCTGCCGCGTTCCCAGCAACTCACCCGGCCCACGAATTTCGAGATCTTTTTGCGCAATCACAAAGCCATCGCTGCTGTCGCGCAGTACCTGCAATCGCTTCTGCGCCGTTTTCGATAATGGCGATTTGTAGAGCAGGACGCAGTGCGAGGCTACCGCGCCACGCCCGACGCGCCCACGCAACTGGTGTAACTGTGCTAATCCAAGACGCTCCGGATTTTCGATGATCATCAGGCTGGCATTCGGCACATCTACGCCGACTTCAATTACCGTGGTGGCGACCAGCAGGTGCAGTTCGCCCTGTTTAAACGCCGCCATCACCGCCTGTTTTTCCGCCGGCTTCATGCGTCCGTGGACCAGACCCACATTCAGTTCTGGTAGCGCGAGTTTTAATTCTTCCCATGTCGCCTCGGCGGCCTGCGCTTCTAACAAATCAGATTCTTCAATCAGCGTACAGACCCAGTAGGCCTGGCGACCTTCCTGCGTACAGGCGTTGCGCACGCGGTCAATAATATCGCTGCGACGTGTATCCGGAATAGCAACCGTTGTGACGGGCGTACGCCCGGGCGGTAACTCGTCAATGACAGAGGTATCGAGATCTGCGTAGGCGGTCATCGCCAGCGTACGCGGGATAGGGGTCGCGGTCATAATGAGCTGATGCGGGTGAAAACCCTGCTGCTGGCCTTTCTCCCAAAGCGCGAGGCGCTGATGCACGCCGAAACGGTGCTGTTCGTCGATGATCACCAGTGCAAGACCGTTGAACTGCACTTGTTCCTGGAAGATCGCGTGCGTTCCCACGACCATCTGCACCTGCCCGCTGGCGATTGCATCTTGTTGCGCCTGACGCGCTTTGCCTTTCTGCTTGCCAGCCAGCCAGCCGACTTCGACGCCCAGCGGAGCAAACCAGTTGCGGAAGTTGTTGGCATGCTGCTCCGCCAGTAGCTCGGTCGGGGCCATCAGTGCGACCTGTTTACCGTGCGCAATCGCCCGCAGGGCCGCCAGCGCGGCGACCAGCGTTTTACCAGAGCCGACATCGCCCTGCACCAGGCGCATCATTGGGATATCGAGCGCCATATCATGCTCGATTTCCGCCACCACGCGGGCCTGCGCGCCGGTTGGCTTGAAGGGCAGAGAGGCTAACAGTTGGTTTTTCAGCGTGTCGTTAGCGCTCAGTGGTTGGGCATGAAAACGCTGTGCGCCTGCACGAAGCGCCAGCATACTCAGGTTATGCGCCAGTAACTCTTCCAGGATCAGACGACGTTGCGCCGGATGCTGGCCAGTCTCCAGATCGCTTAACTGGAGCGTCGGCGGTGGGCGATGCAGCGTACGAAGCGCTTCGGGCAGACTGAGCATACCCTGTAATAACTCAGGTGGCAGAAGTTCGGCAATGGCGCAGGTATCCAGCAGGTCTAACGCCTGATCGGTGAGCTTACGTAACGTGGCCTGTTTTACCCCTTCAGTTGTGGGATAAACCGGGGTGAGGGTCTCCTGCAGCGCTGGTGTACTGAGATCGCCCTGGACACGGTATTCCGGGTGGATCATCTCTGCGCCGTACTTCCCACGCTTCGCTTCGCCATAAGCCAGTACGCGTCGTCCGGTTGCGAGGCTGTTCTTCATCGCCGCGCTAAAGTTGAAAAAGCGCATTGTCAGAATGCCGGAACCGTCGCTGATCTGACAGGTCATCATCCGGCGACCGCCGAAGGTGATATTGCAGTTCAGCACTTCCCCTTCGACGGTGGCGTAAACGCCCGGCAGCAGTTCACCAATGGGATAAAGTTGGGTGCGGTCTTCATAACGCAAAGGAAGGTGTAACAGCAGGTCCTGCACGGTGTGCAGACCAATTTTCGCCAGTTTGCTGCTTTGCGCTGCGCCAACGCCCGTTAGTGAACTGAGCGGGACCGCATCTAACAGGCGCCCACTCATGATTTACTTCGCCGCCTGCATAGTGGACCACCAGGCATCATCGGCTTCAATGGCGCCCTGCTGATTGACGTGCGGATAGGGCAGCCCTTTGCGCCTGGCGACTTTCGCCAGCACCGGATAGCCGCCTTCAAACAACAGGCGCTGCTGTTCCTCTTCCGGCAACATGCTGTTTTCACGCAGGTACATTCCGGCGTTCTGCCGCTGGCGCTGCGCTTCGTAAAGAATTAACGCAGAAGCGACGGAAACATTAAGTGACTGAACCATACCCGTCATCGGGATGATAATGTCCTGGTCTGCCAGTGCTAACGCTTCCTGGGTAATGCCGGTTTTTTCCTGACCCATCAGAATACAGGTCGGACGCGTGTAATCGATTTCGCGGAAATCGACAGCATTGTCAGAGAGGTGGGTCGCCAGAACTTGCATGCCCCGATCTTTTAGACGCGCGACGGCATCGCCAATTGTGCGGTGGGTTTTCACCTGCACCCAACTGTTGCTGCCCGCCGCCGCCGAGGCCATGGTGCGCATACGGCTGCCAGGCCAGACGGCGTGGACTTCGTGGACACCAACGGCATCTGCGGTACGAATGATCGCAGAAACGTTATGAGGTTTATGGACCTGCTCCATGCAGACGGTCAGGTCCGGCTGGCGCCTGGCGAGCATCTCGCAGATTCGCGCATAACGCTGTGCATTCATTTGACTAGTTTCGGTTACGGGTGACTTTTATCACGTCTGGCATCACGCGGATCTTGCGCATAATATTCGCCAGATGGACGCGGTCGCGCGCGGTAAGGCGAATAAAGGCGCTGTAGACGCGACCATCTTTCTCTTCAGTATTCAGGCTCTGAATATTCGAGGTGGTGGTGTTGATCGCCGCCGTCAGGTTAGCCAGTGCGCCCTGGTGGTTAAACATATCCACTTTTATTTCGGTGATGAATTCCTGCTCCGTCTCTTTATCCCATTCTACCGCCATAAATTTCTCTGGCTCTTTCTGGTAACCACGGATGTTACGGCAGGATTCATGGTGGATAACCAGACCTTTACCCGGGCTGACATGGGCAATGATCGGATCGCCAGGAATCGGACGACAGCACTTGGCAAAAGTAATCAGCACGCCATCTGCGCCTTTAATGGGCAAATGACCGTGGCCTGGCACCGCCGGTTGGATAGCAGAGGCATCACCCTGCTGCAGATTTTTTGCTACCACCACGCTCATGGCGTTGCCGAGGCCGATTTCAGCCAGCAGGTCGTCAAGCGTAGCGAGCTTCATGCGTTCAAGTTCACGCTGAATGCTCTCTTGCGGGATTTCGGCCAGCTTACGGCTGCCGCCCAGTGCATGGTTGAGCAGGCGACGCCCCAGGCTGACGGAATCATCACGCTTGAGGTTCTTCAACAACTGGCGAATCTTGGCGCGCGCTTTGGAGCTCACGACAAAGTTGAGCCAGGCCGCGTTCGGACGAGCGCCTGGCGCGGTAATGATTTCAACCGTCTGGCCGCTGGTCAGGGGCTGTGACAGCGGATAGGGCTGTCTGTCGACGCGTGCGCCGACGCAGGCATGACCGATATCGGTATGCACCGCATAAGCAAAGTCGACAGGAGTGGCACCGGCAGGCAGTTCGACAATGCGCCCTTCCGGTGTGAAAACGTAAATCTCATCCGGGAACAGATCGGATTTTACGCTCTCGATAAATTCAAACGAGCTGCCCGCACTTTGTTGCAGTTCGAGCAGACTTTGCATCCAGCGCTGTGCGCGGATCTGTGCGGTTGTGCTGGTTTCACCGTGCTCTTTATAAGCCCAGTGCGCCGCGACCCCCATTTCCGCCATCTGATCCATATCTTCGGTACGGATCTGAACTTCCACTGGCACGCCGTGCGGACCAATCATCGACGTGTGCAAAGATTGATAGCCGTTCGCTTTCGGAATGGCGATGTAATCTTTAACCCGTCCAGGACGTGGCTTATAGAGGCTGTGCATCTGGCCAAGCACGCGATAGCAGGTGTCGGAGTCATGGACGATAACGCGGAACGCGTAAATATCCATGATCGAGTGAAAGCGTTGTTCTTTCAGCACCATCTTGCAATAGATGGAATAGAGATGTTTCTCGCGACCACTGACGCGACACGGAATGCCGGCTTCTTGCAGACGCCCTTCGATTTCAGAGAGGATTTTTTGGATCATCTCTTTACGGTTGCCGCGTGCAGCTTTAACTACCTCTTTGATCACACGATAGCGGTTCGGGTACAACGCCTCAAAACCCAGTTCTTCGAGCTCGGTTTTAATGTGATGAATACCTAAACGGTGTGCCAGCGGGCTATAGATTTCGAGGGTTTCACGGGCGATGCGGCGACGTTTATCCGGGCGTAGTGAGCCCAGCGTGCGCATGTTATGGGTGCGGTCAGCAAGTTTGATGAGAATGACGCGGATATCCTGCACCATCGCCATAATCATCTTGCGGAAGTTTTCGGCCTGCGCCTCTTTCTTATCGCGGAACTTGAGTTTATCAAGCTTTGATACCCCTTCTACCAGTTCAGCCACGCTTTTACCAAAAAGCTGCTCCATGTCCTGGTAGGTGGCGGGAGTATCTTCGATCACGTCATGCAGCAGTGCAGCCATCAACGTTTCATAGTCGAGTTTCATCTCGGCAAGAATGCAGGCTACCGCAACAGGGTGCGTGATATAAGGTTCACCGCTTGAACGTGTCTGGCCCTCGTGAGCGTCACGTGCAACGAGATACGCCTGCCGCAGACGTTTGATTTGGTCTTCCGGCAGGTAGTTTTGAATCAGCTGATTCAGGCTTTCAAACAGATACAAGGGCGACCCGCTTTGTGATTAACGACGACCTTCAGCAATGGCGGTTACGGCTTGTAATTCAGCGGCTTCCTGCTCTTGCTGTTCCTGACGCTCACGGACATCGAGGATCTGGTTGTTAATCAGACCTTCTTCGATTTCGCGCAGCGCGATTACGGTAGTTTTATCGTTTTCTTCCGGTACGAGCGGATCCTTTCCGCCTACCTGCATCTGACGAGCGCGACGCGCGGCGACCAGTACCAGGTCAAAACGGTTACCAATTTTCTCTACAGCGTCCTGAACAGTTACGCGTGCCATACTTAAAATGCTCCACAGGTGAAGAAATGACTGGGCATGATACTGAAACTGGGTTCAGTCTGCCAACAGTTTGCTGATTAAAGCGTCATGACGCTGCTTTTGGCGGCTCATGCGCAGACGTTCGGCGCGAATGATGGTCTTCAAATCGCCAAGAGCGGTATCGAAGTCGTCATTCACAATAAGATAATCATATTCGGCGTAATGGCTCATTTCTGCAACAGCTTGCGCCATACGTTTTGCAATAACATCTTCGCTATCCTGACCGCGACCGCGTAAGCGGCGGTCCAGTTCAAGTTTAGACGGCGGCAGAATAAAGATACTGCGCGCATGTGGCATCTTCTGGCGAATTTGTTGCGCGCCCTGCCAGTCGATATCCAGAAAGACATCCACCCCAGAAGCCAGTACTTGTTCAATGGCTTCACGCGAGGTGCCGTAGTAATTACCAAATACTTCTGCGTGTTCCAGAAACGCGTCGTTGCCAATCATGGTTCTGAATTCGTCATGATTCACAAAGAAATAGTGCTCACCATGAACTTCACCCGGACGCGGCGCGCGCGTGGTGTGTGAAACAGAAACCTGGGTGTCATACAACGGTTGGGTTTTTAATAAAGCCTGAATCAGGCTGGATTTACCCGCGCCACTGGGGGCAGAAACAATATATAGCGTGCCTTGAGCCATGAGTATCTTACGTATGTGATTATCGAAAATGAACCTACATACGGGCTTATTATACACGTCGTCGCTACGCGACGTAGTCTTTGTCACACTTTTTACGCCAGATTATTGCTTTTGCGCGCCTGTTTCCTGATTTACGCAACATTCTCTGCAAATGAACGGAATCACTGGAAGCGTGTACGCAATCTTAACTTTTGTCGCTCGGCGACGGCCATGCAACGCGCTATATCTGCCTGAAAACGTACAGCGGAGGTGGTGATGAAAACAGGGATAGCGATATTAATGGGGGGGTGGCTTTGGCACACGCAGGCCTGGGCGGTATGCCCGGTATGGTCGGCAAGCAGAGCCCACGAAGAGATCTCTCGTTTACAACAGCAAATTGCGCAGTGGGATGACGCCTACTGGAAGGAGGGCGCTGGCACGGTTGATGATGGCGTCTACGATCAATTGCATGCGCGACTGCTCCAGTGGCAGCACTGCTTTGCTGACGACGCACCTCCCGGCCTGACATTATCCTCTCCTGGTGGCACAGTCTCTCATCCTGTCGCCCATACTGGCGTACAAAAACTGGCAGACAAGCGAGCCATGCAGCAATGGATGCGTGAGCACAACGATTTGTGGGTACAGCCAAAGGTTGATGGCGTGGCGGTTACGCTGAAATACCAGAATGGAAAATTGACCCAGGCTATCAGCCGTGGTGATGGACTAAAAGGCGAAGACTGGACGCAAAAAGTACAACAGATTCCTGCTGTGCCGCGAACTATAGTGGGCTCGCTGGCAAACAGCGTGTTGCAGGGCGAGATCTTTCTGCAACAGGACGGTCATATCCAGCAAAAAATGGGTGGCATGAATGCCCGTTCGAAGGTGGCGGGTCTGTTGATGCGAAAGGGCAACGTTGGTGATTTATCATCTCTGGGGATTTTTATCTGGGCCTGGCCTGATGGACCACAGACAATGTCCGAAAGAGTAAAACTGTTGAGTGCGGCGGGGTTTACGCTAACGAAGATGTTTACGCTGCCAGCCACCAGTATTGAAGGTGTGGAGCGGGCGCGTACGCAATGGTGGACGTCTGCGTTACCCTTTGTCACCGATGGGGTGGTTGTGCGGATGGACAAAGAACCTGCCTCTCACCGGTGGTTACCGGGACAAGGAACCTGGCTGGTTGCCTGGAAATATCCGCCTGTTGCCCAGGTGGCGGAGGTCACCGCGATTCAGTTTTCGATCGGCAAAAGCGGAAAAATTGCTGTTGTTGCGACGCTTGCCCCTGTCATGCTGGACGATAAACGGGTGCAGCGGGTGAATATCGGTTCTGTTAGTCGCTGGGAGGAGTGGGACATCGCCCCTGGCGATCAGATACTGGTGAGTCTTGCCGGACAGGGGATCCCGCGTATTGACGACGTTGTCTGGCGGAGTTCAGAACGGACTAAACCGAGCCCTCCTGAAAATCGCTACAACACATTGACCTGTTTTTTTGTTTCACCATCGTGTCAGGAGCAGTTTATCTCCCGCCTGGTCTGGTTGGGCTCTGGCACGGTTTTAAAATTAGACGGCGTTGGTGAGGCGGGCTGGCGAGCGCTTCATCAGCAGCACCACTTTGAGCATATCTTTTCCTGGCTGGCCTTAACTCAGGAGCAGATTCAGCACACGCCGGGGTTTGCGAAAGCGAAGGGCGAGCAGGTATGGCATCAGTTTAATAAGGTGAGAAAACAGCCATTTATCCGCTGGATCCAGGCGTTAGGCATCCCGATACCTCTGACGGCGCTCAATGCCAGCGGCGATCGTTCATGGCGGCAGTTGTCAGGGCGAAAGGAATTGTACTGGCAACAACTTCCGGCTGTCGGCCCGCGTCGCGCACGTCAGGTGATGGCCTGGCTGGACAACGCGGAGGTCAAACAACTGAGCCGCTGGCTGGCGGCTCAGCAAATTGAGAGCTTTATTCCTTAATGGCTTTCGTGGTGGTAGTAAAACACCGGCAAACCCAGCTTCAGGCGCAGCGCCAGGAGACGGGCGACAAAACCAAACATCAGGGTTGAGATAATCACGATATCCTGGTTGGAAACATAGTGTTGCAGAACGATGTAAAGCACGGCAGAGGCGAATGAGACGCCAGCGTAAAGCTCTTTCTGAAAAACGAGCGGAATACGTTTACAGAACATGTCGCGCAGTACCCCACCAAAGACGCCGGTGGTGACCGCAGCAACGACGGCAATGATCGGTCCGTGCCCCATATCCAGAGCAACCTGGGCGCCAATGATGGAAAAGACCACCAGACCTAAGGCATCCAGTACCAGGAATACCTTGCGCAGATAGGGCATGACGGGAGCCACAATGGTCGTCACAACCGCCGCCGTGGCGACAATAATCACGTATTCGGGATGTTTAACCCAACCCAGAGGATAGTGTCCGAGCAGAATATCGCGGACAGAGCCGCCGCCGATGGCGGTTGCTGTGGCAATAATGATGACGCCGAAAGTATCCATCCGACGACGGCCCGCCGCCAGAGCGCCGGTCATGGCTTCAGCGGTGATTCCTATCAGGTACAAAACGTGTAACAGCATGACTCCCCCCAGTATTTAGGGGACACAGGGTAACGACTTGCGCTCGTCGTCACGATTGAGATTTTCTAAGGTGAGACGTTTTTGATAACTTCAGTTAATGCGAAATTCCTGTTGTTCTGAAGTAGTGTGCGGTTTGAGGATTTTTCATTCAGAAAAATAGATGAAAAAAACTAAACTGAAGCCAGACATTAGTCAGCGTAATAGGTGGATAAACGTAGCACCGCCTTTGGCTGACGGGCTACGCGGATAGACACTTTATTCGATGTTCTGAATCTGCTCGCGCATCTGCTCGATCAAAACTTTCAGTTCGATGGCGGAATTCGTCACTTCAGCATTAATGGATTTCGACGCCAGTGTATTCGACTCACGGTTGAATTCCTGCATCATGAAGTCCAGACGGCGACCCACCGCCTCTTTTTTCTTCAGGATGTTGTAAGTTTCTTTGACGTGGGCTTCCAGGCGATCCAGTTCTTCTGCCACATCAATACGCTGTGCCATCAGGACCAGCTCTTGCTCCAGACGGTTATTCTCTAACTGGACCTGGGCGTCTTCGAGCTTAGCGACCAGACGTTCGCGCTGCCATTGCAGAATTTCGGGCATATGAGCCCGGACTTTAACCACTTCAGCGCTTACGCCTTCCAGACGCTGCTCGATCAGCGCTTTTAGTGCCTGACCTTCCGTTTCGCGGGCAACGATGAAATCGTCAAGCGTGCCGTCAAGTGCAGTCAGAATTTCTGCGGCAATGGCATCCAGGTCCTGTTCCTGTGCCGCCATTACGCCTGGCCAGCGCAGGATATCGACCGGATTGATTTCCCCTTCATCACTCTGCATCTTGACCCAGTTGGCTGCGTTCACGAGTTGTTTTGCCAGCTTTTCATTCAGGATGAGCTCGCCCTGCGCGCTGGCATCCGGTTCAAAGCGCAGCATACACTCGACTTTACCGCGCGTCAGACGAGTACGAATACGTTCACGAACAACAGGTTCAAGACTACGGAACTGTTCCGGCAGACGAAAGTAAGTTTCCAGATAACGCTGGTTTACCGAGCGCATTTCCCAGGTGGCGCTACCCCATTCACCCTTGATTTCACGCCGGGCGTAGGCGGTCATACTGCGGATCATAGACGTTCCTGTTTTTAAAGGAGAGATGTGAGGATTATAGCCATCCCGGCCTTGTCAGGATAGGAATAACCGCGGGAAGTCCGTATAATGCGCAGCCACATTCGTTTCAAGCCGGAGATCTCAATATGCGTCCAGCAGGCCGTAGCGCTAATCAGGTGCGTCCCGTAACCCTGACCCGTAACTATACAAAACATGCTGAAGGCTCGGTGCTGGTCGAATTTGGCGATACCAAAGTGTTATGCACTGCCTCGATCGAAGAAGGCGTACCCCGTTTTCTGAAAGGTCAGGGTCAGGGCTGGATCACGGCTGAATATGGCATGCTGCCGCGGGCAACCCATACCCGTAACGCGCGCGAAGCCGCCAAGGGCAAGCAGGGCGGCCGCACGATGGAGATTCAGCGTCTGATCGCCCGTGCACTTCGCGCAGCGGTCGATCTCAAAACGCTGGGTGAATTTACCATTACTCTGGACTGCGATGTAATCCAGGCTGATGGCGGCACGCGTACCGCCTCTATTACCGGTGCCTGCGTTGCACTGGCGGATGCGCTGAACAAGCTGGTGGCCAGCGGTAAGCTGAAAACCAACCCGATGAAAGGGATGGTTGCTGCGGTATCCGTGGGGATCGTCAATGGTGAAGCGCTCTGCGATCTGGAATACGTTGAAGACTCGGCGGCGGAGACCGACATGAATGTGGTGATGACCGAGGATGGGCGAATCATTGAAGTCCAGGGAACGGCGGAAGGCGAGCCGTTCAGCCATGAAGAACTTCTCACCTTGCTGGCTCTGGCCCGAGGGGGAATCGAATCTATTGTCGCGACGCAGAAGGCGGCGTTAGAAAATTGATTTTTAAGGCGACCAGTGAGTCGCCTTTTTTTTGTCCGTAGATTTTGTCAATGATGAAAGTGAAACGAGGAGCGAATCCATGAAACCCTATCAACGCCAGTTTATCGAGTTTGCGCTTAACAAACAGGTACTCAAGTTTGGCGAATTCACGCTGAAATCCGGGCGTAAGAGCCCCTATTTCTTCAACGCCGGGCTGTTTAATACCGGGCGTGATCTGGCACTGTTAGGGCGTTTTTACGCCGAAGCGTTAGTGGATTCAGGCATTGAATTCGATCTGCTTTTTGGTCCTGCTTACAAAGGCATTCCTATTGCGACTACCACGGCGGTCGCGCTGGCTGAGCACCACGATAAGGATCTGCCATACTGCTTTAACCGCAAAGAGGCGAAAGATCACGGCGAAGGCGGCACTCTGGTTGGCAGCGCGCTTCAGGGACGAGTGATGCTGGTGGATGATGTGATCACCGCTGGTACGGCCATCCGGGAATCGATGGAAATCATCCAGGCCAACGGTGCAACGCTGGCTGGCGTGCTGATCTCTTTGGATCGTCAGGAGCGTGGTCGTGGCGAGATTTCCGCCATTCAGGAAGTTGAGCGCGATTATGGCTGTAAGGTGATTTCCATCATCACCCTGAAAGACCTGATTGCTTATCTGGAAGAGAAGCCGGAAATGGCAGAGCATCTGGCAGCGGTGCGGGCGTATCGGGAAGCGTTCGGCGTTTGACGTGAGTGGCCGGATAACGTGCGCGCTATCCGGCAAACATTACTGCAGTTGCGCAGCGAGCAGCGGCCAGCGGGCGTCAAAATCATCCGTAGGACGGTATTTGAATTCGCTACGCACAAAGCGCGACAACATACCTTCGCAAAAGGCGAGCAGTTGGCTTGCCAGCAGCGTTTCATCCGTCACGAACCCTTCCCCTTCGCGCATCCGTTTTTCCCGCAGCACCTGGCGTAACTGCGCTTCAATGCGTTCAAACAGCTGGCTGATACGACCCTGCAAACGGTCCTGTTCAAACATCAGCGCATGTCCGGTCAGGATACGCGTCAGGCCGGGATTGCGTTCGCCGAAACCCAGAATCAATAACACAATCAGACGCAGACGCGCGTGGGTATCTTTTTCATCTTTCAAAATCAAATTGATACGGGTAATCAGGCTGTCTTCGATAAACTCAATCAGGCTATCGAACATACGCGTCTTACTGGGAAAATGACGATACAACGCCGCTTCGGAAACGCCGACAGAAGCCGCCAGTTTTGCCGTTGTGATGCGTTGGCTTCCATCGCTGGATTCCAGCATCAGCGCCAGAGACTGAAGTATTTCTTCGCGACGATTCCTTTTCGCAGTTTGTTTTTCTGCCATGTTACAAAATACCCCTGAAAATAAGCACTTACAGGCGAGCATCCACACTATGACCGCAAACACAGGGCTTGCGGTGACGTTATGACATTATCGGGATGCGTAGTTTTTTTACTTACGACCGGAATGGCCGAAACCGCCTTCACCACGGTGAGTGGCATCAAATTCTTCCACCAGATTAAATTCAGCCTGCACGACGGGCACAAAAACCATCTGTGCAATACGTTCGCCCGGCTCAATGGTGAAACTGTCCTGGCCACGGTTCCAGACGGACACCATCAGTTGCCCCTGATAGTCGGAGTCAATCAACCCCACCAGGTTGCCCAGCACGATACCATGCTTATGGCCCAGACCTGAACGCGGCAGGATGACGGCAGCCAGAGACGGATCGGCGATATGAATAGCCAGCCCGGTTGGCAGCAGCGTGGTTGCGCCCGGCGCCAGTTCTACGGCGTCATCGAGACAAGCCCGCAGGTCAAGTCCGGCAGAGCCGGAGGTGGCATACGTTGGCAGCGGGAATTGCTTGCCAACACGCGGGTCCAGAATCTTAACGTCGATTTTTTTCATCATAACGGGTCACGATCTCGTCGAGTAATAATTGGCCCAGGAGTGCTTTGCGCTCAAGCGGTAAGACTTTATCTCCATCCTGCCAGAAAAGGTGTAAAGCGTTGCTGTCGCTGTTAAATCCTTGAGTTGAAAGAGAAACATCGTTTGCACAGATCAAATCAAGGTTTTTGCGGATACGTTTTTGCTGGGCGTATTCTTCCACATTATTCGTTTCCGCGGCAAACCCAACGACATAGGGGCGCGGGTCTTTACGTGCGGCAACGCCGGCGATGATGTCCGGGTTTTTAACCATTTTTATTGTAAATTCATCGCCTTGTGTTGCCTGCTTTTTAATTTTTTCCGGAGCGACAACGGCGGCGCGATAGTCTGCTACGGCAGCGCAGCCGATAAAAATATGTTGCTGTTGTATCGCGGAATGTACCGCCGCTTCCATTTCCAGAGCGGTCATCACATCGACACGCTGTACAAAAGGTGGTGTGGATAACGATACGGGGCCGGTGACCAGCGTGACGTTCGCTCCGCGACGGGCGGCCGCTGCGGCGATGGCAAAGCCCATTTTTCCGGAACTGTGGTTAGAAATGTAACGCACCGGATCGAGCGGTTCACGCGTTGGGCCTGCGGTAATCATGATATTGAGATGTTGCAGATCGTTGACAGGGGAGAAATGCGCCGCGGCCATATCGACGATTGCTAAGGGATCCAGCATGCGACCCGGACCTACGTCACCGCATGCCTGGCTGCCGCTGTCAGGCCCCCAAATGAGCAACCCACGGGAAGACAGTACGTCCAGATTGTGTTGTGTTGCTGCAGCCCGATACATCTGCTGATTCATTGCCGGTAAAACGGCAATGGGTGCCGGCGTCGCCAGACAAATCGTGGACACCAGATCGTTTGCCATACCTGCTGCGACACGCGCAATAAGGTCTGCGGTGGCAGGGGCGAGAATCACCAGGTCGGCCCATTTCCCCAACTCAATATGGCCCATCGCGGCTTCTGCCGCGGGATCCAGCAGACTGTCGGAAACGGGATACCCGGAAACCGCCTGTAAGCTGAGTGGGGTAATAAAGGCTTTAGCCGCCTCGGTCATTGCTACACGGACATCAGCGCCGCGCTCGCGCAGACGACGCACCAGTTCAGGGGTTTTGTAGGCCGCAATGCCGCCGCTGACGCCGAGAACAATTTTTTTACCGGCCAGGCTCATCATGATCTTTCCTGTTGGATTACACCAGAAGGCGGATATTTTATCACAATCCGTAAACTGTCGTGCGTTCACCCATGAATCACTTTGCGAGGCGCTACGCAGGAGTGAAAATTGCACGTCGAATCCCGCGCAGGGCTATGCCACCATGCGTGCAGCCATAAGGAGGTGTGGGATGGAGACGGTTGAGTACGTACTGCCGAGGGAAAAACTGTTGGCGCTTGGGGTGGATACACTGACGGATGATGAACTGTTAGCACTCTTCTTACGAACAGGAACGCCCGGGAAAGATGTCTTTACGCTGGCAAAAGAGATTCTGGAACATTTTGGTTCTCTTTATAGCTTATTGACGGCGGACTACTCTCAGTTCAGCACGGTGACGGGGATTGGCGTAGCAAAGTATGCGCAGCTCAAAGGTATTGCGGAGCTGGCCCGACGCTTTTATCAAGTGCAAATAAAAGGCACAAACCCGTTACTTAGTCCGTTGTTAACACGGAATTTTTTGCAGAGTCAATTTGCGCAGGAAGCGCGAGAAGTTTTTATGGTGGTTTTTCTCGATTCCCAACATAAGGTCATTAAACATAGCCGCCTTTTTTCTGGCACGCTCACCCATGTTGAGATCCATCCGCGCGAAATTATTCGTGAAGCGATAAAAATCAATGCATCTGCGGTGATCCTTGCTCATAATCATCCGTCGGGGTGTGCAGAGCCGAGTAAAGCGGATAAACTTATCACTGAGCGTGTCGTAAAATGCTGTCAGTTCATGGATATCCGTGTGCTTGATCACCTTGTCATTGGACGCGGAGAGTACGTTTCGTTTGCGGAACGTGGTTGGATTTGACGCACTTTGCGCGATCCATCGGGATCTTTGTCTGTTCGGGACTTGAGCACATCGCTGACTCAGCGTATACTACGCCACCTTTGAGAATCTCGGGTTTGGCATTTGGGCCTGGCAATCGAGTGTTCACATTGAACCGCGATGACCGGGCTGTAAAGCCTGACGAGGCGCCGATACCCCATACGAAGCTCGAGCTAATTTGATTTTTGGAGAATAGACATGTCCCGAGTCTGCCAAGTTACTGGCAAGCGTCCGGTGACCGGTAACAACCGTTCCCACGCACTGAACGCGACTAAACGCCGTTTCCTGCCTAACCTGCACTCTCACCGTTTCTGGGTTGAGAGCGAAAAGCGTTTTGTCACCCTGCGTGTATCTGCTAAAGGTATGCGTGTAATTGATAAGAAAGGCATCGAAACAGTTCTGTCTGAACTGCGTGCCCGTGGCGAAAAGTACTAAGTACTAAGAGGAAATAAATCATGGCTAAAGGTATTCGTGAGAAGATCAAGCTGGTTTCTTCTGCTGGTACTGGTCACTTCTATACCACCACGAAGAACAAACGTACTAAGCCGGAAAAACTGGAACTGAAAAAGTTCGATCCAGTTGTCCGTCAGCACGTTCTCTACAAAGAAGCGAAAATTAAGTAATTCTCGCTTTGCTGTAATAAAAAACCTCGCTTCGGCGGGGTTTTTTGTTTTCTGGCCATCCCCATATTAGTGAGACCTGATACACAGCCGGAGACGTTATGCCTGAATTACCTGAAGTTGAAACCAGCCGCCGCGGTATTGAGCCGCATCTGGTCGGGGCAACCATTTTGCATGCCAATGTGCGTAATGGGCGTCTGCGTTGGCCGGTATCAGAAGAGATCTACCGTCTGAGCGACAAACCGGTGCTCAGCGTTCAACGTCGCGCAAAATACCTTTTGCTGGAACTCTCCGATGGCTGGATCATCATCCATCTGGGGATGTCGGGCAGTTTGCGTATTCTTTCTGAAGATCTTCCGGCAGAAAAACACGACCACGTCGATTTAGTGATGAGTAATGGTAAAGTCCTGCGCTACACCGATCCTCGACGTTTTGGCGCCTGGCTATGGACGAAAGCGCTGGAAGGGCACAACGTGCTGGCGCATCTCGGTCCTGAACCGCTTAGCGACGATTTCAACGCTGAATACCTGCAACAGAAGTGCACGAAGAAAAAAACGGCGATTAAACCCTGGCTGATGGATAACAAACTGGTGGTGGGCGTCGGGAACATCTACGCCAGTGAATCTCTGTTTGCTGCTGGCATTCATCCTGACCGACTGGCGTCGTCGCTGTCGCAGGCTGAATGTGAACTGCTGGTGCGCGTGATTAAGGCCGTTTTGTTGCGTTCGATAGAGCAGGGCGGAACGACGCTGAAAGATTTTCTGCAAAGTGATGGTAAACCGGGCTATTTTGCTCAGGAGTTACAGGTCTATGGCCGTAAAGGAGAGCCATGCAGAGTGTGCGGAACGCCGATCGTGGCATCCAAACACGCGCAACGTGCGACATACTATTGCCGCCAGTGTCAGAAGTAACGTGATACGTCCCGTCTCCGGGACGCTATTTAAGCTTAGCCAGCAGCGCCTGATGAATATTTACTGGCAGGAAGTGGGTGACATCTCCTTTATGGCGCGCCACTTCTTTCACCAGTGACGATGAGATGAAGGACCACTCTTTAGACGGCATCAGAAAGACGCTTTCGAGTTCTGGCATCAAATGACGATTCATATGGGCGAGTTGCATTTCGTATTCGAAATCCGCGACAGCGCGTAATCCACGAATCAGGATGTTGGCCTGCTGCTCCCGCGCAAAATTGGCCATCAGATCGCTAAAGCCCAGCACTTCAACGCCGGACAGATGGGCAGTGGCCTGCTGAGCCAACGCAACGCGCTCTTCAAGGGTGAACATCGGTTTTTTACCAGGACTTGCCGCAATCGCCAGAATGACATGGTCAAACATCTGCGTAGCGCGCGTGATGATATCGATATGGCCGTTCGTCAACGGATCAAAAGTGCCTGGATAAATCGCCCGTTTTTGCATAACAGCCCTCAATGCGTTTTCGGTGGCAGATAAGGTTCCAGCAGTTGCAGCAGGCGCTGTAGCGCGCCCTGGTTTTGATAGAGAACTTCAACTGCGTGACGACCATAGAAATTACGATAATCGGCATCGGTCAGTAAAGAGGAAACTTCTTTGGCGAGGCTTGTGGCATCGGTGACCGTAATCAAACCGCTGGCCTGCTCCAGGCGGGCGCAGATATCTTTAAAGTTGAAGGTGTGAGGTCCCATCAGCACGGGAATTGCGTGTGCTGCGGCTTCCAGTGGGTTATGTCCGCCACGTTCAACCAGAGAGCCTCCGACAAAGGCCAGATCCGCAATTCCGTAAAGCAGCATCAGTTCACCCATCGTATCACCCACAACAACCTGCGTACTGGTCGAGGGGACTTCGCCGGATGAGCGTGTTGTATAGCTTAGCCCGGCGTCACGCACGAGGTTAATCGCATCCGGGAAGCGTTCCGGATGACGCGGGACCAGAATCAACAGCAGGTTGGGGAACTGGTGTAACAATGCCTGATGAGCGGCGATGACAATACTCTCTTCGCCCTCATGCGTACTGGTGGCAATCCACACCGGGCGATGCGGCGCCCACTGGCGACGTAGCGTTACTGCCTTCGCGGCAAGCTGTGGCGTCACGGAAATATCGAACTTCAGACTGCCGGTGACGGTCACCTGATTATTCTTCGCGCCCAGCGTCACAAAGCGCTGACCATCTTCTTCATTTTGCGCCGCAATTAGCGTAATACGACGGAGGATTCTGCGGATAAATTTTCCCAGTTTCGCGTAACCGTCAGCGGAACGAGCGGAAAGACGCGCATTGGCGATGACCAGGGGAATACGGCGTTTATGCAACGCGGCAATCAGGTTCGGCCACAACTCCGTTTCCATAATCAGTACCAGCTTAGGATCGACCTTATCCAGGAAACGTCCCAGCGCATCGGGTAAATCATAAGGCAGGTAGACGTGCTGAACATCGCTACCGAAGGCGGACTGGACACGCTCGGAGCCGGTTGGTGTCATCGTGGTGACCGTGATCGGCAGGTAGGGGTAGCGGTGGCGCAGGGCGCGAACCAAAGGAATTGCTGCCAGTGTTTCGCCGACAGAAACGGAGTGGAGCATAATTCCGCCCGGTTTCAGGGGGCGGCGGTAAAAACCGTAGCGTTCACCCCAGCGTTTACGGTAGGCCGGGGCCTTACGTCCGCGCACCCAAAGCCGGATCCAGATCAAAGGCTGAATAAGGTAGAGAAGGGCGGTGTAAAGCAATTCGAGCATAGTAAATAGCTGACTTATGGATGTGCTGGGGATTCTATGTATTTAGCCAGGGCTTTACCATTACTTTTCCTGTTTTTGACTTAAATAGCTTTAAGTCAGACTAATTCCGCTAGTCAGGCTCAGCTTTTTTGCATTTTTATGCCATTTATTGATTTTTGCCGTCCTTGTCGTTGTTTGCGGAGTTAGCGAGTATCGTATAAAGCGATGCCTGGATTAATATCAATTTGATTTAAAAAAGAAAAATGTACTGCTTACGGTTAATTTATTCGGGTCGGATCGCAGCGAAAGAAGTGATACACTAACGCGTAAAAGTCAGTGCAATATCAGTGTTCGGGTAGCTGTTGAGCCCGGGGCGGTAGCGTGCTGTTTTGTGCTTAACTTTATCGGACAATCACAACAAAAGAGTCGCGTGTGGAAAAGCCTTTTCGAAAAATTCTGGTCATCAAGATGCGTTTCCACGGGGATATGCTATTAACCACTCCCGTTATCAGTACATTGAAGCAGAACTATCCTGACGCCAAAATCGATATGCTTCTTTACAAGGATACGATGCCTATTTTGTCGGAAAATCCTGAGATTAATGCCCTTTATGGCATTAGTAATAAGGGAACGGGAGCGGCAGAAAAAATTAAAAATACGTTTTCCCTGATTAAGACCTTACGCAACAACCAATATGATCTGGTCATCAACCTGACCGATCAGTGGATTGTGGCGCTGATTGTTCGTTTTTTGCGTGCAAGAGTAAAAATATCCCAGGATTTCGCTAACCGGCAGTCTGCATTCTGGAAACAGAGTTTTACCCATCTCGTTCCCTATTCCGGTGAACACGTTGTTGAACGCACGCTGTCAGCACTCAAACCGCTGGGACTGGTGCAGGTGGTTACCGAAACGACCATGAGTTATCGGCCTGAACACTGGGAGAATATGCGCCGGCAGTTACGCCAACTCGGCGTGACGCATCAGTATGTAGTGATTCAACCCACGGCAAGGCAGTTATTTAAATGCTGGGATAACGATAAATTCTCCCGCGTCATTGATGCTCTTGAGCGTCGAGGTTATCAGGTAGTGCTGACGTCCGGCCCTTCTGCTGACGATTTAGCCTGTGTGGAAGAGATTGCGCTGGGGTGCGAAACCAAGCCGGTAACCGGGCTGGCGGGCAAAACCCGATTCCCGGAATTAGGCGCGCTGATTGATCATGCTGCCCTGTTTATCGGCGTCGATTCGGCGCCTGGGCATATCGCTGCGGCAGTGAAAACGCCGGTGATATGTCTGTTTGGTGCGACAGACCACGTCTTCTGGCGCCCCTGGACGGACAATATTATTCAGTTCTGGGCAGGTGACTATCAGCCCATGCCTAAACGATCTGAACTGGACCGTGATAAAAAATATATGTCCGTTATTCCCGCTGAGGATGTGATTGCAGCAACGGAAAAAATGTTGCCGCAGCACGCGCAAATTATCGATATGGATGCGCCTGTATGATCGTGGCTTTTTGTTTGTATAAGTATTTTCCGTTCGGCGGATTACAACGTGACTTTATGCGCATTGCGCAAACTGTAGCCGCACGAGGCCATCAGGTCCGTATTTATACCCAATCCTGGGACGGAGAATGCCCGGAGGTATTTGAGCTCATTCGCGTACCCGTTAAATCACGGACTAACCACGGGCGCAATGCGGAGTATTACGCCTGGGTGCAGGCGCATTTGCGTGAGCATCCGGTTGATCGGGTCGTGGGTTTTAACAAAATGCCCGGACTGGATGTCTATTTTGCCGCTGACGTTTGTTACGCCGAAAAAGTTGCCCAGGAAAAAGGTTTCTTCTACCGGCTGACCTCTCGTTATCGCCATTATGCGGCGTTTGAACGGGCAACCTTTGAGCAGGGTAAGCCGACGCAGTTATTAATGCTGACGGATACGCAGATTGCTGATTTCCAGAAGCATTATCAAACCGAAGCTGAGCGTTTTCATATTCTCCCTCCGGGAATTTACCCGGACAGAAAATACAGTGCACAAATCCCGAATGCCCGTGAAATCGTTCGCCAGAAAAACGGTATTACGGAGCAGCAAAACTTATTACTACAGGTCGGTTCAGATTTTACCCGTAAAGGGGTGGATCGCTCGATCGAAGCGCTTGCTTCATTGCCGGCGGCACTACGACATAACACGCTTTTGTATATTGTCGGTCAGGATAAGCCGCGAAAATTTGAAGCGCTTGCGGAAAAACGCGGCGTGCGCAGTAATGTCCATTTTTTCTCCGGACGCAATGATGTCGCAGAATTGATGGCGGCCGCTGATTTATTACTGCATCCGGCCTATCAGGAAGCGGCAGGTATTGTTCTGCTTGAAGCAATTACTGCGGGTCTGCCGGTGTTGACCTCCGCCGTCTGTGGTTATGCGCATTATATTGCGCAGGCTAACTGTGGCGATGTCATTGAAGAGCCCTGGCGACAGGACGCGTTGAACGATATTTTGCGTAAGGCACTGACCCAACCGTCATTGCGTGCAGCATGGGCAGAAAACGCGCGGCATTATGCGGACACGCAAGATTTGTACAGTTTGCCGGAAAAGGCGGCGGACATTATTACAGGTGGCCTGGATGGTTGAACTGAAAGAACCGTTAGCCACATTATGGCGCGGAAAAGATGCGTTTGAAGAAGTTAAAACGCTGCAGGGGGAAGTCTTCAGGGAACTGGAAACCCGACGTACGCTGCGATTTGAACTGGCGGGGAAAAGCTATTTCCTTAAATGGCATCGGGGTACTTCTCTCAAAGAAATCGTCAAAAACCTTCTTTCGTTACGTATGCCGGTATTAGGCGCCGACAGAGAATGGAACGCTATTCATCGCCTCCAGGATTTAGGCGTGGATACGATGTACGGTGTTGGATTCGGTGAGAAGGGGCTTAACCCTCTGAGCAAAACGTCGTTCATTATTACCGAAGATCTCACGCCAACCATCAGCCTGGAAGATTATTGTGCAGACTGGGTGACAAACCCACCGGATGTGAAGGTGAAGCGGATGCTCATCGACCGGGTTGCCACGATGGTGCGCAAGATGCACGCAGGCGGTATCAATCACCGCGATTGCTATATCTGCCATTTCCTGCTGCATCTGCCTTTTACGGGCAATAAAGAAGACTTAAAAATTTCGGTTATTGATCTACACAGAGCGCAGATACGTACGAAAGTACCTCGTCGCTGGCGTGACAAAGACCTGATTGGCCTCTATTTTTCATCGCTAAACATCGGGTTGACACAGCGGGATATCTGGCGGTTTATGCGGGTTTATTTTGGCGCCCCACTGAGAAGCATCCTGCGTGAAGAAGCGAGCTTACTTGCAGAGGCAACGGTAAAGGCCGCCCGGATTAAAGAACGTACACAGCGGAAGAATTTGTAATTTTCGTTGCAGACCCCGGCATTTTTGAAGGTAGTTGAACGATGAGTAGTCCCGCCAGGCCAACTTCGTTAAAGATTGCATTTGTAGGTGAAGCCGTTTCCGGGTTTGGCGGAATGGAAACGGTCATCCGGGATGTTATCAATAACTTTCAGACCGAATATACTGGATTCCCATGCGAAATGTTCTTCTTTTGTCGTAATGACAAGATGGATAAAGCATGGTTAAGCGGCATCCATTATTCGTGCTCTTTTTCTAATATTCGACTAGGTTTTTTACGTCGGGCAAAGCATATCCATAACTTTAGCAACTGGTTAAAGAAAACAGAACCCGATGTGGTGATCTGTATTGATGTGCTGTCTTGCCTGTTTGCCAGCAAAGCGCGGAAGAAGTCGGGACGGAATTTTACAATATTCTCCTGGCCCCATTTTTCACTGGATCATAAAAAACACGCAGAATGTGTTGTCTGGGCCGATTACCATCTGGCAATCAGTAGTGGTATTAAACAGCAAATGATTGCTCGCGGTATTGATCAAAAAAATATCACCGTTGTTTATAATCCTGTATCCAGAAAATCAGAGATTATTCCGCAACCTGAAGAAGGTCAACCCGCAGTCTTTCTGTATGTCGGAAGGATGAAGTTTGAGGGACAAAAAAGAATTAAGGACCTGCTGGATGGCTTATCTCATGCTCAGGGCGAGTGGCGGTTGCATGTGATTGGCGATGGTTCTGATTTCGAAAAATGTCAGTCCTATGGGCGAGAGTTGGGCATTGACACGCGTATTACCTGGCATGGCTGGCAGGTCGAACCATGGCAGGTCGTTCGGAATGACGTTAAAAAAGTATCAGCATTATTGCTGACATCATCGTTTGAAGGATTTGGCATGGCGATACTCGAGGCGATGTCATATGGCATTCCTTGTATCAGTTCTGATTGTATATCTGGCCCACGAGATATGATCCAACCGGGGATTAATGGCGATTTATATCCGCCGAAGGATCTCCAACAGTTTACAGATCTGCTCAACCAAATCCTTAGTGGGCAGGTGAAGTATGATAATAATCTGATTCCCGCTACGATAGACAAATTCTATAATGAAGTCTATTTTCAAAATTTAAGCAGTGCAATATTTTCCAAAATCAATAAGTGATCACTATGACTCAAACGTATTTTGAAGAAAAAGTCATTCAGCAGACTTTAGATTATAACTATGCAGAACATAGTGATGTTAAAAAGTTTAATATTGCCTATGGAATTGACAAGAATTTTCTTTTTGGTTGCGGTGTGTCCATTGCGTCGATACTGATTGCCAACCCCGATATTCGATTTGCTTTTCATGTATTTACAGATTCATTTAGCAATGAAGAAAAAGCGCGATTTACTGCGCTTGCAAAGCAATACGCTACCCAAATTGTTGTATATCTCGTTGACTGTGAACAATTAAAATCGTTACCGAGTACCAAAAACTGGTCTTATGCAACGTATTTCCGATTTATTATCGCTGATCGCTTCGCGGATAAAACGGATAAAGTGCTGTATCTGGATGCGGATATTGCCTGCCAGGGAAGTGTGCAAGAATTGATTGACCTTCAGTTTGCGGAACATGAAATTGCTGCCGTCGTTGCGGAGGGTGAATCAGAGTGGTGGACGAAACGCTCAATCAGTCTGGCAACGCCGGGACTGGTTTCTGGCTACTTTAATGCGGGCTTTTTGCTGATTAACCTCCCCGTCTGGACCGCTGAGGATATTTCCCGCAAGGCTATTGAGATGTTACACGATCCTGATGTGGTGCAGCGCATCACTCATTTGGATCAAGATGTATTGAATATGTTGCTGGTCGGCAAGGCGCGTTTTATTGGCAAAAAGTTTAATACTCAGTTCAGCATCAATTACGAGTTAAAGCCTGACGTGGTCAATCCCGTGGATGGAAACACGGTGTTCATTCATTATATCGGGCCAACCAAGCCCTGGCATCAATGGGGAAACTACCCTATTGCACAGAGCTTTTTGAATGCAAAAAAATTGTCCCCCTGGTGTGATGTTGAATTGCTGAAACCTAAAAACAGTCATCAATTACGTTATGCGGCAAAGCATATGTTTAATCAGAAGCAATACGTCGCAGGCCTGATTGATTATGCACTTTACTTTAAAAGCAAGATTATTAAATAAAAATAATTATAGGTGATGCAGTGGACTCATTTCCTGAAATAGAGATAACAGAATATAAAGTTTTTGATGAGCGCTATGATGATATTGATAACACATTAAATATCTCTTATGGAATCGATGAGAACTATCTTGATGGTGTCGGGGTATCTATTACCTCGGTATTAATTAATAATGATATAAATGTTGCATTTCATATCATTTGTGACAACTATACACAAAGTTTCGTTGATAAAATTGAAGCGCTGGCGCAAGAATATAAAATAAAAATTTCATTGTATCTTATCGATGTCAAATGCCTTGAGATATTGCCGAAAACACAGGTCTGGTCAAGAGCCATGTATTTTCGACTATTCGCTTTTGACTATCTGTATCATAAGCTAGATAAATTGCTGTATCTTGACGCCGATGTTATCTGCAAAGGCCCTCTGGATCATCTTCTAAACCTTGACCTTAATGATAACGTCGCGGCGGTGGTAAAAGATGTTGACTCTATTCAGTCTCGGGTAAATGAACGACTCCCCTCCTATAATCTGCAGGGACGATATTTTAACTCCGGTGTTGTGTTGATAAATCTTCGGCAATGGGCTGAGAAGCGATTAACTGAAAGGGCATTATCGCTTTTGATAGGCGACGATGGATGTGCAACATTTTTTAAATACCCCGATCAGGATGTCCTGAATATATTGCTGTGTGATAAAGTTTATTTTTTGCCTCGTGAATATAATACGATTTACACGATTAAAAGTGAGCTAAGCGATAAAACGCATAAGAAGTATTTAAATATAATCCATGCGGATACAAAACTGATTCACTTTACGGGGGCGACAAAACCCTGGCATGCCTGGGCAAACTATCCATCCGTAATTTATTATACCAATGCCTTTATTAAATCGCCGTGGAAAAATGTTCCCGCCAAAGAAGCACGGACGATGGTTGAGTATAAAAAAAGATATAAACATCTTTTAGTTCAGAAACATTATCTGCGAGGAGTCATTGCGGGTGCAGCGTACCTCTATCGTAAAATTTTAGCAAAATGATAACTTTATAATTATGATCATTGAAACAAAAGTTAAAAACTATACTGTATTCGTAAAGCAAGATGGTGAAAAATACATTGATATTTTTAATGATTTTTTAACACAGAATCTTAAGGTACGAAAAGTCTTTCGTAGTATTGAGGACACTAAGGTCGTGTTAATCGATACTGACCATGGACAATATATCCTGAAAGTATTTCACCCTAAAGTAAAAAACACTGAGAGATTTTTTAAATCGCTGGTTAAAGGGGATTACTACGAAAAGCTTTTTTATCAGACCGATCGCGTTCGCCGGGAAGGTTTTGATGCACTAAATGATTTCTATTTGCTTGCCGAAGTGAAGACCCTGCGTTATGTGCATACTTACATAATGATTATTGAGTATATCCAGGGTATTGAGCTGGTTGACATGCCCGTCATTTCTTCCGACGTGAAAGAGAAGATAAAACAGTCTATTCAGGGATTACATCAGCATGGTATGGTTTCAGGTGACCCACATAAAGGTAACTTCATATTACAGAATGATGAGATAAGAATAATCGATCTGTCCGGGAAAAGACCTTCCCGACAGCGAATGGCGAAAGATCGCATTGATTTAGAACGCCACTATGGTATTGAAAATACTGAAAAAGACTTAGGTTTTTATCTCCTGGTTTATAAGAAGAAATGGCGAAATTTCCTTCGTCGTCTGAAAGGAAAAAGTGTGCGCTAAGCTTCAATGTGAATTTTCGAATATTGCTTTTGGTCGTTCTAAATGCAAAAATGAGTTCGTATATTTTATGAGCAAATCTGTTGTCCTGGTTTGTTCATCCACGCTAAAGATTAACAATGAACACTTTCCTCAAAGATTCATCGTGATTTAAGTTGCATGACAAGCCTACAGGTTTCGTATGAGTAATGTTAAGTTTATAACTCGAGCAGGTGTTCAGCAACTTATTGCCAGCAGAACATCTGATAACGTAATCATTTTCTTATCGGGACCAACTTCCCGAGGGACACCGCTTTCTCTTTTACAAAACAATGATGTCATTACCGTTAACGGTGCAGCGGAATACTTGCTCAGTAATAGTATTACTCCCTTCATTTATGTTTTAACAGATGCGCGTTTTTTGCTACAAAGACGTCATGATTTTTATCAATTCAGTCGGGCAAGCAAATTTACTGTTGTTAATATGGATGTTTATGAAGCCGCCACGGAAGATGATAAAAAATATATGCGGACTCATTGTTATATTTTACGTGCATTTTATAAACGTGAAAAAGGTGGTTTGTTCAAGAAGCTGAAACTGGAAATGCTTTCAAAATGGCACAAAGCGTTATTGATTCGTGTGCCGGTTTCTAAACGTAAAAGACTGGTTGGGTTTAGCAAGGATATCAGCTTAGGATACTGCTCATGTCATACCGTGGCATATACGGCGATGCAGATTGCTTATTCATTAGGTTATAACAACACGATCTGCTCCGGGTTAGATATCACCGGCAGCTGTGCGCGCTTTTATGATGAGAGTCGCAACCCGATGCCTTCTGAACTGAGCAAGGATTTGGGCAAAATTCTGCCATTTTTCCAGTTTATGTGTGAGAACGTAGATGATTTTAGTATCTATAATCTGTCTGACGATACCGCAATAAGCTACGATATTATTCCCTTTATCAAGGCAATGGATGTTGCAAACTTGCCATCTAAACAACGCATTATGAACAAAGCGCACGATCTCCACGATCGTGCTGATTCTTATGTCAGTTAGTGTTAACCTCTTTTTTATTGTCGTGTGGTAACTCGAATGGGTCTAGGTGCTTTTCATAAGAAAAAAAGATACTGCATAAATAAAATTAAGATTAATTTTCTGTCTTTTTTCTTTAACCCGAAAAAGAATATAAAAGTTAATGCAGACAACATTCAGACCTGTTTGCTCATCCATGATAACAACAAGTTAGGCGATTTAATTGTTTTGAGTTCGCTGTATCGTGAATTGTCTAATCGTGGTGTTAAACTGTCAATATTAACCTCAGCAACAGGACGCGCATTTCTTTCTGGTAACAGCAGAATACATCAATTTTATATTAAGAAATCTAATGCTATCAGTGATGTGCTGGCATTGCGGAAACAACTTTCTGGCAAGTCTTTCGACATTGTGCTTGACCCTTTTGAAACCATGCCCTCCTTTGGCCATAGCATGCTGTTGTCTGGCGTTAGCCACTCCTATGTCCTTGGTTTTGATAAGTGGTATCAACGTTATTACACCGTTTATCATCCGCATGATGAGAAGTTAACGGCGCATATGTGCACGCGGGCAAGTGAGATCCTGCATCATTTTTATGGCGATGAGCGTAATGAATTTGATGTAAGTTATGATTTGCCGCTGCCTGAATCTGTTGAAAAAGATGTTCTGAATTTTATTGGTAACGATAAAGTAATTATTATCAATGCGTTAGGCGCAAAGAAAATCTGCCGATTGTCTAATGAGCAGATCAGTATTATTTATTCGCATCTACGCAAACATTACCCTGAATACAGAGTGATTTTTACCGGCTTAGCAGAAGACATCCGTTCAATTGCGCTATCCGGAATAGAATCTCTTCCTTTTAATGAATTTATTTATACCGTTGCACTGACCAAATTCAGTCAGTATGTAATCTCGGTGGATACCGCACTGGTCCATATTGCTTCGGCCTATGAAATTCCCACGCTCGCACTTTATCCAAATGCGCGACAAACTACCTACCCATCACACCTCATCTGGGCACCGAATAATTGCAACGCGCTACAGGTGGTCTCTCCGACGTATACAGTGAAGGATATAAGCCTGAAAGTGCTGACTGAATCGGTAGAGGGTTTGCTGTCGAAATATCAGAAGTGAGGGAAGGCTCACTTCTGATCGTCAGGTTATTGTGGCGCGATATCGCTGTGCTGTCGATTTTTCTTGAGGAAAAGCATTAACACAATCGCTGTGATTAATATAATTGGTACGCTACGAGACCAGAGAATAACATCACTCAGCCCGATACCGATGGCGGCTAACGTTAAGGCAAACAGTCCCAGCGAACGATGGTAATAGACCGTAAAGAACAGCGCGATATAGAAGAAAAGCGTCGACAGAACCCCGGCAATCCCTTTCAACGAAGCGGCTTCGATGAACTCGTTGTGCAAATGGACATTCGAAAATTCGAGTGCGCCTTGCAGGTACTTATGTTCTTTCGCTAATTCCGTCATTCGCTGTGCCCGTGTATCGGCCGAGCGTGCGGCGAACGGTGCGTCTTTAAAGATATCAAAACCAATCTCATACATCGCCAGTCGTGCGCCCAGAGAACTATTGCTGTTTCCCTGACTGTAGCGATTCAAATCTGAAACACCTTCATGGTAGCGGTTATAAATCGGCTTACTGAATACGGCGATCAGGACAACCAGCGCAATCAAAAAGCCAATCACGGAAAAGAAGAGTTTTTTGGGAGATTTGATATACCCTGCAACCAACGACAGCGCACATATCACCGGGAAGATCAGCAGCGCGGAGCGTGTCTGGGTAAGTGCCAGGGCATAGAATATCGCGATGGCATTCAGTAAAAATAATATCGGATGATTCCGCTGGGTGTAGAGAATCGATATTCCGCTGACAATCCCGACAAACATGATGGAGTAGGCTGCGCCCGTGGCTGAACCTATCCCAAAATGAATACGTGGTACCCCTGTGAGGACTTTTATATAGTACGCATATCCCGCGATAAAAAATGACAGCGAATACAGGATATAAAGCGGTAATTCTTTCTTAAAGCGAATTCTTGACGTCAGCGCCAGTAAAGTAAGAAAAGCGCCAAAGAGAAAGATTTTCGCCGTGTTCAAATAACTGTGGTAGGTCGCACGGAAAGGAGAGTTATCAACCTTGAAGGCAGAATACCAGGCAACATCCAGTGCGCCGATGATCAAAATAGCAAGCGGCAACAACCAGTACTGCACCGAATAACTTTCAGGTTTACCGCGCAAAAGCAGCGCTAACAGACCCAGTATCGCGGTGACATTATAGAGCTTCATGCTCAGCGTATTATCAAACAGTGCAACAATCAGCGTAACCGCGCAGAGTAAATAGGTTGTTATTTCCAGAGCTGAAGACATCTTCCTGACGTAGCTATTCCACGGACTCGTAAGACTCAAGGTTGGCATTCATTTACCTTTAGAAGAATGATAATAATTCGCTGTGAACCACATTAGCATTGAGTTTCGCTAAATTATTCTCTGGCGCGCGACACGCCGCCTGGTTCTTCCCGTAACCACCAATGAGCCCTGGATCCGTAGGGCCGTATAACGTCAGATTGGGGCGATCGAGTGCGGCGGTCAGATGGCTTAACCCGGTATCGACTGAAACGACAAATTTTGCCCCCGCCAACACGCGTGCAACGCCTTCCAGCGTCATTCGCGGTAATACCTCAACGTGAGCGTATCCCTCTGATAATCTCTTCGCCCGCGCTTCTTCATGAGGCGCACCCCAGGGCAATTTAATGCTTATCCCACTGTCAGCCAGCAGACCGATTAAGGTTCGCCAGTTTGCCTCTGGCCAGTGCTTATCATCGCGCGTTGTGGCATGCAAAAATACCGCATAAGGCGGTTCATCTGTATTTCCATCAGTCAGGAAATGCTGCGCAATAGCATAATCGCCTTGCGACGCCGGTTTCTGATAGCCTAAGCTTTTGGCAAACAGTTCGCGGGTTCGCTCTACAGCATGCTGTTGTCTGGCAATATGATGGCGGCGATTATAGAACAGGCTGGCCAGCGGCTCGCGCGCAGTCTGCCAGTCCATGCCATGTTTTATCCCTTTTGCCAGACGGGTAACCAACGCCGCGCTTTTCACTAGCCCCTGCGCATCGATAACCGCGTCATAGCGTTCGGCCTGTATGGCATCGCGAAAGGCTTTGCGTTCGGCTGTAACCGGCGCGGAAAACCAGGCTTTACGCCAGCGGCGAATCGCCACGGGAATAACGCGATTCACCGCGGGATGCCATGACGGTATTTGCGCAAATCCTTCTTCAACCACCCAGTCAAACTGAATATCCGGGATAGCCTGTTGCGCATCCGTAAGCGTGGGCAACGTATGTAACACATCACCCATGGAGGATGTTTTGACGATCAGAACCCGCATTCGTCAGGCTTCCTCTTGCAGTAACAGACTGTTGAGTTCTTCCAGAACACGCGCCGGCGTAATATCGATCAGACTCTGATGATAGCCTTCGGCGGCATCGCCTTTGCGTACTTTGTGATAACCCGTTATCAGGCGAATCACGCGGGCTTTATGTGACAGCGGCGGGGTGAAATCCGGGCTGCTGGGACCATACAGCGCAACCAGTGGACGATTTAACGCCGCCGCGACGTGCATGAGACCGGAATCGTTAGTGACTACCGCTTTACACGCGCCAATCAGAATGACGGCCTGTTCAAGTTGTGTTTCGCCGGCCAGATTACGGCACCACGCCTGCTGTTCATCGCTTAATGAAGCCAGTATCTCGTTACCGGCTTCGTGGTCTTTTGCCGAGCCGAACAACACAATTTGATGGCCTTCGTCGATAAGCTGTTTGGCCAGTTCCGCATAGTGATAGTGCGGCCAGCGTTTTGCCGGACCAAACTCCGCGCCGGGGCAAAAACCGATCATTGGGCGTTCATCGGAAAGGGAAAATGCATTGCAGGTTAACGACTTCTCCCCTTCACTTACCTGGAGTTGCGGCCATAAAAGCGGTTGCGGCAGATCTTTTGCCGACCGTATGACGCCTTTGTCATAGGCCAGCGCCACATAGCGCTCTACCATCAGCGGCCAGGCCTCTTTATCCAGCACGCGCGCATCGTTAAGCAGGCCGTAGCGCATTTCGCCGCGCCAGCCAGTGCGGTGAGGAATACCGGCAAAGAACGGCACCAGTGCTGATTTGAAGGAGTTTGGCAGGACATATGCGCGGTCGTAGCGCTTCTCGCGCAGGCTGTGACCGAGCTTGCGCCGTTCGCCGAGTTCAAGCGCCCCGTGGCCGAGCGGCATCGGGATCGCCTCGTTGACTTCCGGCATCCGCGATAACAACGGACGGCACCACGCGGGTGCCATCACGTCGATTATCGCCTGGGGATAGCGTGCCTTGAGCGTGCGATAGAGACTTTGCGACATCATCATGTCGCCTACCCAGGACGGGCCAATCACCAGAATCCTCATAGATTGCCTGCCTTACGCGTCGCGGTTCAGCCAGGTCATATATTCCGTTACGCCTTCGGCAACGGTCTTGAACGGTTTATCATAACCGGCAGCACGCAGGTTAGTGAGATCGGCCTGGGTGAATGCCTGATAGCGGCCTTTCAGTTTTTCCGGGAACGGAATGTACTCAAGTTCACTTTTCTTATGGTAGGCCAGTGCGGCATCGGCCACCGCCTGGAAGGATTCTGCACGACCGGTGCCCAGGTTAAAGATGCCGGAGACGCCGTTCTCCCAGAACCAGAGATTGACGTCCGCCACGTCGCCGACGTACACGAAGTCGCGCTTGAAGTTTTCGCTACCTTCAAACAGCTTTGGCGTTTCGCCATTGTTGAGCTGAGTATTGAGATGGAAAGCCACGCTCGCCATGCTACCTTTATGGCCTTCGCGCGGTCCGTAGACGTTGAAGTAACGGAAGCCGACGATCTGCGAATTAGCTTCTGGCAGGATCTGACGGACATACTCGTCAAACAGGAATTTGGAGTAGCCGTAGACGTTCAGCGGTTTTTCATATTCGCGGGATTCGATGAAATCAGACGTGCGACCGCCATAGGTGGCAGCAGAAGACGCGTACAGGAACGGAATTTCGCGCTCCAGGCAGTAATGCAGCAGCTCTTTGGAGTACTGATAGTTGTTATCCATCATGTACTTGCCGTCCCACTCGGTGGTGGAAGAGCAGGCGCCTTCGTGGAAAATCGCTTCGATCTCGCCGAACTCTTCGCCCGCCATAATCTGGATTAAGAAATCTTCTTTATCCATATAGTCGGCAATGTTCAGATCCACCAGGTTAACAAACTTGGTGCCGTCTTTCAGGTTGTCCACCACCAGGATATCGGTGATGCCTTTATCATTCAGGGATTTAACGATGTTGCTGCCGATAAAGCCCGCGCCGCCGGTAACGATGATCATAACTGTAACCTATGAATTATGGAGTCAGAGACAATCTCAGACACGAATACCTCTTATCATATCACTACATAGCGCAGGCTTCAGCCATTCACCGAAGGGTCGTGTGGGTACGCGTGATTTATCCTGCATTTTGAAGAAGTGATAATGCGTCATCTCGTATCAGGGTCCATGGTTAGGTAAGATGTGCTGAAATTTGCCCAGTCTGGAGAATCGCAATGCGTGGGGATTTTTACAAACAGTTAGCCAACGATCTCGACACCGCCCGTGCGGAAGGATTGTTTAAAGAAGAGCGCATTATTACGTCTGCTCAGCAGGCAGATATCACGGTGGCGGATGGCAGCCACGTCATTAACTTCTGCGCCAACAACTATCTGGGGCTGGCGAACCATCCGGAGTTGATTGCCGCGGCAAAAGCCGGTATGGATTCTCACGGTTTCGGGATGGCGTCGGTGCGCTTTATCTGCGGCACCCAGGACAGCCATAAGCAGCTTGAACAAAAGCTGGCTTCCTTCCTCGGCATGGAAGATGCCATTCTCTATTCCTCCTGCTTCGATGCTAACGGCGGTCTGTTTGAAACGCTGCTGGGCGCCGAAGACGCCATTATCTCTGATGCGCTGAACCATGCCTCCATCATCGATGGCGTACGTCTGTGCAAAGCGAAGCGTTTCCGCTACGCCAACAACGATATGCAGGAACTGGAAGCGCGTCTGCAAGAAGCGCGCGACGCCGGGGCTCGTCATGTGCTGATTGCCACTGATGGCGTGTTCTCCATGGATGGCGTCATCGCCAACCTGAAGGGCGTGTGCGATCTGGCGGACAAATACAACGCGCTGGTGATGGTCGATGACTCTCACGCGGTCGGGTTTGTCGGTGAGAACGGGCGTGGCTCGCATGAGTATTGTGATGTGATGGGCCGCGTAGACATCATCACCGGCACGCTGGGTAAAGCCCTTGGCGGTGCGTCCGGCGGCTATACTGCTGCCCGTAAAGAGGTGGTTGAGTGGTTACGTCAGCGCTCCCGCCCGTATCTGTTCTCTAACTCGCTGGCACCGGCGATTGTCGCTGCTTCCATCAAAGTGCTGGAGATGGTCGAATCGGGTGGTGAACTGCGCGATCGCCTGTGGGCAAACGCCCGCCAGTTCCGCGAACAAATGTCTGCCGCCGGGTTTACCCTGGCGGGTGCCGATCACGCAATTATCCCGGTGATGCTGGGTGATGCGGTGATCGCGCAAGACTTTGCCCGCGAGCTGCAAAAAGAGGGCATTTACGTCACAGGATTCTTCTATCCGGTTGTTCCGAAAGGCCAGGCGCGTATCCGTACGCAGATGTCTGCGGCGCATACCCCGGAACAAATCACCCGCGCGGTGGAAGCCTTCACCCGCATTGGTAAACAACTGGGCGTTATTGCCTGAGGATGTGAGATGAAAGCGTTATCCAAACTGAAAGCGGAAGAGGGCATCTGGATGACCGACGTTCCGGAACCGGAAGTCGGCCACAACGATCTGCTGATTAAAATCCGTAAAACAGCCATCTGCGGCACTGACGTTCACATCTATAACTGGGATGAATGGTCGCAAAAAACCATCCCGGTTCCTATGGTCGTCGGCCATGAGTACGTTGGCGAAGTGGTCGGTATCGGTCAGGAAGTGAAAGGCTTCAGGATCGGTGACCGCGTGTCCGGGGAAGGCCATATTACCTGCGGACACTGTCGCAACTGTCGTGGCGGACGCACGCACCTGTGCCGTAATACCACGGGCGTGGGCGTGAACCGTCCGGGCTGTTTCGCAGAATACCTGGTGATCCCGGCGTTCAACGCGTTCAAAATTCCGGATAATATCTCTGACGATCTGGCCTCCATCTTTGACCCGTTTGGCAATGCGGTGCATACGGCGTTGTCGTTCGATCTGGTCGGCGAAGACGTGCTGGTGTCGGGAGCTGGCCCTATCGGCATCATGGCGGCGGCGGTAGCGAAGCATGTGGGCGCACGCAACGTGGTAATCACCGACGTGAATGAGTACCGCCTTGAGCTGGCGCGTAAGATGGGCATCACCCGCGCAGTCGACGTATCAAAAGAGAGCCTGACGGACGTGATGGAAGAACTGGGCATGACTGAAGGATTTGATGTCGGCCTGGAGATGTCCGGTGCGCCGCCAGCTTTCCGCACGATGCTCGACACCATGAACCACGGTGGCCGCATTGCGATGCTGGGAATTCCGCCATCCGACATGTCTATCGACTGGACGAAGGTCATCTTTAAGGGGTTGTTCATTAAGGGCATTTACGGCCGCGAGATGTTCGAAACCTGGTACAAGATGGCCGCGCTGATTCAGTCTGGTCTGGATCTGTCGCCGATCATCACCCACCGCTTCTCGATTGATGAGTTCCAGAAAGGCTTTGACGCCATGCGTTCAGGCCAGTCCGGGAAAGTCATTCTCAGCTGGAATTAATCAGAAAAGGCCGGAAAATCCGGCCTTATTTCCTCAGGAATATCCGGAAAGCTGTAAAGAAATGTCATTGTCATAAATAATTCGTAATTGCGCCGTAGTCTTATATTGCTGTTTATCTGATGCCCCTACGCTGAAGTCTCCTGGAACCTTTACAAATATTATTATCAGCCTTAATCGTTTCTTAATACAAAGGCTGTAAAAAGGCGGATAACTTCAAAGGCATTCGGTAATTTATTATGATGAACAGTACAAACAGACTCAGTGTTATTATCCCGTTATATAATGCGGGTAATGATTTTAAAGCCTGCATGGAATCGCTCATCGCGCAAACATGGACTGCCCTGGAAATTATTATTGTCAATGACGGGTCAACGGATAATTCTGTTGATATCGCAAAGTATTACGCCGAAAACTATCCTCATGTACGACTGTTGCACCAGGCGAATGCCGGGGCATCGGTGGCCCGTAACCGGGGAATGGACGTCGCAACCGGCAAATACGTTGCGTTTGTCGATGCGGATGATCTCGTCTATCCGCACATGTACGAAACGCTGATGACGATGGCGCTGGAAGACAATCTGGACGTTGCGCAGTGCAATGCCGACTGGAGCGAACGCGATACAGGCGTGACCTGGCAATCTATTCCGACAGACCGTATCCGCTCGACCGGCGTATTAACCGGCCCGGACTGGCTGCGTATGGCGCTCTCTTCTCGCCGCTGGACCCACGTGGTATGGATGGGGGTTTATCGCCGTGAGGTGATTGAAAAGAATAATATTCGCTTTATTCCTGGCTTGCATCATCAGGATATTGTGTGGACTACCGAGTTTATGTTTAACGTGCTACGTGCCCGTTATACCGAAGAATCGTTGTATAAGTATTTCCTGCATCACAATTCTGTCAGCCGACTGAAACGTCAGGGTAATAAAAATCTGAATTATCAGCGGCATTACATTAAAATCACCCGCTTATTAGAAAAGCTGAACCGCAATTATGCCGACCGGATTACGATTTATCCGGAATTTCATCAACAAATAACGTATGAAGCATTGCGTGTTTGTCATTCCGTGCGCAAAGAGCCGGATATTTTGACGCGCCAGCGAATGATCGCCGAGATTTTTACCTCGGGGATGTATAAACGTATGCTGATGAACGTGCGCAGCGCAAAAGTCGCGTATCAGACGTTACTGTGGTCCGTGAGATTGTACCAATGGCGCGACAAGACGCGTTCGCACCATCGTACTGCGCGTAAAGCGCTTAATCTGGGTTAGCGGTAGTATCGCGGGGCGCTTTTCCCCAGCCTTGCCATTGATGTTGAAACCAGTTCACCAGCGTACTCTGGCTGATGCTTTCGTTTAATACGCTAAAGAACCGGCTGGTGTAGACAGGTTCTAACGGCTTCTTCGGTTTACACACCTTCACGCCGCGGAATGGATTTCGCGGCGCGTCGATAGTTTTTGGCGGCGTCAGGTTCGGCGTGGAGGTATCCACCTGCGGCTCATTGAGCAGACTGCTCGGGCGGACAAGAGTGATGTCGGCTGGCAGGTGATACACCATTTGCTGCAGAACACGCACCGTTGACGGATGAGGATGGCCTATCGCGATGGCCGAACCGTTGCGGCGCGCCAGATCAATCGCACGGGTAAACTGGCGGCGAATGTCCGCCTCGTTTTGCGTGTCGTCGAGAAACACTTTCCGCTTAATCACCTTCACACCGGTCCCGGATGCGGCACGCATCGCCTGGCTGTTGCCGATGGTCATACTGTCGAGAAAATAGAGATCGTAGCGTCCCAGCGCCTGCATCACTTTCTGCATACCAAACAGGCTGGAGGTCATCGCGCTGCCCATGTGGTTGTTGAGCCCCACCGCGAAAGGAACTTTGCCAACCGCCTCGCGAATAATTCGCTCAATTTCATCACTGCTCATTTCCGGGCGCAGAGTGTCTTTCTCCAGCGGCTGTTTACTCAACGGAGCCATCGGCAGATGGATCAGTACTTCATGGCCGCTGTTATGCGCTTTAGTCGCCATTTCGCGGGCATGAGGCGCGTTCGGCAACACGGCGACGGAGATTTCGGACGGCATCGCCAGGACCTGATTTTCATAATGCGGACGATAGCCAAAATCGTCGATCACGATGGCGAGTTTGCCGGCAAAAACAGGGGAGGCGAATGCCAGCAGGCTGGCGAATGAAAGAACGGTACGACGAAATTGAGGCAAAACTTATCTTCCCAACCACGGTTGTGGATTGACGGCCTGACCCTGGCGACGAATTTCGAAATAGAGCGACGGTCGACCCTGACCCCCGCTGCTACCTACCAGCGCAATCGGCTGGCCGGCGCGAACCTGCGTACCGACACTGACCAGCGCACTCTGGTTGTAGCCATAAAGACTCATGTCGCCCTTGCCGTGTTCAACGACGACGACCAGTCCGTATCCCTGCAGCCAGTCAGCCAGAATGACGCGACCATCGGCAATGGCTTTCACTTCAGTGCCTTCAGACGCACCGATAACCATCCCCTTCCAACGTAGCTCACCTTGCAGTTGTTCGCCATAGCGATGCAGCGTCGGACCGCGAACGGGCCAGAATGCCTGGCCGCGTGGCGAACCCAGGCCGCCGGTACGCGACATCAGCGATTTCTCGCTGTCTGTGGGCTTGTAGGTGGTGCCTTTGCGGGTGGCCTCTTTCTGACGATTACGTACCGCTTCCGCCTCGCGCGCTTCGCGTTCAGCACGGGCTTTGGCGGCTGCCTCGGCGCGAGCAATGCTGTTACGCAGACGGGATTCGTTAGCGCGCAGCTCGCTGAGCTGTTGCTGACCTTGCTGAATGGAAGATTCCAGACCGGCGAGGGTTTTCTTACGTTCGTTACGCGCCTGTTCGAGCTTCGCCTGTTGGGCGCGCTGTTCATAGAGCAGCGTCTGTTGCTGGCTCTGCTTCTCTTCGAGTTCGGCACGCTGCGCTGCGACTTCTTCACGAGTCTGCTTCAACTCGCTAATGGTCTCCTGACGCGCCTGGTTTAAATAACCGAAGTAGGCCTGTAAACGCTGGCCGCGCTGACTCTCTTCACCGCTGAGGATAAGCTGAATACCGGTGTGTTCACCCTGACGAAAGGCGGCGTCCAGCTGCGCAGCAAGGCTGCGTTCCTGGTTGGCTTTTTGTCGTTCCAGCTTCGCGATGGAGGCATTCATCTCATCGATTTGCTTATTGAGTTGCGCAAGCGTGTTCTGCGTTTCACGTAACTGGCGCGCGGCGGCGGAGATGGCCTCTTCCTGCGCCTTCAATTGCGCAAGCAGGCCTGAACGCTGTTGCTGTTGCTGACGAACGGCACGTTCTTTGGCGGCGATATCCGCCTGAATGGATTTAAGTTGATCGCGGTCATCCGCGTGGGCGGAAAAGGCGCACAACAATACGCCAGCGCTCACCACGCTGGCGTAAATCAGGGGCCTGACTGAAAACCGCTTTGTTTTCATGGCCCCGGCTTTGGTATTCATCGCCTTTCCCCTCATGGGGAGGGATTATTCCACGATGAACAGCGGCTTACCAGTCATCTCTTGCGGGATTTCCATGCCCATCAGCGTCAACATGGTTGGCGCGATATCGGAAAGTTTGCCGCCTTCCACCGCTTTCACCTGTTTGTTGCCGACATAAATCAGCGGAACCGGCAGGTTAGTATGCGCGGTGTGCGCCTGGCCTGTTGCCGGATCGCGCATCTGCTCGGCGTTGCCGTGGTCTGCGGTGATCAGCAGTTGGCCGCCAACGGATTCAACCGCTTTCGTGACCTGCTCAACACAGTGGTCCAGCGCTTCAACCGCTTTAACAGCCGCTTCCATCACGCCTGTATGACCGACCATGTCGCCGTTCGGATAGTTACAGATGATGGTGTCGTATTTTCCGCTTTCGATAGCGGCAACCAGTTTTTCGGTCAGCTCAGCGGAACTCATTTCCGGCTGCAGATCGTAGGTCGCCACTTTCGGCGAGTTGATCAGAATGCGATCTTCACCGGTGAACGGTTCTTCAACGCCGCCGTTGAAGAAGAAGGTGACGTGGGCGTATTTTTCGGTTTCGGAGATGCGCAACTGGGTTTTGTCATTCTTCGCCATCCACTCGCCAAATGTGTTCGCCAGCGAGGCTGGTGGGTAGGCCACCGCGGTTTTGATGTCGGCCGCGTATTCGGTGAGCATCACGAAGTTCAGGTTAACCACTTTCTTACGCGCAAAGCCGTCAAAGTCAGCGTTAACAAACGCACGGGTGATCTCACGCGCACGGTCAGCACGGAAGTTCATGAAAATGAGCGTGTCGCCATCTTCCATCGCGGCATCGGCCTGACCTGCAGCACGGATCACAGTCGCTTTGACGAATTCATCGTTTTCATCACGCGCATAGGCCGCCTGCAGCCCTTCCACGGCGGTATTGGCCTGGAATTCACCCTGCGCCAGCGTCATCAGGTCATACGCTTTTTCCACGCGATCCCAACGGTTGTCACGATCCATGGCGTAGTAACGACCAATGATCGACGCTACGCGACCTTTGCCGAGTGCGGCAAATTTGTCTTCGAATTTTTTCAGGGAGGATTCAGCGCTGCGCGGCGGCGTATCGCGACCGTCGAGGAAGGCGTGCAGATAGATTTTCTCTGCGCCACGTTCAGCAGCCAGTTCAACCATCGCCATGATGTGATCTTCGTGACTATGAACGCCACCGGCAGAGAGCAAGCCCATGATGTGCACGGCTTTACCGGCGTTTTTCGCCTGATCAACGGCTGCGGTCAGCGTGGGATTAGCAAAGAAAGTGCGTTCTTTAATTTCAACGTCCAGACGGGTCAGGTCCTGATACACGATGCGGCCCGCGCCCAGGTTAACGTGACCGACTTCGGAGTTACCCATCTGACGATCGGGCAGGCCCACTTCCAGACCGGAAGCATCGATCAGGGTATGCGGGCGTTTTGCCCACAGTGCATCCATAACCGGGGTTTTGGCAGTAAAAATGGCGTTATCCTGGCTGTCTTCACGGTAGCCATAGCCATCCAGAATCACCAGTACCATAGGTTTTTTAGAAACCGACATTGCGAAACCTCACACTCAAGAGACAAAATAATTGCGTAATTTTACTACAGCTGAATCGATAAAATAGCCTCAGAAGATCAAAGAATGGGGCAGGGTGGTTCCTGGATGGCTCCGATTTGCACTTTTTTTTCCGTAGTGCCCCGCAAAAATGCAATCCATTGCACGCGCTGGCTGTATTTGCGCCAACGCGCAGGTATACTCCTGTCCTGGTTTTTTTAATCACTGAGTCGGGAGTTGTTACCCCCCATGCAAGAAATTATGCAATTTGTTGGTCGCCATCCCATACTGAGTATCGCCTGGATTGCGTTACTGGTGGCGGTTTTGTTCACCACGTTTAAGGGCCTGACGTCAAAAGTTAAGGTCATCACTCGTGGCGAAGCCACGCGTCTTATTAACAAAGAAGACGCCGTGATCGTCGATTTACGTCAGCGTGACGATTTCCGTAAAGGTCATATCGCAGGCTCTGTTAATCTGCTGCCGAGCGAAATTAAAGCCAATAACGTAGGCGAGCTGGACAAGCACAAAGACAAACCGGTGATCGTAGTTGATGGTTCCGGTATGCAGTGCCAGGAAGCGGCGAATGCGCTGATCAAAGCGGGCTTTGAGAAAGTGTCTGTGCTGAAAGAAGGTGTTGCAGGCTGGAGCGGCGAGAACCTGCCGCTGGTTCGCGGGAAATAATATTCCCGACGTAAACGAATTTGGAGATAAGTATGGCCAACATCGAGATCTATACCAAAGCAACCTGCCCGTTTTGCCATCGTGCGAAGGCGCTGTTAAACAGCAAGGGTGTGAGTTTCCAGGAACTCCCGATTGACGGCGACGCCGTGAAGCGTGAAGAGATGATCAAGCGCAGTGGTCGTACGACGGTTCCGCAGATTTTTATTGATGCACAGCACATTGGCGGCTGTGACGACTTGTATGCGTTGGATGCGCGTGGTGGACTTGATCCCCTGCTGAGCTAACGCTGGGCCATGTTATTGGCATCAAGCGCTATTTAAGGACAACACTAAAGGGTTTTCTACACATGTCAGAACAAAATAACACCGAAATGGCTTTCCAGATCCAGCGTATTTACACCAAAGATGTCTCTTTCGAAGCGCCAAATGCGCCGCATGTTTTCCAGAAAGATTGGCAGCCAGAGGTTAAACTTGATCTGGATACAGCATCTACCCAACTGGCAGATGACGTATACGAAGTGGTGCTGCGTGTTACCGTAACGGCTTCCCTCGGTGAAGAAACGGCGTTCCTGTGCGAAGTTCAGCAAGGCGGTATCTTCTCTATCAGCGGAATCGAAGGCACCCAGATGGCGCATTGCCTGGGCGCATACTGCCCGAACATTCTGTTCCCGTATGCCCGCGAATGCATCACCAGCCTGGTTTCACGTGGTACGTTCCCGCAACTGAACCTTGCGCCGGTTAACTTCGATGCGCTGTTCATGAACTATTTACAGCAGCAGGCTGGCGAAGGTACTGAAGAACATCAGGATGCCTGATGAACCAAAGTAATGCTTCAATGACTGTGATCGGTGCCGGCTCGTACGGCACCGCTCTTGCCATCACCCTGGCAAGAAATGGCCACCAGGTTGTCCTGTGGGGCCACGATCCTAAACATATCGCGACCCTTGAGCACGATCGCTGCAACGTCGCGTTCCTCCCGGATGTGCCTTTCCCCGATACGTTACGCCTCGAAAGCGACTTAGCCACTGCGCTGGCGGCCAGCCGCGATATTCTGGTGGTCGTGCCCAGCCACGTCTTTGGCGAGGTGCTGCGTCAGATTAAACCGCTGATGCGTCCTGACGCGCGTCTGGTCTGGGCAACCAAAGGGCTGGAAGCAGAGACGGGGCGCCTGTTGCAGGACGTTGCCCGTGAAGCGCTGGGCGATAAAATCCCGCTGGCGGTGATTTCTGGTCCGACGTTCGCGAAAGAGCTGGCGGCAGGCATGCCAACGGCCATCTCCCTGGCCTCCACTGACGACACCTTTGCTGACGACCTACAGCAACTGCTGCACTGCGGCAAAAGCTTTCGCGTTTACAGTAATCCGGATTTCATCGGCGTCCAGTTGGGCGGCGCGGTGAAGAACGTGATTGCGATTGGTGCGGGAATGTCTGACGGCATTGGTTTTGGCGCTAACGCCCGTACTGCGCTAATTACCCGTGGCCTGACAGAGATGTCGCGTCTGGGCGCAGCGCTGGGTGCCGATCCCCAGACCTTTATGGGAATGGCCGGGTTAGGCGATCTGGTGCTGACCTGTACCGACAACCAGTCGCGCAACCGCCGTTTTGGCATGATGCTCGGTCAGGGCATGGATGTGCAAGGCGCGCAGGATAAGATTGGACAGGTGGTTGAAGGCTACCGCAATACGAAAGAAGTTCGCGAGTTGGCGCACCGTTTTGGTGTCGAAATGCCAATAACCGAGGAAATTTATCAAGTATTATATTGCGGAAAAAACGCGCGCGAGGCAGCATTGACGTTATTAGGTCGTGCACGCAAGGATGAGCGAAGCAGCCACTAGTCTCAAGGATCCGTTTTTAAAAAATGACCCGGCCCGCGAAGAACGGGCCGGTCGTTAGCCTCATTACCTGGAGTCCGCAATGCCGTGTGAAGAACTGGATATCGTCTGGAACAATATAAAATCCGAAGCCCGCGCTCTGGCAGACTGTGAGCCTATGCTGGCCAGTTTTTACCACGCAACGCTACTCAAGCATGAGAATCTGGGCAGTGCGCTGAGCTACATGCTGGCGAACAAACTGGCATCGCCCATTATGCCCGCCATTGCTATCCGTGAAGTGGTCGAAGAAGCGTACGCGGCAGACCCGGAAATGATCGCCTCAGCAGCCTGTGATATTCAGGCCGTCCGCACGCGTGACCCGGCGGTCGATAAATACTCCACTCCGCTTTTGTACCTGAAGGGTTTTCATGCCCTGCAGGCCTACCGCATTGGTCACTGGTTATGGAATGAAGGCCGCCGCGCGCTGGCTATCTTCCTGCAAAACCAGGTCTCCGTGACGTTCCAGGTGGATATTCACCCGGCGGCAAAGATTGGTCGTGGGATCATGCTCGACCACGCTACGGGTATTGTGGTCGGTGAGACAGCGGTAATCGAAGATGATGTGTCGATTCTGCAGTCGGTCACCCTCGGCGGTACCGGTAAAACCAGCGGCGATCGCCATCCGAAAATTCGTGAAGGCGTGATGATTGGCGCGGGGGCGAAAATCCTCGGCAACATTGAAGTCGGACGTGGGGCGAAAATTGGCGCCGGTTCCGTGGTGTTACAACCCGTTCCGCCGCATACCACCGCCGCTGGCGTCCCGGCGCGCATTGTCGGTAAGCCAGACAGCGATAAGCCGTCAATGGATATGGATCAGCATTTCAACGGGATACATCACACGTTCGAGTATGGCGACGGTATTTAATCTCTTGCCCGGTGGCGCTGTGCTTACCGGGCCTACAAAACCGTAAGTCGGATAAGGCGACAGCCGCCATCCGACAATTCAAAGTGTGCGCAAGACTGCGCCAGGATACCCCAACTGGCGCCAGGCTTCGTACACCACTACCGATACCGCATTCGACAGGTTCATACTGCGGCTGTCCGGCATCATCGGAATACGTATTTTTTGTTCAGCGGGCAGGGCGTCGAGAATGCTGGCTGGCAGACCGCGCGTTTCCGGACCAAACATCAGATAATCACCGTCCTGGTAGCTTACGGCGCTGTGTGCTGGCGTGCCTTTGGTCGTCAGCGCGAACATGCGCTGCGGTTTTTCGGCGTCGAGAAACGCAGCGTAATCATGATGGCGAACCACGGCGGTAAATTCATGATAATCCAGACCGGCACGGCGCAGGCGCTTATCGTCCCAGGTAAAGCCCATCGGCTCAATAATGTGCAGACGAAAACCGGTATTGGCACAAAGGCGAATGATGTTACCCGTGTTCGGCGGGATTTCTGGTTCAAATAAGACGATGTTAAGCATGCTGCCCCCTTAATGACGGAGGGCAGAATAGCACTTTCATTACGCCGCATCACCTTGCGATAGCGGCGCCAGTGCGGCAGGGAGCTTGCTGATTTCCTGGACCAGGGAATCCTTGCTGATGTCGGTGATGGCTTTTGCGCCAGTCAGCGTCATGGCCACTTTCATCTCTTTCTCGATCAGATTCAGCAGGTTTGCCACTCCCGCCTGACCTGCCGTCGCCAGCGCGTACAGATACGCACGGCCCAGCAAAACGGTGTCCGCACCCAGCGCAATCATACGCACCACATCCAGTCCGTTACGAATGCCGCTGTCGGCCAGAATAGCGATATCACCTTTCACCGCGTCGGCGATGGCGGGCAGAGCGCGCGCAGAAGAGAGCACGCCGTCCAACTGACGGCCACCGTGGTTAGAGACCACAATTCCGTCGGCGCCGAAACGAACCGCATCACGGGCGTCCTCCGGATCGAGGATCCCTTTGATCACCATCGGGCCATCCCAGAATTCGCGGATCCACTCAAGGTCTTTCCATGAAATCGAAGGATCAAAGTTGTTTGCCAGCCAGCCGATGTAATCTTCCAGCCCGGTTGGCTTGCCGAGGTAAGCGGAGATATTGCCGAGATCGTGTGGTCGACCGTTCAAACCGACATCCCATGCCCACTGCGGATGGGTGACCGCCTGCCAGTAGCGACGCAGCGCAGCATTCGGGCCGCTCATGCCGGAGTGGGCATCACGGTAGCGTGCGCCCGGCGTTGGCATATCCACCGTAAAGACCAACGTTGAGCAACCTGCCGCTTTCGCCCGTTCCAGCGCATTACGCATAAATCCACGGTCACGCAGAACATACAACTGGAACCACATCGGACGGTTAATCGTCGGAGCGACCTCTTCAATAGGGCAAACGGAAACCGTGGAAAGGGTAAACGGGATCCCTTTTGCATCGGCAGCGGCAGCGGCCTGCACCTCACCGCGACGGGCATACATGCCGCACAGTCCGACCGGCGCCAGCGCCACCGGCATCGACAGTTTCTCTTTAAACAACGTCGTTTCCAGGCTGAGATCAGACATGTTCTTCAGTACGCGCTGGCGCAACGCCACTTCCGATAAGTCTTCCACGTTACGGCGTAGGGTGTATTCCGCATACGCCCCGCCGTCGATGTAGTGGAACAGGAACGGCGGCAGAATGCGCTGGGCGGCAGCGCGGTAATCGCTGGCGGCTGAAATAATCATGTTTTGTTCTCCCTGACATTGTCATTGTGCTCGCCGGGCAGACGGGTGATACGCGCCTGACGGGCCTGGTCTTCATCAAATTGTTTAATGGTGGTATGGACGAAGCTGAGATGCGCCATCATTGCCTTGCGTGCGCCATCGGCGTCGCCCGCGAGAATGGCGTCCATCACGGCCTGATGTTGTTCCGTCAGTCGGGAAAAGACCGGCGGGACGAGATACATGCGCTGGCGGCTTTGTTTCACTGACGAGTGCAGCACGTCGAAGAATCCGCGCATCGTCTGTAACAGCACCACGTTGTGCGAGGCTTCGGCAATGGCCAGATGAAAACGGACATCAGCCTGTGCAGCGAGATCCGGGTCTTCACTGAGCGTGGCGTCAAAGCAGAGTTTTATTTTCTCTTTGTCCGCGGTGGTGGCGCGCATCGCCGCATGCCAGGCGGTGCTGGCTTCAATCGCGTGTCGGGCTTCGAGGATATCGAAACTGTAATCCGGATCGTCGGCCATCAGGGTTTTGAGCGGCTGAACGATGTTTTGCTCAGACCACTCCTCATGCTGCCAGCGGACAAACGTGCCGCCGCCGCGACGGCTGAGCAGCACGCCCTCGCTGACAAGTTTCGCCAGGGCCTCACGCAGGGAATTGCGCGACACGCCGAGCTGTACCGCTAACTGGCGCTCGGCGGGCAATTTCATGCCCGCTTCCAGCTGTTGTTCTTCAATCAGCGCCCGCACACGAGAAGCAACCTCGTCTGACAGGCGTCTGGGCATTACGATCATGGAATCATCCAGGTTAAGACGTAAGCCTGAAGCGTGGTGATCACGCCCACCATGCAGGTGAAAATCAGGCTGTGTTTGACGGTAAAACGGAACAGGTCCGACTCTTTGCCGACCAGTCCGACCGCCGCACAGGCGATAGCAATGGACTGCGGCGAAATCATCTTGCCGGTGACGCCACCGGTGGTATTCGCTGCCACCATCAGCACATCGGACACGCCGATTTGTTGGGCGGCGGTCGCCTGCAGGGCGGCGAAAAGCGCGTTAGAAGAGGTATCTGAACCGGTCAGGAACACCCCCAGCCAGCCGAGGAACGGCGAGAAGAAGGTAAAGGCGCTGCCCGTGTGTGCCAGCGCTAACGCCAGCGTCGAGGAGAGCCCGGAATAGTTGGAGATAAACGCAAAGGCCAGTACCATCCCGATGGAGTAAATCGGCAGCGCCAGTTCCTTCAGCGTGCTGCCGAAGGTCTGAATGGCGGCGGAAGGCTTCATCTTCAGCCAGACGATAGACAGCAGCGCGGCGAACAGGATGGCGGTGCCGGTCGCTGAGAACCAGTCAAATTTATACACCGCCGCATAGGCGGTGGCTTCGTGGACCACGGGCGGCATGCGGGCAACCAGTTTGTCGAGGAACGGAACCGGGATGTTAATCACCCAGTCGTACAGCGCACCGCCGGGAGCGAACAGGGCTTTAAACGGCGGAATGCTCCATACCGTCACCGTGGCGGTCAGGAACAGGAACGGCGACCAGGCGCGAACAACCTGCCCGGCGCTATAGTTCGTGCGTGCCAGCGTCTGATCGACCTGTGATGCGCCCATATCGCCAAAACGGAAGATGCGAACCGGCTGCCAGCGTTTCAGGAACAAGGTCAGACAAACCAGCGAGACCAGCGAGGAGATAATGTCCGGTAATTCTGGGCCAATAAAGTTAGAACTGAGGTACTGAGCAATAGCGAATGAACCGCCTGCCACCATCACCGCGGGCCAGGTCTCTTTCACGCCGCGCCAGCCGTCCATAATCGCCATGATCCAGAACAGCACGATAATCGTCAGGAACGGCAACTGGCGGCCGACCATCTGACCGATTTCAAAGCTGTCCAGCCCGGTCACCTGGCCGGCGACCAGAATCGGAATGCCCATCGCACCAAAGGCGACCGGCGCCGTATTGACGATCAGGCACAGCCCGGCGGCATACAGCGGGTTAAAGCCGAGACCTACCAGTAGCGCGGCGGTGATGGCCACCGGTGCGCCGAATCCTGCGGCCCCTTCGAGGAAAGCGCCGAACGAGAAGCCAACAATCAGCATCTGCAAACGCTGGTCGGGAGTAATTGACAGTATGGACGAGCGGATGATGTCGAACTGCCCGGTTTTCACTGAGATTTTGTAGACAAACACCGCGGCGATGATGATCCAGGCAATCGGCCACAGGCCGTAGAAGAAACCGTACACCACCGAAGCCAGCGCGTGATCCACCGGCATTTTGTAGAACAGCAGCGCCACGGCCAGCGCGATAACCACCGTCCATGAGGCGGCAACGTAGCCTTTCAGCTTGAGCTTAATCAGCGCGAAAAAGAAAAAGAGAATCGGGAGCGATGCGATCAGGCTGGAAAGCCAGATATTACCGGCCGGATCGTAGTTTTGTTGCCAGAGATTCATTGCAGGTCTCCTGAGGGCCACACACAAATTGCAATGAGTCTGTGCTCATCTCGTCGTCACATTCTGTGTAAAAGTGGTCCTGCCAATATTGTTGTGTAGGGATAATGACAACGAATAGTTAATCAAATGTTATTTATTGGCAACGGAAGTGTAGGTCGAAATTAATGAATTGTGAACCAGTGGTCGTAACGAAGGGGAATTGGTAGGGCCAATCAGATGACGTGCCAGGTAGCATAGATGCCGCCTGGCGGAATATCAGAACTCGGTCTTTGCGAAGCCGGTCATCTCTTGCAGTCCCATTTCACGACCCAGCGCGGTCATTGGGTGAACCACCACCAGGCCCCGTACGCTTTTTTTCAGCTTGCCCATATCGGCCTGCTCTTTTTTGGTAATCGCACGGCGAAACGGCAGATTCATGAGCTTCTGCGCTTCTTTACTCAGTTTCTGACTGTGGACGTCACGCAGCCGGGCGATTTCCGCTTCCAGCGTGGCTTTCTCTTTTTCCAGCTCCGCGTATTTATCGGCGGCTTCAACCAGTGACAGATCGGCTTGCTGGTGGCGGATGGCGTCGAGGCGATCGCTCAGACGTTTTATTTCGTTTTTTTCGACTTCTTTCATGGTATGGCTTCTGATAGAAATAGGGTGAATAGCCTATAGTATGCGCGCAGAGCGGGTTTATTCACAACTAATGGGATAAAAATAATCAAATGATGCGAATATTAACTCGCTAGCTATTTTTGTAATAACCTGATTAATTTATGATTTTAGACGATAACAGGATCATGTAAGGGATAACTTTCCGCCGACGAATTAAGCACGTTTTCCTTAATGTTATAACGCGGACGATCCTACACTAAAATTGACCGTTGCGTTTAAGCACGGCAGGACCGCATGGAGGAGATAACATGGCAAAAATAGGCGAGAATGTTCCGCTTCTGATTGATAAAGCTGTGGATTTTATGGCCTCAAGTCAGGCATTTAAAGAGTATCTGAATAAAATGCCTGAGCGTGATGACGTTCCGAGCGAAGTGCCTGCTGAAAATGCGCAGATGTACCTGCAACGACTGAATTATTACCGGCGTCTGTATCAACCCGTGCGGGAAAAGGAGTAGCAGGCAGAGAGAGGCTTACTTCTGGAAGGCCTTTTTTAAGCTGATTTTAGAAATCAGCTCAGTCAGGGAAAGAACCATCGTTGATCGCACCGCTTGCTGGTAGCGCTGGGTTTGCATCGCGTACAGGCTGGGGTCGGTGACGTCAAATTGTGGTGGTGGTGGTAACGCGACGACGCAATGGAGTTCTGCAAACGGCCCGAGAATCTCATCATCCGTGAAGGCATATTCATTGCCGTCATGATTCATCTCTTCACGCATCGCCATCAGCAATTCCGCGTCTTCATACTCAGGACGACTCAGCACGCCCAGCCCGTAGATTAACTTCAGACGCACAGACAGATCGCCCAGCGGTCCGTCGCCGTCGAGTAACGGTTCTACAGCGTACTTTACTGCGTAATCATCTTTGCGAAACACCTGAAGCACCAGAATGTTTACCGCCTCGGTAAGTAACTCCACGGCGGTGATCAGGAAGCTTCGTACGGTTTTGCCAGCATTCAGACGCTCAAGCACACGATTTTCAAAGGCCTGGGTTTGTTCCATTATTGCCTGCATATCTGACAATTCATTAATCAGGCGCAGGGGCTCCTGCGCCAGTTCCTGCAGCATTACTTCGCGTTATATGCGCTTACGGCCTCAGCAACGACCTCGCTGTCGATATCCAGTCCCGAAACCTGCGCAAGCGCAGCCTGTGGGCCTTTATCGGCAATCAGCGTGGCCAGTTCTTGCGCCTGCGGATCCTCTTCGCTACGGAAGTGCATCGCGGCAGCAATTCCTTTGACCAGATTCACGTGCGGCAGGCCGTATTCCAGCGTACCTAACAGCGGTTTGATCAAACGGTCGCCCGCGCTCAGCTTACGCAGCGGCTGACGGCCAACGCGCTCAACGTCATCTTTCAGGTACGGGTTTTCAAAACGACCGAGGATTTTCTGAATGTATGCCGCATGTTTGTCGGCATCAAAACCGTAGCGTTTAATCAATACCGCGCCGCTCTCTTCCATTGCCCCTTTTACCACAGCGCGGATTTTCTCGTCGAGAATCGCGTCACGGATGGTCTGATGACCGGTCAATTTACCGAGGTACGCGGTTATAGCATGACCGGTGTTCAGCGTGAAGAGTTTACGTTCGACAAATGCCATCAGGTTATCGGTTAATTCCATTCCCGGGATGTTCGGCAACTCGCCTTTGAACTGGGTTTTATCAACGATCCACTCGCTGAAGGTTTCGACGGTCACTTCCAGCGGATCGTGAGTGGCCGAGGCGGAAGGCGGCACGATGCGGTCAACCGCGGAATCCACGAAACCGATATGGGCGTCAACCCAGGCTTTATCATCTTCGGCCAGCGCATTCATCACGTGGCCTTTCAACTGCGTGGTGCCGCGCACCATGTTTTCACAAGCGATGATATTCAGCGGGGTGGTAATGCCTTGCGCTTTGCGTTTGACCAGGCCTTTAGCGATGGCAGGCGCAATGCGCTCAAGCACCACCGGGCCAACCGCAGTGGTGATCAGATCAACCTGGGCGATCAGCTCAACAACATCGTCGCCAATGCTGCTTACCGCGTTGACGCCAGTCACGGTATCCACCTGCTCATTTTCACCCACAACGTGAACCTGGTAGCTATGACGGGCATTCAGGGCGTCGAGCACGACCTGATTTACATCAGCGAATGTCAGTTGTATCCCCGCGTCCGCCAGCAGTTTGCCGATAAAGCCACGACCGATATTACCTGCGCCAAAATGTAATGCTTTCATAGTAGTAACCTTCATTAATGTTTTTACCCAAGAGGGCTGGGGTGAGGGGTAACCGGATGTTCCCTCACCCAAACCCTCTCCACAAGGGAGAGGATTTTGTAGCCCGATAAATGCAGCGCCATCGGGCTAAAGGGTTTACTTACGACCTGCCAGCAGCGTCAGTACTTCATCCACGCTGGTGGTGTTAGCCAGGCGTTCGATGACCGATTCGTCATCCAGCGCATTGGTCAGGCTGGTGATCACCTGAATATGCTCGTTGTTACGGGCAGCGATACCAATCACCAGTCGGGCGATGTCGTCTTCTTCTTCACCGAAACGCACACCTTGCGGATACTGACAGAACACGACACCCGTTTTCAGGACGCGATCTTTCGCGTCAACCGTACCGTGTGGAACCGCGATAGACTCGCCCAGATAGGTCGGGGTCAGCTTTTCACGTTCCAGCATCGCATCGACGTATTCCGGCTCAACATAACCGCCTTTCACCAGTTGCTCACCGGCGAAGCGAATCGCCTCTTCTTTCGTTGCAGCCGTACGGCCGAGGAAGATATTTTCCGCACCCAGTTTAAACAGGTTGTTATCCCCTTCATCAAAGCTGTCTTTCAGGCTGTCGCGAACTTTGACTTCGTTGTCCGTGTGGCGCTGAGCGGCAACCAGACGCTCGGTGAGGCTGGAATAAAGACCGCTGTCGAGGAAGTTGGTCAGCGAAATATGCTGCGCCTGCGGCACCTGACGCATTGCACGTTCGGTCAGGTCACGGTGGGTGATGACCAGGTCAACATCCGGCGGCAGGTTGTTAATGGCGCTGTTGGTGACAGAGATATGGCTCAGGCCTGCATCCTGCACTTTCTTACGCAGTACGCCGGCACCCATTGCGCTGGAACCCATACCGGCATCACAGGCAACGATGATTTTACGCACGTGGCTCAGATCGTTGGTGACATCGCCAGCAGACAGCGGGGTGCCGCCTTTGGATTCGGCTTTCATATCCTGCATACGACGGGTCGCCGCTTCAATGTCGTCTTCTTCTTTCACTTTGCTGGTTTTCAGCAGAATGGCTGAGACAACAAAGGAAACCGCCATCGCCGCGAAGATTGCCGCGAGGTTAGCGAAGTAGGCGCCTTTTGGCGTCATCGCCAGCACGGCCAGGATAGAACCCGGAGATGCCGGAGAAACCAGACCGCCGTTGAGGATAGTCAGCGTAAACACGCCCGTCATACCGCCAAGGATAACGGCGAGGATCAGACGCGGGTTCATGAGCACATACGGGAAGTAAATTTCGTGGATACCGCCCAGGAAGTGGATGATTGCCGCACCACCCGCAGACTGTTTAGCGCTACCACGGCCGAAGAACATGTACGCCAGCAGCACGCCCATCCCCGGACCCGGGTTGGCTTCAATCAGGAAGAAGATGGATTTACCCATCTCATGGGACTGCTGAATACCCAGCGGTGAGAAGATACCGTGGTTGATGGCGTTGTTCAGGAACAGGATTTTCGCCGGTTCAACGAAGATAGACGCCAGCGGCAGCATGTCATGGACAACCATGAAGTTAACGCCCGCTGCCAGCACTTTCGACAGTACTTCAACCGCCGGACCAATGCCGAGGAACGCCAGAATGGCGAGGATCATGCCGATAATGCCAGCGGAGAAGTTATTCACCAGCATCTCAAAACCGGATTTGATCTTACCGTCTACCCAACCATCGAAATGTTTGATTGCCCAGCCGCCCAGCGGACCGGCAATCATCGCGCCGAGGAACATCGGCATGTCTGCGCCGACGATAACGCCCATGGTGGTGATTGCCCCCACCACGCCGCCGCGTTCGCCGCCCACCAGTCTACCGCCGGTATAACCGATCAGCAGCGGCAGGAGATAAGTGATCATCGGGCCGACCAGCTTCGCCAGCGTTTCGTTTGGCAACCACCCTGTCGGAATAAATAGTGCGGTGATAATACCCCACGCGATAAACGCGCCGATATTTGGCATCACCATATTGCTGAGGAATCGACCAAAGCTTTGCACCTTGATCTTAATATCGGATGACATAAAAACACCCCTTCTTATGTTTGCTGTCGCGCAGGCTGGAAGCCCGAGGTTTTGTTAATGTAGCGGCAGAGGTAGCCGGACCCTGTAGATACTGCGAAATCTGGCACTGAATCGTTAAACTGTCCAGTCAGTGAAACTTATTGTGATTTAAATCACATAAATATAGGGGGTAGGGAGGTAATTGATGTGATTTGCATCACAAAATCATTGTGTAGAAAAACAACAAACCTTCGTTTTAAACCATTAATGGCATTAATTTGTGATGAGTTTCACGTTTTGCTTCGGGTGGTTTGTTGGAAATTTGAGACTTAAATCACAATAAATCGTCATCCGAATTTTTCTCAATGTGATCCTGCGCCGATTCCCATGCGCACGTTATTGCAGGATGTCATTAAGTAACCGCGAAGAGGGAAAAATATTTTCTGGCCTGATGGCGAAAATGCAGAACTCGAATTATGTTCAAATCATCAGCCAAATTGCTTTCGGCTGCCCACTATCTCAAATTTGAATTAGCGTGAAGCCGAGGCAGATATGTTTCTGAATTATTTCGCGTTGGGTGTGCTGATCTTCGTTTTTCTGGTCATTTTCTACGGCATTATCGCTATTCATGATATTCCCTATTTAATTGCTAAGAAGCGCAACCATCCGCATGCTGATGCGATACATACCGCAGGCTGGGTAAGCCTGTTTACGCTCCATGTGATCTGGCCGTTTTTGTGGATTTGGGCAACCCTCTACCAACCGGAACGCGGCTGGGGCATGCAGCCTCACGCCACCTTGCCAGCCCGGGCCCCTGATCCGGAAATTGACGCGTTATCCGCGCGTATTACACAACTCGAGAAAAAACTGGCCGAGGTTAAAACGGCTGACAATACGACGTTTCCGGAGATTTAATCATGGATCTGTTGATTGTATTAACCTACGTCGCGCTGGCGTGGGCAGTCTTCAAAATATTCCGTATTCCGGTCAATCAATGGACGCTGGCAACAGCGGCATTAGGCGGCGTATTTCTGGTAAGCGGTCTGATCCTGTTAATGAACTATAACCATCCGTACACCTTTACCGCGCAAAAAGCGGTTATTTCCATTCCTGTTACGCCGCAGGTTACCGGAATTGTCAGTGAGGTAACGGATAAAAATAACCAACTGATTAAAAAGGGCGAAGTGCTATTTAAACTCGACCCGGTTCGCTATCAGGCGCGTGTGGACAGGCTACAGGCCGATCTGGTCACCGCCACGCATAATATCCAGACGCTGAAAGCCCAGCTCTCAGAAGCGCAGGCCAATACCACGCGTGTCTCTGCGGAGCGCGATCGGTTGTATAAAGATTATCAACGTTACCTCAAGGGCAGTCAGGCGCGGGTGAACCCCTTCTCAGAAAGCGATATTGATAACGCCCGGCAAAACTATCTGGCGCAGGATGCGCTGGTAAAAGGTTCGGTGGCCGAGCAGGCGCAAATTCAAAGCCAGTTAGACAGCATGGTCAACGGCGAACAGTCGCAGATTGTCAGCCTGCGGGCGCAACTGGCAGAAGCCAAATACAACCTCGATCAAACCATTATTCGTGCGCCCAGCAACGGCTATGTCACCCAGGTGTTGATTCGACCCGGTACTTACGCCGCCGCGCTGCCATTGCGTCCGGTGATGGTCTTTATCCCCGAACAAAAACGGCAGATTGTCGCTCAGTTCCGGCAGAACTCGCTGCTTCGTCTTGAACCCGGCGACGACGCGGAAGTGGTATTCAACGCGCTTCCAGGGCAAGTTTTTCACGGTAAGTTGACCAGCATATTGCCCGTGGTGCCGGGCGGTTCGTATCAGGCTCAGGGGGCATTACAGTCCCTGACGGTGGTGCCAGGAACCGACGGCGTCCTGGCGACGATTGAACTGGATCCCAATGCCGATGTGGATGCCTTGCCCGACGGTATCTACGCGCAGGTGGCGGTCTATTCTGACCATTTCTCCCATGTTTCGGTGATGCGTAAGGTACTCCTGCGTATGACCAGTTGGATGCACTATCTTTATTTAGATCATTGAGAGCGATGTCACCTGCCTTTTCCCGCTGCGTGAGCCATACTCATTGTTTTGTGTTGGCGAAAAGGACTGATCATGAAACTCATTGGTAGCTACACCAGCCCGTTTGTACGTAAAATTTCGATCCTGCTGCTGGAAAAAGGCATCACGTTCGAATTTGTGAATGAACTGCCCTACAACGCGGAAAACGGCGTGGCGCAGTATAACCCGCTAGGAAAAGTACCGGCGCTGGTGACTGACGAGGGAGAGTACTGGTTCGATTCGCCCATTATTGCGGAATACATAGAGTTGCTGGATATTGCACCGGCGATGCTGCCGCGTGAACCGCTGGCTTCGCTGAAAGTCCGACAACTTGAGGCGCTCGCCGATGGCATCATGGATGCTGGCCTGGTGTCCGTGCGTGAGCAGGCACGCCCCGCCGCGCAACAATCTGAAACCGAGCTGTTGCGCCAGCGTGAGAAAATCAACCGCAGCCTGGATGCACTGGAAGCGTACCTGGTGGACGGGACGATTAAACCTGACACGGTTAATCTGGCCACTATCGCGATTGCGTGTGCGGTGGGATATCTCAACTTCCGTCGCGTGTCGCCTGGCTGGTGCGTCGACCGGCCCAATCTGGTCAAACTGGTGGAAACCCTGTTCCAGCGCGAAAGCTTTGCCCGTACGGAACCACCAAAGGCTTGATGTACATTCTGTCCGTCTGAGCGATCTCACGTTACAATCCCCCCTATGTCGATATCCCTCTCTGTTGTGGAGAGGGCCACCCACAGCCAGGCCTTTTCATGACGACCGAAACGCGTTCGCTCTACAGTCAGCTACCCGCCATTGATCGCTTATTGCGTGAAGATGATTTTCTTACCCTGCGTGAAACCCACGGGCATACCCGTATCGTTGATCTGCTTCGTCAACTGCTTGATGAAGCGAGAGAGGTGATTCGCGATACGCAGACGTTGCCTGCGTGGTGTGATAACTGGGCGCAGGAAGTGAATCTCCGGCTGGAAAAGGAGGCCCGGAGTGCGCTGCGTCCGGTTATCAACCTGACGGGGACGGTGTTGCACACCAACCTGGGGCGCGCCTTACAGGCCGAAGAGGCGGTTGCGGCAGTGGCACAGGCCATGCGCTCGCCGGTGACGCTGGAGTATGATCTGGACGGTGCGGGACGGGGGCATCGCGATCGCGCGCTGGCCGATTTGCTGTGCCGCATCACCGGGGCGGAAGATGCCTGTATCGTGAATAACAACGCCGCGGCGGTGCTGCTAATGCTGGCTGCTACCGCCGCCGGTAAAGAGGTGGTGGTTTCACGCGGTGAGCTGGTGGAGATTGGCGGCGCGTTTCGTATCCCGGATGTCATGCGCCAGGCGGGGTGTACGCTGCATGAAGTCGGCACCACTAACCGGACGCATACCGACGACTACCGCCAGGCTGTGAATGAAAACACCGCATTGCTGATGAAGGTGCATACCAGTAATTACAGTATCGAAGGTTTCACTCACTCTGTTGATGAAACGGAACTGGGCCAGCTTGGCCAGGCGCTGGATATTCCGGTCGTGGCCGATCTTGGCAGCGGTTCACTGGTTGATTTGAGCCAGTACGGTCTGCCAAAAGAGCCAATGCCGCAGCAGTTGATTGCGGCGGGCGTCAGTCTGGTGAGTTTCTCGGGCGACAAGCTGTTAGGCGGTCCGCAGGCCGGGATTATCGTCGGTAAAAAAGAGATGATCGCACGATTGCAAAGCCATCCGCTCAAACGCGCGCTGCGGGCGGATAAAATGACCCTGGCGGCGCTGGAAGCGACGTTGCGTCTGTATCTGCATCCGGAAGCGCTGGTTGAGAAATTGCCGACGTTGCGGTTATTAACCCGAAGCAAAGAGGCGGTTCAGGCTCAGGCGGAGCGGCTTCTGGCACCGCTGACCGCGCACTATGGCGCGGAGTTTGCGGTAAAAGTGCTGCCCTGCCTGTCGCAAATCGGCAGTGGCTCTTTGCCGGTTGATAGGCTCCCCAGCGCGGCATTAACCTTTACACCGCACGACGGTCGCGGAAGCCATCTTGAAGCGCTGGCGGCCCGCTGGCGTGGGCTGCCGATTCCCGTTATCGGTCGGATTTACGAGGGCCGCCTGTGGCTGGATTTACGCTGTCTTGAAGATGAGACCCGGTTTATGGAGATGCTGTTGAAATGATTATTGCGACCGCCGGACATGTCGATCACGGAAAAACGACGTTGCTGCAGGCCATTACCGGTGTGAATGCCGACCGCCTGCCGGAAGAGAAAAAGCGCGGCATGACGATTGACCTGGGCTATGCCTACTGGCCGCAGCCGGACGGGCGCGTGCTGGGCTTTATTGATGTTCCCGGTCACGAGAAGTTTCTTTCAAACATGCTGGCGGGCGTGGGCGGTATCGATCATGCATTGCTGGTGGTAGCCTGCGACGATGGCATGATGGCGCAAACGCGTGAACACCTGGCTATCCTGCAATTGACCGGGAATCCGACGCTGACTGTGGCGCTGACCAAAGCCGATCGTGTGGATGAGGCGCGGGTGCAGGAGGTCCAACAGCAGGTGGAGGATGTCCTGCGCGAGTACGGCTTTGCACAGGCGACGCTATTTGTGACGGCCGCGAATGAAGGCCGTGGAATTGACGCATTACGCGAACACTTGCAGCAACTGCCCGCCCGCGAACACGCCCGGAATCAGACGTTCCGGCTGGCTATCGATCGTGCCTTTACCGTAAAAGGCGCCGGGCTGGTGGTGACCGGCACCGCGCTGAGCGGTGAAGTAAACGTTGGGGATACGCTGTGGCTGACCGGCGTGAACTCATCTGTGCGCGTGCGCGGACTTCACGCGCAAAACCAGGCGAGCGAACATGCCCACGCCGGGCAGCGTATCGCGCTGAATATCGTCGGTGATGCCGAGAAAGAACAGCTAAACCGGGGGGACTGGTTGCTTTCAGACGCCCCGCCTGAGCCGTTCACTCGGGTGATTGTCGCGCTGGAAAGCCACGTTCCGCTTACGCAGTGGCAGCCGCTACACATTCACCATGCGGCGAGCCATGTAACCGGGCGCGTATCGCTGCTGGAAGATAACCTGGCGGAGCTGGTGTTTGATACGCCACTGCTGCTGGCCGATAACGACCGCCTGGTGCTGCGCGATATCTCCGCGCGCGCCACCCTTGCCGGAGCGCGGGTCGTTGCCCTTAATCCGCCACGTCGCGGTAAACGTAAACCAGAGTATTTGCAATGGCTGGCGTCGCTGGCGGCGGCGAAAGATGACGGTGCCGCGCTGGCTATTCATCTGCAACGTGGGGCGGTTAATTTACCGGACTTCGCGTGGGCACGTCAGCTGAATGGCGACGGTATGCGTTCGCTTGTTCACCAGCATGGTTTTATTCAGGCGGGTTACAGCCTGCTGAATGCGGAAGTTGCCGCTCGCTGGCAGCGCAAAATCCTCGACACGCTGGCGACTTATCATGAACAGCATCGCGATGAGCCAGGACCGGGGCGCGAACGCCTGCGCCGCATGGCGCTGCCGATGGAAGATGAAGCGCTGGTGCTGTTGCTGATTGAACAAATGCGCGACAGCGGTGATATTCACAGCCATCATGGCTGGCTGCATCTGCCGGATCATAAAGCCGGATTCACGGACGAACAGCAAGCTACCTGGCTTAAGGCCGCGCCGTTGTTTGGTGACGAGCCCTGGTGGGTCCGCGATCTTGCCCGCGAAACCGCAACCGAGGAACAGACCATGCGACTGGTACTGCGGCAGGCAGCACAGCAGGGGATGATTACGGCGATCGTAAAAGATCGTTACTACCGTAACGATCGCATTGTGGCTTTCGCCAGCATGATCCGCGAACTGGATCAGGAGAAAGGCTCAACCTGCGCTGCGGATTTTCGCGATCGGTTGGGCGTAGGCCGAAAGCTGGCGATTCAGATTCTGGAATATTTCGACCGCATTGGCTTTACGCGTCGCCGTGGAAACGATCACCTGTTACGTGATGCATTATTATTTCCGGAAAAGAAATAATACAATTTATTAAAAATAAGAATGAATTGACCTAATAAATAGGTTGAGACGAAAAGAGCCCATTAATTTGTAGCCTAATGTGCTCTTTTATTTTTTCATTAAATAAATACCACTACGATCATATTTTCTTCAGAGATTCGTTCGTATGCTGCAACCCCTTCTAAAACTATTAAGGATTGAGCATATGGCTGCTTCAACATTTTATATTCCTTCAGTGAATATAATCGGGACTGATTCATTAAAAGATGCAATGAATGCTATGGCAGAATATGGCTTTCGTCGGACGTTAATTGTTACGGACAGTGTGCTAACGAAGCTCGGCATGGCGGGTGATATTCAAAAAGCATTGCAGGAACATGATATTTTCAGCGTCATATTTGATGGCACACACCCTAATCCGACGACAATTAATGTCGCCGACGGCCTGAAGATCCTGAAAGAAAATGATTGTGACAGCGTTATTTCGCTGGGCGGCGGTTCTCCACATGATTGCGCCAAAGGGATTGCGCTGGTGGCTGCGAATGGGGGCGATATTCGTGATTATGAAGGTGTCGATCGCTCGGCAAAACCCCAGTTGCCGATGATTGCCATTAACACCACGGCAGGAACCGCCTCTGAAATGACGCGTTTTTGCATCATCACAGACGTCGATCGTCATATCAAAATGGCGATTGTGGATAAACACGTCACGCCGTTGCTCTCCGTAAATGACGCGTCGCTGATGATCGGCATGCCAAAATCGCTGACGGCGGCAACCGGCATGGATGCGCTGACCCATGCGATTGAAGCCTATGTCTCTGTGGCCGCCACGCCGATCACCGATGCCTGCGCGCTGAAAGCGGTGACCATGATTTCTGACAATCTGAGCATCGCTGTGGAATCGGGTGGTAATGTGCATGCGCGTGAAGCGATGGCTTATGCGCAGTTCCTGGCGGGTATGGCCTTTAATAACGCCTCATTAGGCTATGTCCACGCAATGGCGCACCAGTTAGGCGGTTTCTATGACCTGCCGCACGGCGTGTGTAATGCCGTCCTGCTGCCGCACGTTCAGGTATTCAACAGTCAGGTGGCCGCAGCGCGTCTGCGTGATTGTGCGGCAGCAATGGGCGTACACGTTGCGGGGATGACCGATGCCGAAGGAGCAGAAGCCTGTATCGAGGCGATCCGTGCGCTGGCGCAGCAGGTCAACATCCCTGCGGGCCTGCGCGATCTGGGCGTGAAAGAAGACGATATTCCGGTGCTGGCGACCAATGCGCTGAAAGATGCCTGCGGTCTGACTAACCCCATCCAGGCCACACACGACGAGATTATGGCTATCTATCGCGCGGCGATGTAATTCGTTTAATTGATTATCTGGCTTGCCGATCGGACGGGGTTTGCAGGCCAGATAATATCATCCGATGAGTTGATCACGTCACCTTACTGCGCAGCCACGGGGTAATCGTCACGCCGGTCAGAATGCCTTCCGGACTCAACAAGCGCGTGACTTTTTGTCCCCACGGTTCCATCCGGCTGGCGACCAGCAGCGTATAACCTTGATCCAGCAGCGCTTGTGTTGCTGTGTCGATATCCCTCACCTCAAACTCCACCCATGCCTGAGGCACTGGCAGGTCAGACGGCCACTGTTCATGACCAAAGCAGGAGAAGGCCGCCTGCGCGAGGGGCCAGAGTGCGAAATGCTTCACGCCATCCAATGTGTCGAGTTCGGTAAACAGATACTGTTCATTGCCTTCCATCGGCTTAACCGGCAGGCCCAGCGTCGATTCATAGAAAGCAGAACTGGCTTCTGTGTTGCGCGTAATCGGGCCAAAACCGGCAACAAACAGCACATCTACACCGGGATGTTCATTCTTCATGCTCACTCCTTGAAATAGCCATACAGATAACGTGACCGTAGTCGTAAAGCTATCACACCCTGGCGAGAAAATCGCCAGCGCCGACTACCCTTGTTATACCCCTGTAGCAAGGAGACGATCATGACGAATAATCCCCCCCGTATTCAGCCCGGCGAGTATGGTTTTCCCCTGAAGTTAAAGGCCCGTTACGACAATTTTATCGGTGGCGACTGGGTTGCCCCGAGTGACGGCGAATATTACCAGAACCTGACGCCCGTTACCGGGCAACTGTTATGCGAAGTGGCTTCTTCCGGTAAAAGGGACATTGACCTGGCGCTTGACGCGGCCCACAAGGTAAAAGATCAGTGGGCACATACCTCTGTTCAGGATCGGGCGGCGGTTCTGTTCAAAATTGCCGATCGTATGGAGCAGAACCTTGAACTGCTGGCAACGGCGGAAACCTGGGATAACGGTAAGCCGATCCGTGAAACCAGCGCGGCAGATGTCCCGCTGGCAATCGACCATTTCCGCTATTTCGCTTCCTGTATTCGCGCCCAGGAAGGCGGAATCAGTGAAGTGGATAGCGATACTGTGGCCTATCACTTCCACGAACCGCTCGGTGTCGTTGGACAAATTATCCCGTGGAACTTCCCCTTATTGATGGCGAGCTGGAAAATGGCGCCCGCATTGGCGGCAGGAAACTGCGTGGTGCTTAAGCCCGCTCGTCTGACGCCGCTGTCCGTTTTACTGCTGATGGAAGTGATTGGCGATCTCCTCCCGCCAGGCGTGGTGAACGTAGTGAACGGTGCGGGCGGTGAGATTGGTGAGTATCTGGCGACCTCGAAGCGCATTGCCAAAGTGGCATTCACTGGCTCGACGGAAGTCGGGCAGCAGATCATGCAATATGCTACACAGAACATCATTCCCGTCACTCTGGAGCTGGGTGGGAAATCGCCCAACATTTTCTTTGCTGACGTAATGGACGAAGAAGATGCCTTTTTCGATAAAGCGCTGGAAGGCTTTGCGCTGTTTGCCTTTAACCAGGGTGAGGTTTGCACTTGTCCGAGTCGCGCGCTGGTGCAGGAATCCATCTATGAACGCTTTATGGAGCGCGCCATACGCCGCGTCGAAAGCATCCGCAGCGGTAACCCGTTGGACAGCGTGACGCAAATGGGGGCACAGGTCTCTCACGGGCAGATGGAAACTATCCTCAATTACATTGATATCGGTAAGAAAGAAGGGGCGGACGTCCTGACCGGCGGGCGGCGTAAGCAGCTTGAAGGTGAACTGAAAGACGGCTATTACCTCGAACCGACTATCCTGTTTGGTCAGAATACTATGCGTGTGTTCCAGGAGGAGATCTTTGGCCCGGTACTGGCGGTGACCACGTTCAAAACAATGGACGAGGCGCTGGAGTTAGCCAACGATACCCAGTACGGTCTCGGAGCGGGCGTCTGGAGCCGTAACGGTAACCTGGCGTATAAAATGGGACGCGGTATTCAGGCGGGGCGCGTATGGACCAACTGCTACCATGCTTATCCGGCCCACGCAGCCTTTGGCGGCTATAAGCAGTCGGGGATTGGACGTGAAACCCACAAAATGATGCTGGAGCACTATCAGCAGACGAAATGTTTACTGGTGAGCTACTCTGATAAACCGCTGGGACTCTTTTAACTGACGGCGTTATGCCCGATGGCGCTTGTGGCTTATCGGGCATAACGATTAATCCATCACTTTAACCTGCAATGGACGGAAACGGCTGTAGACCCACAATCCCAGACAAGCAATCGAGCCGATGAAAACGGTGAACAGTACCGTGATAAACACGCCGCTGAACAGCGCGGCAGGAATCGCCATTACACCATGCACGGGTTGATCGTTCCATTTCACCAGGTTGAAGCCGAAGAGGCTCAGCACACCGCAAATAAAACTGAAAGATATCATTGGGATACCTAAGCCAATGAGTAATAAACGGTAGATAGTGGCCGCTTTGATGCGCTTGAGGGTAATGGTGGATGAGACTTCCGCGTTGTTCATTTTATTTCCCGCTGTTTAGATGTTAAAACATAATAAACCGTGACTTGCCTAAAAAACAATATACGAAAATGTACAGTATATAAAAAACCATATGTCGATATATAAATATGACAATTGCACGACATCTGGTCATTCCACTATCATTCTTAACATCCATTTTTAAATATTATTCTCTGGGGGAGTATGTTTCTCGATTATTTTGCACTTGGGGTGCTTATTTTTGTGTTTTTGGTTGTTTTCTACGGAATTATTGTTTTACATGATATTCCCTATTTAATTGCGAAAAAACGCAATCACCCTCATGCCGATGCCATTCACGTTGCGGGTTGGGTCAGTTTGTTTACATTACATGTTATCTGGCCTTTTTTATGGATTTGGGCCACGCTCTATCGTCCAGAGCGGGGGTGGGGCATGCAAAGCCCTGAACCTGGCGTTATGCAACTCCAGGAGCGCGTTGCCGGGTTGGAAAAACAACTGGCCGAACTGAAATCCTCTTCTGGCGAGTAATTATTATGGATTTACTGATTATCCTGACCTATGTGGCTTTCGCATGGGCGATTTTTAAAATCTTCAAAATCCCCGTTAATAAATGGACGATACCGACAGCGGCGCTGGGCGGCATATTTATTGTCAGCGGTTTAATCTTATTAATGAATTATAACCATCCTTATACGTTTAAAGCGCAAAAAGCGGTGGTGTCTGTTCCCGTGGTTCCGCAGGTCACCGGTGTGGTGATTGAAGTGACGGACAAGAAAAATACGCTGATTAAAAAAGGTGAAGTGCTGTTCAGGCTGGATCCCACGCGCTATCAGGCCAGGGTAGATCGTCTGCAGGCGGATATCGTGACGGCGCAGTATAAGCAACATGCGCTGGGTGCCGAACTGAATGAAATGGTCGCCAATACGCAGCAGGCAAAAGCCACGCGAGATAAGTTCGCGAAAGAATATCAGCGTTATGCGCAGGGGAGCCGGGCGAAGGTGAATCCGTTCTCTGAGCGCGACATCGACGTCGCACGGCAGAACTACCTGGCGCAAGAGGCTTCAGTGAAATCGTCGGCGGCGGAACAACAGCAGATTCAAAGCCAGTTAGACAGCCTGGTCATGGGCGAACACTCGCAGATCGCCAGTCTGAAAGCGCAACTGGCCGAGGCGGAATATAACCTTGAACAAACTATCGTTCGCGCGCCGAGTGACGGTTACGTAACCCAGGTGCTGATTCGCCCAGGAACCTATGCGGCCTCGTTGCCACTGCGTCCGGTGATGGTGTTTATTCCTGCTCAGAAGCGGCAAATCATCGCGCAATTTCGCCAGAATTCGTTGCTGCGACTGGAACCCGGCGATGACGCGGAAGTGGTATTCAATGCCTTACCGGGCAAGGTGTTCAGCGGTAAGTTGGCTGCGATCAGTCCGGCGGTGCCTGGCGGAACTTACCAGTCGACCGGAACGTTACAGTCGTTGAATACGGTACCGGGGTCGGAAGGTGTTATTGCGACGATCGAGCTGAACGAGCATGCTGATTTAAGCGCATTACCGGATGGAATTTATGCACAGGTCGCGGTCTACTCCGACCATTTCAGCCATGTCTCGGTCATGCGTAAGGTGCTATTACGCATGACAAGTTGGGTACATTACCTTTATCTCGATCACTAATTGTCGATGATTGAGTCTTGCCCGGGACGCAACAGTTGCGCCTGGGCAAGCTGGTTGCGGATTTCACGTAGCATCTCATCCAGGACATACTGCACTCGCCAGGGCTGGTACTCCCGCTTGCGAAAGATTGCGACCAGGTCCAGCCACCACTCGTGCTGTTCTGAAAAACAGGGGACTAACGTCCCGGCCTGCAGGTCGTTTTGCACGCTTTCGTTTGGCGCAAATACAATACCCAGATGATTACGCGCCAGTTCCAGCGCCGACAGGGTATTGTCGCAAACGTAATTCCCCGTCACGCGATAGTCCCGCATCTCTTTACTGCCGGCGCTGTTGAAGCGCCAGATGTTAGCATCATCAATCATCATGGAATCAATCAGGATGCAGGAGTGATGCTCGAGGTCTTCAGGTCGACTTAGCGGGTGCTTTTCAAGGTAGGTTTGGCTGGCAAAGGCCGTCACTGCGTATTTGGTAATAAAACTGGCAACCAGTGATTCATCTTTCGGATGGGCATAGGTGATTAACACGTCACAGTCGTCAGGAAATTCAACGCCTTCATAAAAGGCTTTTGGCTCAAGGTTGCAGGTTTTCAGCGACAAAGAGATATCGCCAATATCTTTAATTCTGGCGATCACTTGTTTCGATAAGTAAGCAATGATGCCTGTCGGCGCGTATACCGTTACCCGTCCCCGCTTTTCGTGCTTATAATCCGCAATGAAATGGTTAAGCTGCTCATTTCTGTCGAGCATGTCATTAATGTAGGGCAGAAGCGCCGTACCAAAAGGCGTCAGAGTCAGTTGCCGGGTCGTCCTGTCAAAAACCTTAAGACCGACTTTTGATTCGAAATCAGCAAGATACTTGCTGACATTGGCCTGCGCGATGCCGAGAATGGTCGCCGCATGACTGATGTTTTCACTGGCAGCAATGACCGAGATAATCTTTAATTCCCGATGCTTGAGTTGTAATTTATTCATCGCAGCAGCCTAATATATATAAGTTTTTATATATTACTATATAAATACGTGCCTTGCACCGACGAATTTGTAAGCATTATTATGCCGACGAATTTTTGGCTTGTTTAAAATGGAACGTCGGGCATGTTAATTAAACGAAATAGTAAACGTAATATTAAGTGCAATATAATAACGCTATTCGCTCTTTCCTTTATCGCCAGCGCATCAGCTTCGGAATTATCCCTCGGTGCGGGGGCGATATATAATGAATCCCCTTATCGCGGATATAATGAAAATACCCATGCGATTCCCCTCATTAGTTATGAAGGCGAATCATTCTATGTCCGGCAAACCACGCTGGGCTACATTTTGTCTAAAAGTGAACAAAATGAATTTAGCCTGACTGCCTCCTGGATGCCGTTGGAATTTGATCCTTCCGATAACGACGACCATGCCATGAAGAAACTCGACCAGCGTGACAGTACAATGATGGCGGGCGCGGCGTGGTATCACCACGAGCGTTGGGGCAGCGTGAAAGCTGCAGCCGCCGCCGATGTTCTGGATAACAACAATGGCTGGATGGGGGAATTGTCACTGTTTCGTAAAATTCCAGTCGGCCAGTTTGCTCTGATCCCGTCTGTTGGCGTGTTCTATTACGATGAAAATTTCAACGACTACTATTACGGCGTGTCAGGCAGCGAATCCCGTCGCAGCGGCCTGAACCGCTATACCGCGCAGGACAGTTGGGTTCCTTACGTCAGCCTGACTGCAAAATACCCTGTCACTGACAATATCGTTTTGATGGCGAGCGCGGCCTATAGCGTGCTGCCGGATGAAATCAAAGACAGCTCGATGATCGACCGTGATGATAGCTTCACCTTCATATCAGGTACGAGCTGGCGTTTCTAACGATGTGAGAAAAATTGCCGGATAACGACCATTGTCCCGGCCTGGGATGGATTTAATCCACAGGTCTGTCGTTGTTCGGCCCATTTCTATTGCGACTTTGATAAGAGAACGACACTGTAATGATGATGGCCCCGCAGCGGTCTGTTGCCGGGCGTCACATTCCCCTCTCGATGAAGTATTATTAAACGCTGCAGCATTTTAAGCTGTAATTTGTGATAAATATGCCCGTTTAACTTGCGCTATCGAATATTCATACTGAAATAGAGTAACGCTCTGATAATTTGTTTTTAGAGGTTATTTAACAGCGCCTGGATTTATCCTTCAGATATACACTCTACACTGACGCTGCGGCGAGATGAAAATGATCGCTTCAGGTATCTATTGAAATTAATTCAGTTTTTTTTAAACTTGCGTAAGACAATATCTACAAGGACTTACACATGTTTAGCTATCGATAGTTCAGTAAAACGTGAGTATGTAATGATGGAATACCAGTTACATGGATTTATGATAGGTCGGGAAATATTTTTTGACATCAATGAGTCGAGAATTTTCAGGCTTCCGGTAAATAAAATGGACAGTGTTATTGCATTTGGCGGCGTTTTTTTTAACCGTACGATGCTACGGTTGTTCGTTTATCTTTTACTGAACGCCCGGACCCATTATGTTTCAAAAGATGAGTTACTCGTCAACATCTGGGAAAAAAATGAATTAAGTGCTTCCACACAACGTTTGTCCACGATGGTAAAAAATCTCAACAACAAATTATATTTGCTGGGGTTACCTCAGCATTCCATCGTCAGCGTAAAAGGAAGCGGATACATACTGGCACTGGATAATATTCAACCGCTCTACAGTGTGGTCGATGAGGCAGATTATCAAATATAGATATCACTCAATCGGGTGTCAGCTTATTCCGTAGCGTGATGTCGCCTGCGGATTATTCCCCTGGTCGTCAACGTCCAGGGTTTTTTTTCTGCGTCAGGCTGGGAAATGGCCGCCAGTATTAGGCGAATCTCCTGAACGCTTCAGGCATCTGACAAAATTTGACCATTTCCCCTGTTTGATCAAGGCAGCCGTAACATCCTCTCTGGCACTCTGTGGTTTTACGGCGAGGGAGGGTGCAATGAACCGGTTTATCATGGCAGATGCGGCAAAGTGTATAGGCTGTCGTACCTGCGAAGTCGCCTGCGTGGTCTCGCATCAGGAAAATCAGGACTGTGCCGCGGTGTCTGCGGGACACTTTGTCTCACGCATTCGGGTCATTAAGGAAAATACCTTTACCACCGCCGTAGCCTGTCACCAGTGTGAAGACGCACCGTGCGCCAACGTCTGCCCGACACAGGCCATTCGCCGCGACAGGGGACACATTTTTGTAGAGCAGACGCGCTGTATTGGCTGCAAAAGCTGCATGCTGGCGTGCCCGTTCGGCGCAATGAACGTCGTGACCCAAACTTCACGCGTTCAGGCGGTGAAATGCGATCTCTGTTGGCATCGTGATACGGGACCAGCCTGCGTCGAGGCTTGCCCGACGGGGGCTTTGAATTGTCTGGATGCGGCGAGCGTGCAGCGTCAGCGCCTTCACGCTCAGCCTTTATAACCACGTTACCCGGCCAGCTCAGGCCGGGACAACGTTACTGATTTTCCGCCCAGGCGCGTTCTACCTCTTCAGCCAGAATTTTCACCCCAGCTTCAATTTTCTGCGGATCGGGCACATAGTTCATGCGCATACACTGGTGCGTGTGCGGCCAGGGCTTGTCGAGTCCAGGGAAGAAGTAGTGTCCTGGCACCATCAATACACCACGCGCTTTCAAACGCTGGTAGAGCAACTCGGTGGTGATGGGCAGATCCTGGAACCACAGCCAAAGGAAAATTGCCCCTTCAGGTTTGTGAATTAAGCAGCGATTTTCAGGTAAATAACGGCGGATGATCGCAATGGTTTGCTGAACGCGCTGAAAATAGAACGGCTTGATAACCGTTTCTGACAGCCGCATCAGGTCGTTACGCTTGATCATCTCGCACATCATGGCCGGTCCAATCCCGCCAGGCGCAAGACTGATGATGCCGTTCATATTGGCGATGGCGGTGATGATTTTTTCGTTGGCGATGATAATGCCGCAGCGCGAGCCGGGTAACCCCAGTTTGGAGAGGCTCATACACAGGACAATGTTGGGATTCCACAACGGGCGCGCTTCGCTAAAAATAATGCTCGGGAACGGCACGCCATAGGCATTATCAATGACCAACGGAATACCGTGCTGGTTGGCAAGCGTATCGAGTTTTATCAGCTCTTCATCGGTGATAACATTCCCCGTCGGATTGGTGGGTCGTGAGACGCAGATCATCCCGGTCTCTTCGCCAATGTGCAGGTGTTCGAAGTCAACGTGATACTTGAACTGGCCCTCTGGCAGCAGCTCAATATTGGGACGCGCCGAAACGAATAAATCCTCTTCCAGCCCGGAATCCGCATAGCCGATATACTCCGGCGCGAGAGGGAAGAGTACCTTTTTGGCGGTCCCGTCAGCGCGGCGGCCAGCAAAGAGGTTAAACAAGTAGAAAAATGCGCTCTGACTGCCGTTTGTTAGCGCAATATTCTGCGGTTCAATATCCCAACCCAGATTCTCACGCAGTAGCGAAGCGAGCGCGTCCAGCAGTTCGGTTTTCCCTTGCGGACCGTCATAATTGCATAGCGCATCAGTGAGTTTGCCGTTTTCCAGCATCTCTGTCAGGAGCGTTTGGAAGTAATCCTGCATCGCCGGAATTTGCGCTGGATTACCACCGCCCAGCATGATTGCGCCTGGGGTGCGTAAGCCGTCGTTGAGGTCCTCCATCAGGCGGGTAATGCCTGAATGGCGGGTGAATTTGTCGCCAAAAAGTGAAAATGTCATAACGGATGGTCTGTCAAACGCTGAGTCGAAGGGGGTTACCTTAACGCTAGCACTGGCAGGGTGCAAATCGAGCTGAAACGACGGCTTTGACGTTTTATGCTTATAATTTTATTCAGGGTGGTGTTTTATTTTGCAGCGTCTGAGGCGCTTTGGCCATCAGACGCCGGTTCAGGTTAACGTTGACCCGCCCAGATGACCATCACGGTGTCGTCACCGTGCTGGCGCACAAAACCGTACCCCTGCTTGAGCGAGAGCGTGGTTTGCTGCCCTGCGCCGATGGCCGGATGTCGCGCTCTGAACTGACCGAGGCGCTGCCAGTGGGCAACGTTGTCGGCTGACTTACCGCTGACATCCTGCCAGTTCATATCAGAGCGGGTGCCCTGTAGCGGGTCGGAACCAGTGGGGCCGAAAGGTCGTGCGGATTCATCGCCATAGAATATTTGCACGGCGCCGGGGGCTAACAGCAGCAACTCAGCCGCCTTATCACCGCCTTCGCGGAACAGACGAGTATCGTGCGACGAGAGGTAGCTCAGCACATTGAACCCCTGTAACTTCTCCGCCATTTGCTGCCAGACGAGATCCATACTCGCCAGGCAATCGACGGCTTTTGCGGCCTGCTCCTGATAGTCAAAGTTAATCATGGCGTCAAAGCCGTGGCGGTAGTAGTCGCTCTGCATCACGCCGTGTCCCCAGGCTTCACCGGTCATCCAGAACGGCTTATCGTCAAGCGCTTTGTCCGGATTCGCTTTTTTCCATTCCACCAGCGCTGCGCTGGCCTGCACTTTTAACTGTTGCCAGGCCGGAAGTTCGACGTGTTTCGCCGTGTCGACGCGAAATCCATCGACACCGTAATCGCGCACCCATTGACTCAGCCAGTGGGTCAGGTAATCCCGGGGCGTGTAGCCTTCAATGGCTTTCGCGCGCGTATCGGCTTTATGTTGGTAAAACACCGGCAGGCCCGATGGGGTGGTCGACTCGGTCTTTAGATCCGGTAGAAAAGCCAGCGACATCGTGAGATCGTCAAAGCCAGGGTTGTCGTAATCGCCAATGTCAGTGCGGATCCATGCTTCCCCCCACCATTTTTCCCAGGCGACCTTATCGCTAAAGTTGATGTAATCATTGAAGCTGTGCCAGCTCTGCCCGGCGGCGGGTTTCCAGTCCGTCCAGCGCTCACCGAGCGTTTTTTTCAACTCATCGCCAGAAAGGTAGAGCGCGCCGAACTGATATTCCTGCATGTCCGCCAGCGTGGCGTAACCAGTATGGTTCATTACAATATCAAAAAGGATACGGATCCCGCGCTGGTGCGCGCCGTCAATCAGCGCGCGCAGGTCGGCTTCGCTGCCCATGTTGGCATCAAGGGTTGTCCAGTCCTGCGTGTAATAACCGTGATAGGCATAGTGCGGGAAGTCGCCTTTCGTGCCGCCGCCCACCCAGCCATGGATTTGTTCGAACGGCGCGCTTATCCACAGTGCATTCACCCCCAGTTGCTGCAGATAATCCAGTTTGCCGGTCAGGCCACGCAAATCGCCTCCGTGAAACGTGCCGATTTCCTCCATACCGTCTTTATGGCGACCATAACTCTGGTCATTGGAGGGATCGCCGTTTTCGAAGCGGTCGGTGAGCACAAAATAGACCGTGGCGTTGTGCCAGTCGAACGGCGCGGATGCGTTGGTCTGCGCCCGTTCCAGCAGTAGCAGGCCATTGCTGGCAGGTGCGGGTTGCAGCGTTATCCGTCCATTTTTCACCGTGGCGGTCTGTCCGCTGTAAAAATCACGTACCACGCTCCCTTCCGGGAAAGTCTGCGCGACCGCTATCGTCAGCGGCTTTCCATCCCACTTTGGACACTGGCGTACCACATTGGCGGTAGGTTCGGCCTCACGCGGCACCGTAATTATTAACGTTGGCGTGCCAGAGCGGGTATCGATTTCCAGCGTGTAACGGCCATCTTTGAACAGACGCCACTGCGGCGGAGTCCCTTCGCACGGGACGAGCGACAGCATCTGATTGAGTTTTATCGCGTTAGCCGGCTGCCAGCACTGTTGGTCAAAATTTAACGTTAAGGAACGAGTACCCTTCGTCAACTCAGCATGGCTGGTAAACTTACCCGTTCCTTCGGCGGTGAAGGTGGGGAAACCCTGAGAGGTCCATGTCGCGGCGCTCGTGATAGCGGGCAACAGCGCGAGAGCAATGGCGGCAAGCTTCATTGTGCGGTCCTTTTTGCGGCGATTTTAACCAGTTTGCCTGAGAACCTGCTGACAAAACTCATCCTTTGACCGCACTCAACGAGGATGAGGAATACGGATGAGTGATTTTGGGCAAAAAATAGCCTTATTTTGCGATAACCACCACAAATCTTTCGAATTAGTTCCTCGCGGAATAGTTTATGCGTGACATGGTTTCGGAATTGGCCTATTCCTTAGGGTGCTCTTGAACGCTATTTTTGATATGATTTGAGATTCAACTCTCAAAATTGTGAAAAATAAAAGGTGTTGGAATGATTCAATCCGACCAGGAGACCTAATGATATTGACTCCCATACGACGATATGGGGCAATGATTCTTATGTTACTCACCATCGTATTTTCGGGTGAGGTGCTGGCAAAGACGCACACATCAACATCGAGTCAAAAGTCCCACGTAACCAAGACCAGTAATAAACAGGTAAGCAGTAAACAAGAGTATTCTCGCAATAGTGCAAAGAGCAGTTCACTTCCTGATTTGCGAAAATACCCTTCCGGAACACCAAGGAAAAAAGCGTTTCTCCGGACGGTTATGCCTTATATTACCAGTCAAAATGCGGCGATCACTGCCGATCGTAACTGGCTGATCTCAAAGCAGTATCAGAATCGCTGGTCACCGACTGAGCGTAAGCGCATGAAAGATATTGCGACGCGCTACAAGGTGAAGTGGTCTGGCAACACCCGGAGTATTCCGTGGAATACGTTGCTGGAGCGCGTAGACATCATCCCGACCAGTATGGTGGCGACGATGGCTGCGGCAGAAAGCGGTTGGGGTACCTCTAAGCTTGCGCGTAGCAATAACAACCTGTTCGGCATGAAGTGCGCGAAAGGAAGTTGTAACAATGCGCCAGGTAAAGTGAAAGGGTACTCTCAGTTTGACTCCGTTAAAGAGTCGGTCAGCGCCTATGTGATTAACCTGAACACGCATCCGGCTTACGCCTCCTTCCGTAAATCGCGCGCGCAACTGCGCAAAGCGGATCAGGAAGTAACGGCGACGGCGATGATTCATAAGCTGAAGGGTTATTCAACAAAGGGGCAGAGTTACAACAACTATCTGTTCGCGATGTACCAGGATAACCAGCGATTAATCGCAGCCCATATGTAATCCCCGAACGCCTTCTGCAAAGAAGGCGTTTTTGTTTCGGTCCTGGTGCATCACACTAATACTTCACTGTTCAGATCGCGATACTCTTTTGGGGTCGTGTCGTACTCTTTCTTAAAGACGGAATAGAAATACTGCAGCGACGGATAACCGCACATCTGCGAGATTTCGTTGATCGACAGCGTCGTGGAAATCAACAGGCTGCGCGCTTTCTCCAGCTTTTCAGCGTGGATCACCGCGTGAATGGTCTCTCCCACTTCTTCTTTAAAGCGCTTTTCCAGATTGGAACGTGAAATCCCGACCGCATCCAGTACCTGATCTACCTTGATGCCTTTGCAGGCGTGGTTACGGATATAATGCATCGCCTGAATAACGGCGGGGTCGGAGAGGGAGCGGTAGTCTGTCGAACGGCGTTCAACGACGCGCACCGGAGGCACCAGAATACGCTGGAGCGGCAATTCCTCATTGGCCAGCAGGCGGTGCAGCAGCTTTGCCGCCTGATAGCCCATTTGCCTCGCGCCCTGAGCCACCGACGACAGCGCAACCCGTGACAGATAGCGGGTCAGTTCCTCATTATCAATACCAATGACGCACAACTTTTCGGGTACCGGAATATGCAGGTGCTCACAGACCTGAAGAACATGGCGGGCGCGGGCGTCAGTGACCGCGATAATACCCGTCTGCGGCGGCAGGGTTTGCAGCCAGTCCGCCAGTCGATTTTGCGCGTGTTGCCAGAGTTCAGGCGCGGTTTCCAGTCCCTGATACACCACGCCACGATACTTCTCCTCCGCAACTAACTGGCGGAAGGCATACTCGCGTTCCGCCGCCCAGCGCTTTCCGCTGGAGGCGGGCAGGCCGTAGAAGGCAAAACGATTAACGCCTTTTTCTTTCAGGTGCAGAAAGGCGCTCTCAACGAGCGCATGATTATCAGTGGCAATGTAATGGACAGGAGGATAATTTTCCGCCAGATGATAGGAGCCTCCGACACCGACGATGGGCACATGCACATCCACTAACAACCGTGCGATCTCATCGTCGTCATAGTCAGCAATCACGCCGTCACCTAACCACTCTTTGATATTATCAATGCGGGCGCGAAAGTCCTCCTCGATGAAGATGTCCCATTCGGATTGCGAGGCTTGTAGATATTCACCGACCCCTTCCACCACCTGACGGTCGTAGGCTTTATTGGCATTAAATAACAGGGTAATACGGTGACGTTTATCAAACATGGTTCTGTCTCTGCTCACTCTTTCATAAACGACAATGCCGGACAGGAGTGACCGGCATAAAAAATAGCCCTATTTTTCAGTAGATCAGACGCGGCGTTTTGTCGCTGAATCCATCCATACTGCCAGCAACAGAATCGCGCCCTTCACGATATACTGCCAGAACGTTGGGACATCCATCATACTCATTCCGTTATCCAGAGAAGCCATAATAAATGCGCCCATCACTGCGCCGGCAACGCTACCGATGCCACCCGCCAGGCTGGTTCCGCCAATGACACAGGCGGCAATGGCATCCAGTTCGGCGATGTTTCCCGCAGAAGGCGAGCCGGCACCGAGACGCGAACTGAGGATCAACCCGGCAATCGCCACCATCAGACCATTGATGGCGAACACTGCCAGTTTGGTCCGCGCGACGTTAATGCCGGAAAGACGGGCGGCCTCCAGATTGCCCCCGATGGCGTAAATACGCCGGCCAAATGCCGTTCGTGTCGCCATAAACATCCCCGCGAGCAGCAAAAATACCAGCAGCAGAACAGGTGTCGGCACACCGCGATAATCATTCAGCAGCCAGATGGCGCCTAACACAATAACGGCAGTTAATGCCTGGCGGCCCACTACGCTGGTTGACGCCGGGGCGTCAAGACCCAAAGACTGCCGGCGCATGCGCCCGCGCCACTGCCAGCCGATAAACGCCATCAAACCGATCGCGCCGAGGGTAAAGCCCAATCCATTGGATAAGTAGCTTTGCCCAATCTGCGACATGGCAGAACTGGTCGGCGATACGGTTGTACCATTGGTGATGCCGATGAGGATACCGCGAAACGCCAGCATCCCGGCCAGAGTCACAATAAATGAGGGAACTTTGCGGTAAGCGACCCACCAGCCATTCCAGGCGCCGAGCAGCAATCCCAGCGCCAGCGTGACGATAATGGTAAACGGCAATGGCCAGCCCAGCCAGACGTCGCAGATAGCCGCGACGCCGCCCAGCAGTCCCATCATCGAACCGACGGAGAGATCGATTTCCGCTGAGATGATGACAAACACCATACCGACCGCCAGGATCCCCGTAATCGCGGTCTGGCGAAGCAGGTTAGAGACGTTACGTGCGCTGAGATACGCACCGTCCGTGGTCCAGGTAAAGAACAGCATGATCACGATGATGGCCGCGATCATCACGAACACCTGTAGATTCAGCGATTTAATCCCAGGAAAAACGCCCGTCAGTGGGGCGGTGAGTTTAGCTTCAGACGGATTGTTTTTCGACATGTTGTTCGCTCCTCAAAGCGGCTTCCATCACCTGCTCTTGCGTCAGATTATGATTGACCAGGTTGGCTTTCAGTTTTCCTTCATGCATCACCAGAATACGGTCGCTGAGCCCTAACACTTCGGGCAATTCCGACGAGATGACGATCACGGCGATACCCTGCTGAACGAGCTGGTTAATGAGTTTGTAGATTTCATATTTCGCGCCGATATCAATGCCCCGGGTAGGCTCATCGAGGATGAGAATTTGCGGGTTGAGCAACAGGCAGCGTGCCAGAATGGCTTTTTGCTGGTTCCCACCGCTCAGACGTCCGATCGCCAGCTCCGGAGAGGAGGTTTTGACTTTCAGGCGTTGCAGGGATTCCAGAATGCATTTGTATTCGGCGGCATCGTCTAACTGGCTTACCTTGCCAGTGAACTGATCAAGCGCGGCGAGGGTAATGTTTTTCCCCACCGCCATAACTGGCACAATGCCATCGCGTTTACGGTCCTCCGGGACCATGGCGATCCCGTGAGCAATAGCCTGCTGACAGTTGCGGATGTTGACGGGCTGGCCGTCAATCACCACTTCTCCTTCCCAACGTCCGGGCCAGACGCCAAACAGACACTGGACAAGCTCCGTGCGCCCTGCGCCTACCAGACCGGCAATACCCAGGATTTCGCCGCGCTTTAGTGAGAAGGAAACGTCATTCACGCGCCGGATATGACGATTGACGGGATGCCAGGCGGTGAGATGCTCAACGCGTAAAATTTCTTCACCTGCGGTGTGTGGTTCGCTGGGGTAGAGCGCGGTGAGCTCGCGACCCACCATCATGGTGATGATATCGTCTTCGCTCATGCCAGCCGCCTCGCGGGTACCAATATGCTTGCCATCACGGATCACGCAGATCGTGTCGGAAATGGCTTTCACTTCGTTCAGCTTGTGTGAAATGTAGATGCAGGCGATATCGTGCTGTTGCAGATCGCGAATGATCTCCAGCAGCACGGTTGTTTCCTGTTCGGTGAGTGACGCTGTCGGTTCATCCAGAATCAGCAGGCGCACCTGTTTATTCAGCGCTTTCGCAATTTCAACCAGCTGTTGCTGACCAAGGCCCAGCTCACCCACCCGGGTATCGGGAGAAATCGCCAGACTGACCTGCCTGAGCAATTTTTGGCAGCGCAGGGTCATCATGTCGTAATCAAGCACACCATGACGGTTTATTTCACTTCCGAGGAAAATATTCTCCAGCACGGTTAAATGTTTAACCAGCGCTAACTCCTGATGGATGATGGCAATCCCTTTGCGTTCGGTATCACGAATATGGTTGGCCTGCAGCGTTTCTCCCGCAAAAACAATTTCACCTTCATAACTGCCATAGGGATAAATACCGCACAGTACTTTCATCAGCGTCGATTTACCTGAGCCATTCTCGCCGCATAATGAAATAATTTCACCGGCATTCAGTCTGAGGCTGACGTTATCAATCGCCTTGACGACACCGAAGGTTTTGGTGATGTTCTTCATTTCAAGTAGACAGGACATAGCGACTCCGCAGTAGCCAATGAGAGAACCGGGCGTAGTGGGAAATGCGCGCCCTCAGCGGTTGCCAGGGCGCAGCGCTTACAGTTCGCTCTGCTTATGGAATCCGTCTTTAATCACGGTCTCATTGATGTTGTTTTTATTAACGTCAATTGGCGTCAATAAGCGGGAGGGAACATCTTTCAGACCGTTGTTTAACGTGGCGTCGGCTTTTGGTTGCTGTCCGTTGCCCAGTTCAACGGCGATTTCGGCGGCGGTATTGGCCAGCAGCGTAATCGGTTTATAAACGGTCATTGTTTGTGTTCCCGCGACAATGCGCTTAATTCCCGCTAGGTCAGCATCCTGGCCTGAAATTGCCACTTTCCCTGAAAGCCCCTGCGCACTGAGCGCCTGAACCGCTCCGCCTGCCGTCGCGTCATTGGAGGCGACAACGGCATCAATGTTGTTATTGTTTGCGGTCAAGGCATTTTCCATAATTTTCAACGCATTTTCCGGCAGCCAGCCGTCTACCCACTGATCGCCAACCACTTTTATTTTCCCGGAATCGATATAGGGTTTTAAGACTTTCATCTGTCCGGCGCGGAAGAGTTTAGCGTTATTATCTACGGGGGAACCGCCCATCAGAAAATAATTCCCCTGAGGAACGCGCTCAACTAATGCCTGGGCCTGTAATTCGCCGACCTTTTCGTTATCAAATGAAATATAAAAATCGATGTCAGCATCATTGATCATACGGTCGTAAGCTAAAACTTTAATACCTTCCTGTTTCGCCTCTTTGACTACGTTACTTAATACTTGTCCGTTATAAGGAATAATGACAAGGACATCCACTCCTCGGTTGATCATATTTTCAATCTGCGACATCTGGGTTTCTTCATTCCCATTCGCGGACTGGACAAAGACTTTTGCACCAAGAGATTCAGCCTTACTGACGAAAATATCGCGATCTTTCTGCCAGCGCTCGAGCCGCAGGTCATCAATCGCCATGCCGATTTTTATTTCTTTGGCATGTCCTGCTACGCTGGTAAGCAAAAGGGAGGTACAGATGGTGAGTAAGAGATTCTTCATCTTCATAATCGTGATGCCTTTTGTTAGAGGGAGTAACAATAAAAGTAACAATCACAGCATAAGACGTTGCAGAATTTAGCAATTCATACGGGGAAGACAATTACAGATTTTTATCTTGCGGTTACGAAATTTGGTTTATTTCCCGAATTATGACCGGGATCTTACTTTTTATCGTGGGTATTGAAAGTTGCACTTATACCAGCAGAGCCTCCATTTTTTGCAAATGGATATTTTTATTTTGCGAGGTGGCGCACACTTGTGAATTATCTCAATAGCAGTGTGAAATAACATAATTGAGCAACGGTAAGGGAGTGCTCAATATTACGGCATAACCTATTTCCGCCGTATTCCTTGATTATGGAGTTCATTATGCAGGCATATTTTGACCAACTCGATCGCGTTCGTTATGAAGGTCCACGATCCACTAATCCGTTAGCATTCCGTCATTACAATCCTGATGAGATCGTCATGGGCAAACGGATGGAAGATCATCTGCGTTTTGCGGCCTGCTATTGGCATACCTTCTGCTGGAACGGCGCTGATATGTTTGGTGTCGGGGCGTTTGATCGTCCGTGGCAGCAACCGGGCGATGCGCTGGCGCTGGCAAAACGTAAAGCGGACGTCGCGTTTGAGTTTTTCCACAAGCTGCACGTTCCGTTCTATTGCTTCCACGATGTCGATGTGTCGCCGGAAGGCGCGTCGCTGAAAGAGTACAAAAACAACTTTGCTCAAATGGTCGATGTGCTGGCTGAGAAGCAAGAGCAGAGCGGTGTGAAGCTGTTATGGGGTACGGCAAACTGCTTCACCAATCCACGCTATGGTGCGGGTGCAGCAACGAACCCGGATCCGGAAGTGTTCAGTTGGGCGGCTACTCAGGTGGTGACGGCGATGGACGCCACGCACAAACTGGGCGGTGAAAACTACGTGCTGTGGGGCGGTCGCGAAGGGTACGAAACCTTGCTGAATACCGATCTGCGTCAGGAACGCGAGCAGATTGGCCGCTTTATGCAGATGGTCGTAGAGCACAAGCACAAAACGGGCTTCCAGGGCACGCTGCTGATCGAACCAAAACCGCAGGAGCCAACCAAGCACCAATATGATTACGACGCCTCCACCGTCTACGGCTTCCTCAAACAGTTCGGTCTGGAAAAAGAGATCAAACTGAATATCGAAGCTAACCACGCAACGCTGGCGGGTCACTCATTCCACCACGAAATCGCCACGGCGATTGCGCTGGGCCTGTTCGGTTCTGTGGATGCCAACCGGGGCGACGCACAGCTGGGCTGGGATACCGACCAGTTCCCGAACAGCGTGGAAGAGAACGCCCTGGTGATGTACGAAATCCTCAAAGCGGGCGGCTTCACCACCGGTGGCCTGAACTTTGACGCGAAAGTTCGCCGTCAGAGCACCGATAAATACGATCTGTTCTACGGTCATATCGGCGCGATGGACACCATGGCGCTGTCACTGAAAATTGCGGCGCGCATGATCGAAGAGGGTGAACTGGATAAACGCGTGGCGAAGCGTTATGCCGGGTGGAATAGCGAGTTGGGCCAGCAGATCCTGAAAGGACAGATGTCGTTAAGCGAACTGGCGCATTATGCTGAGCAGCATAACCTGGCGCCGGTACATCAGAGTGGCCATCAGGAACAACTGGAAAACCTGGTGAACCATTACCTGTTCGATAAGTAATCGACATCGCCGGGTGACGCAACGTTTTCCCGGTCGATCGTTTTACAGGCCCGGTGAGCGTTGCGCTACCGGGCATTTTCAGTTTAAGGAACCCACGTTATGTATATCGGGATCGATCTAGGCACCTCGGGCGTGAAAGCAATTTTGCTCAATGAGCAAGGCGAGGTGGTCGCATCGCAAACGGAAAAACTCACCGTCTCCCGTCCTCATCCGCTCTGGTCGGAGCAAGATCCCGAACAGTGGTGGCAGACGACGGATCGCGCCATGAAGGCACTCAGCAAGCAACATTCGCTAAGTGAAGTGAAAGCGCTGGGCATTGCCGGGCAGATGCACGGCGCGACGTTGCTCGACAGCCAGCAACAGGTGCTGCGACCGGCCATTCTGTGGAATGACGGGCGCTGTGGCGAAGAGTGTGCGTTGCTGGAATCAATGGTACCGCAGTCGCGGGTCATCACGGGTAACCTGATGATGCCCGGATTCACAGCACCAAAGCTGTTATGGGTACAGCGCCACGAACCGGAGGTGTTTCGCAAGGTGGCGAAGGTACTGCTACCGAAAGATTATTTGCGTTTACGTATGACGGGTGAGTTTGCCAGCGATATGTCAGACGCGGCGGGAACAATGTGGCTGGATGTGGAAAAACGTGACTGGAGTGACGTGATGCTGAATGCCTGCGGGCTGACCCGTGACCATATGCCCGCGCTGTTTGAAGGGAGTGAGATTACCGGCAGGTTGCTACCTGATGTGGCGATGGCGTGGGATATGCCTGCGGTTTCTGTCGTCGCGGGAGGCGGCGACAATGCCGCAGGTGCGGTTGGTGTGGGGATGGTGAATGCCGATCAGGCCATGCTGTCACTGGGAACCTCCGGCGTCTATTTTGCCGTCAGCGAGGGTTTCCTGAGTAAACCTGAAAGCGCGGTACACAGTTTTTGCCATGCGTTGCCTGAGCGCTGGCATCTGATGTCAGTGATGCTAAGTGCGGCCTCCTGTCTGGACTGGGCTGCAAACCTCACCGGGCTGGTGACAGTCCCGGCGCTGATTGATGCGGCGCAACAGGCTAATGTTGCTGCCGATCCTGTCTGGTTCCTGCCGTACCTTTCCGGTGAACGTACGCCGCATAATAATCCGCAGGCGAAGGGGGTTTTCTTTGGCCTGACCCACCAGCATGGGCCGGCTGAACTGGCGCGGGCGGTGCTGGAAGGCGTGGGCTATGCGTTGGCTGACGGGATGGACGTGGTACACGCCTGCGGTGTGAAGCCGCAAAGCGTCACATTGATCGGCGGAGGGGCGCGTAGCACGTACTGGCGGCAGATGCTGGCGGATATCAGCGGTCTGCAACTCGATTATCGCACCGGCGGTGATGTAGGGCCGGCACTGGGTGCTGCTCGGCTGGCACAAATTGCGATGAATCCGCAGAAGTCGTTAGCCGGGTTACTGCCGCAGCTCCCGCTTGAGCAGACGCACCAGCCAGATGCACAACGTCATACTGTTTATCAACAGCGTCGCGAGACCTTCCGTCGTCTGTATCAGCAGCTCCTTCCACTCATGTCCTGAGGCTGAATCCCTCCTGTTTTGCAGGAGGGATTAATTCGAAATATATAAATAATTGATCAATAAATTAAATATATGGATTTATTCTGAAATTCCATCTCACTTGCAATTTTCATTGTTGTCTTCAGAAGGTTGTCCCTACTCTGCTTCTGTTGGATAAGGAGAGCCCAATGAAAAGCTCAACGTTAATTTCATGGTTGTTGCTCATATCAGGCACATTGACTTACGTTATCGGCTTAGAGATGGCATGTCCGTTACTGAGTGGAAAGGGCTATTTTCTCGGGGTTCTGGTGTTGGCGATGTTTGTGACCTGGATATACCTGCGCGAGATGATGTTCGGGCAACTCGACGATCGCTTCATCGCCGTATGTCGAATAGTTGCCATCATGACCCTCGGGCTGCTTTGTGTCGGCGTCATTAATGCACCACTAACGCCGGTTGAGAAGGGGCTTTATCCTGCGGCGCTTTTTGTCGGATTGTGGGGATTAGCACGTGTAGTTCGCGCATCGGATAATTAAAAAGGAGATAACGTTGCTCTGGGGCTGCCTGGCTTACTATTTGCTGAGACGTCGGCGACGACGTGCTGAACGATAATTTAAAATAAAATGCCCGGTCTTCTGAACCGGGCATTTTATTTTCAACTGACCAGCCTGCGCGTATCAACCCGTTGTAACAGCATCGAAAGCAGTAAACTGCCCGCGAGGGTGGCGCTAAAAATCCATAGCATATCCAGCGGCGGCCAGCGCTTGATTTCAAGGCCACTGGTGCGCAACGCATGAATAATAAGCGCGTGAAAACCGTAAATACCGAGCGAATGTTGGGAGATCAGTCCCAGCCCTGGAACGGTTTGCGTGTTCAACGTGTTCTTGACCAGCGTCAGCAGCGCAACGGCACAGATAAAGACCATAGGGCCGCAATAGAGATACCAGGTATCGGCAAAATTACCACGCCACTGCAATTCATGTAGTGTCCCTCTGGAAATCACAACAACAGCGATGATGAAAATCCCCGCGCTTAGCCAGGAAAGTGCGCGTTTCTGTGTCTCCATCATGCCGATGGCGCGGCCCAGCATCCCATACAAAATGTAGTAAAAGGTATCGCCGTTAATATACAAATTGATCGGTAGCCATTCGAACCCGTCCACTTTTTGCGGCACGGTATTCGGATTGGCGAGGATACCAATAACGACCATCAGCACCAGCAGCATTTTACCACTGATGCTTTTTACCTGAATAAGCGGGGAGACCAGGTAGATCACCGCAATCGCGAAGAAAAACCACAGGTGATAGAACACCGGCTTTTGTAGCAAATTTTTTAAGGAGAGCCCGGCGTTAATCGAGGTAAATAACGTGATGTAGAGCAGGGCGACGGCGCTGTAAAACAGCAGGCACAGCGCGATGCGCAAAAAATGACGCGGCTGGGCGCTGCGCTCGCCAAAAAAGAGATAGCCTGAAATCATAAAAAATAGCGGTACGCTGACGCGTGAAGCTGAATTCAGTACGTTGGCAAGATCCCAGTTAACGGGGCTGACACTCTGTGCATTGGTGATGTACCAGGTGGTGGTGTGAATCATCACCACCATCAGACAGGCGATCCCTCGCAGGTTATCAATCCAGTAAATTTTGGGCTGCATCAGTTCCTCTGTTTTCGTTTAAAAATGGTCTGACTCACATTTCGTCAGCCTGTCTCGCTGGATTAATCTGAGTTTTTACACTAAAGCTTGTGATGGTCCGATGAGATTCGCAAAATGCGTCTGCCATACCGAATGTAATAATAATAAGACTGATCAGTTAATTAGGCGGTAATAAAATGATGATGAAATCTTTCTTCCCGGCAATGGTCATTCTGCTGCTGGCTGGATGTACATCCTCCCAGCCATCGCCGCCGCAAAAGGCGCAGAAAGTGAAAGTGAGCCCCACGCGCACGCTGGACATGGAAGTATTGTGCAAAGACCAGGCCGCTCGGCGCTATAACACTGGCACGCAGAAAATTGATGTAACAGGCTTTGAACAATTTCAGGGAAGCTACGAGATGCGTGGCTATACCTTCCGTAAAGAGAGTTTTGTCTGCTCTTTTGACGCGGATGGGCAGTTTTTACATCTTTCCATGCGTTAAGTCCTGCCTTTTTCCCGTTACGTACTGTTTATCTTGCAGTCAGCGGGTATACTGATCCCTTCCTTTTAAAACCACACGTATCCAGCACGAAATACTATGCAAAAGTTTGATACCAAGACCTTCCAGGGCCTGATCCTGACATTACAGGATTACTGGGCTCGTCAGGGCTGCACCATTGTTCAACCTTTGGACATGGAAGTGGGCGCAGGCACCTCGCACCCGATGACCAGCCTGCGTGCGTTGGGGCCAGAGCCGATGGCAACCGCGTATGTGCAACCTTCTCGTCGTCCGACCGATGGACGCTATGGCGAAAACCCAAACCGTTTACAGCACTACTATCAGTTCCAGGTGGTGATTAAGCCCTCTCCGGACAATATCCAGGAGCTGTATCTCGGGTCGCTGAAAGAGCTGGGGATGGACCCGACCATTCACGACATTCGTTTCGTGGAAGATAACTGGGAAAACCCAACGCTGGGTGCCTGGGGGCTGGGCTGGGAAGTGTGGCTGAACGGGATGGAAGTGACGCAGTTCACTTACTTCCAGCAGGTTGGCGGACTGGAATGTAAGCCAATCACCGGTGAAATCACCTATGGTCTGGAACGTCTGGCCATGTACATTCAGGGCGTAGACAGCGTTTATGACCTGGTCTGGAGCGACGGCCCGTTGGGTAAAACCACGTACGGCGACGTTTTCCATCAGAACGAAGTGGAGCAATCCACCTACAACTTCGAATACGCGGATGTGGACTTCCTGTTCACCTGCTTTGAGCAGTATGAAAAAGAAGCGCAGCAGCTGCTGGCGCTGGAAAATCCGCTGCCATTGCCCGCTTACGAGCGTATTCTGAAGGCCGCCCACAGCTTCAACCTGCTGGATGCGCGTAAAGCCATCTCCGTCACCGAACGTCAGCGCTACATTCTGCGTATTCGTACCCTGACCAAAGCAGTGGCAGAAGCTTACTATGCTTCCCGTGAAGCCCTCGGCTTCCCGATGTGCAATAAAGACAAATAAGAGGCGGCCATGTCTGAGAAAACTTTCCTGGTGGAAATCGGCACTGAAGAGCTGCCACCAAAAGCCCTGCGCAGCCTGGCGGAATCCTTTGCTGCGAATGTGACTGCGGAGCTGGACAACGCCGGCATCGCACACGGCAATGTTAAATGGTTTGCGGCGCCGCGTCGTCTGGCGCTGAAAATTGCTAATCTGGCTGAATCCCAGCCCGATCGCGAAGTTGAAAAACGCGGTCCGGCGATTGCCCAGGCCTTTGACGCCGAAGGCAAACCGAGCAAAGCGGCAGAAGGCTGGGCGCGGGGTTGCGGGATTACCGTTGACCAGGCCGAGCGTCTGACCACCGATAAAGGCGAATGGCTGCTGTATCGCGCGCATGTGAAAGGCGAAAGCGCCGAAGCGCTGCTGCCAGACATGATTGCGACCTCGCTGGCAAAACTGCCTATTCCGAAACTAATGCGCTGGGGCGCAAGCGACGTGCATTTCGTGCGTCCGGTTCATACGGTAACCCTGCTGCTGGGTGACAAAGTCATTCCGGCGACCATTCTGGGTATTCAGTCCGATCGCATCATTCGCGGCCATCGCTTTATGGGCGAGCCGGAGTTCACCATCGACAATGCCGATCAGTATCCTGAAATCCTGCTGGAGCGCGGTAAGGTCATTGCCGACTACGAACAGCGTAAAGCCAAAATCAAAGCGGACGCCGAAGAAGCAGCACGTACTATTGGCGGTAATGCCGATCTGAGCGAAAGTCTGCTGGAGGAAGTGACCTCGCTGGTGGAATGGCCGGTGGTACTGACGGCGAAATTCGAAGAGAAATTTCTCGCGGTGCCATCTGAAGCGCTGGTGTACACCATGAAAGGTGACCAGAAATACTTCCCGGTCTACGCTAACGATGGAAAACTGCTGCCGAACTTCATCTTCGTTGCGAACATCGAATCGAAAGATCCGCAGCAAATCATCTCCGGTAACGAGAAAGTGGTGCGCCCGCGCCTGGCGGATGCAGAATTCTTCTTTAACACCGACCGTAAAAAACGTCTGGAAGACAACCTGCCGCGTCTGCAAACCGTGCTGTTCCAACAGCAACTGGGCACGTTGCGCGACAAGACCGATCGTATTCAGGCGCTGGCGGGCTGGATTGCCGGTCAGATTGGCGCAGACGTTAACCACGCGACTCGCGCGGGCCTGCTGTCGAAATGTGACCTGATGACCAACATGGTGTTCGAATTCACCGACACCCAGGGCGTAATGGGCATGCACTATGCTCGCCACGATGGCGAAGCGGAAGATGTTGCCGTTGCCCTGAACGAACAGTATCAGCCGCGTTTTGCCGGTGATGATCTGCCGTCTAACCCGGTTGCCTGCGCGCTGGCGATTGCGGACAAAATGGACACTCTGGCGGGTATCTTTGGTATTGGTCAGCATCCGAAAGGCGATAAAGACCCGTTTGCGCTGCGTCGTGCGGCGCTGGGCGTACTGCGTATTATCGTTGAGAAGAACCTGAACCTCGACCTGCAGACCCTGACGGAAGAAGCGGTGCGTCTTTACGGCGACAAGCTGACCAACGCGAAGGTCGTTGATGACGTTATCGACTTTATGCTCGGTCGTTTCCGTGCCTGGTATCAGGATGAAGGTTACACCGTGGATACCATCCAGGCGGTGCTGGCACGTCGTCCGACCCGTCCGGCTGATTTCGATGCGCGTATGAAGGCGGTCTCGCACTTCCGCACGCTGGAAGCGTCATCTGCGCTGGCGGCAGCCAACAAGCGTGTCTCTAACATCCTCGCGAAATCCGACGAGACGCTGAACGAGCGTGTTAATGCCTCAACGTTGAAAGAGCCAGAAGAGATCGCGCTGGCGATGCAGGTTGTGGTACTGCGTGACAAGCTCGAACCGTACTTTGCCGAAGGTCGCTACCAGGACGCGCTGGTGGAACTGGCTGAACTGCGCGAGCCGGTCGATTTGTTCTTCGAAAAAGTGATGGTGAACGTCGAGGATAAAGAGTTGCGCATTAACCGCCTCTCGATGCTGGAAAAACTGCGCGAGCTTTTCCTGCGCGTGGCGGATATTTCGCTGTTGCAATAAGCAAGTCGCTATCGCAGACAAACGCTGAAGTGCCCGATGGCGCAAGCTTATCGGGCCTACAGAATATCGTGTAGGCCGGATAAGGCGTCAGCCGTCATCCGGCAAAAACTACCGTATGCGTTTTCAAGACTCTGAAACCTGCCCCCGGGCAGGTTTTTTTATGGACGGAACAGAAAGGATTACTGCAACTGCAATTCCGTCAGGCAAGTCTGGCTGTCATCCATCGTGGCAATCGCGTGTGATGCCGTTTTGCCGTTGTAGCTCACTTCTATTGTCCCTTCGATGTTGCGCGGTAACCAGACGCCGATAAACCCGTTCTGATAGCTTTTGAGTGGTTTCTGAATCAGCACATCGCCTTTTTTATCCGTCACTTTAACGTTGAACGTGGTCTCCGGCATTTCACCCTGGCAGCCGGACAAGCTGTGGTTAAAGCACGGGTGCGTCTGTTGTTGGTAAGGCGCAAAGGAGAGATAGAACTTTTCACCTAACGGCAGGGTATACATCTGCCCATCAGAAGCGAGTTTCAACTCGGTACTGGTGATGGAAGCCGAATACGGTAGTGGACGGGATTGTGGCGTTTGATCGATGGTATCCACGATCTGCTCGACTGACTTACCGGCAAGACCATGTTCGGCAAGGAATGTGGCTTCTGGCGATGCAGCAAACGCGGCGCCGCTGGTGAGTAAACCTAGAGTGAAGAACAAAGGAAGTCTGGACATAGCGTCAATTCCATGTGAAAAACAGGGTCTTCACTATAAAGCTTACCCTTAGGGAAAGGTCAAAGCCTGGCCAGGTAAAGTAATGCAAAGAAGGGAAACTGAGATAATTAAGGCGGGTAAGAGATAAAAAAAATCCCCGCCGTCTGGCAGGGATCTTGAATTCTGAGCTTATTTAAGCTTACAGGCTGGTTACGTTGCCAGCTGCCGGGCCTTTAGCGCCGCTTTCGATGGTGAAGGAAACTTTCTGACCTTCGTCCAGAGATTTGTAGCCATCATTCTGGATAGCAGAGAAGTGTACAAACACGTCTTTAGAGCCATCGTCAGGAGTGATGAAGCCGAAGCCTTTGTCAGCGTTGAACCATTTTACGATACCAGTCATTTTACCGGACATAGTGTATTACCTTTTAAAAAATAAGTGTGCCTTTCGGCGAGATGGCGTGCTCTACAGATTTTTTAAGCGTTAAGGAAATGCGCACTACGAGGGGTATCAACGATAACTCTTGAAGGGGACTGCCTTACTAAACTGCTTTAATGGTCTGTACGTCAAACCGTGGAGCGCATTAACTCATGTAACGCCGGGTGATGCAACTGTTATTTTTCACCCGATGGGTTAAGTGGTCAAAAAACGGCCCTGTATCAGGACCGTTAATCAAAAATTGTCGGTTATTCCATCAACTGTTTGCTCAACGTCGGGTTAGCGTGTATCAGGCGCATCAGCTTCAATTCGGTACTGGAGGGTTTAACGCGTTTTGATTCCCACTCATGTACCAGTGCAACCGATACGCCTAACACTCTGGCGAAATCATCTGTTTCCAGACCACTCCCCCGTCGCAACTGTTCATATTCGCTAAAGGGGCTTGGCTTATGTGTCAGGGTTATTCTTGATGATTCTTCTTTAAAAACAATTTGTTCCAGGCTGCTCAGCAGCTCAAACATCGGATCTTTAGATTCCATTGAGAACTCCTCTAAATCACACAGCGGGATCGTGAATTTCATCGAAGCCAGTTAAGAATAGTCGCAAATGAGAAAGTATGGAGGGCGTCACAGTTTAAGAGGGGAACAAGACTCGTTTCAGCGACAAGCAGGTCGCGGATTTGTAGCCTGCTAAGGATTTGAAAACGAGCACTATATCCCGCGTCGTAAAAAAATTGTAAAGATTACGAAAATCTGACTATTTCCTGGCAGGCCAATACCTGCCAGGAGGGGCATCAGGCTTTTTGCACGCCGGGAGTCGGCGATTCTGCTGGTGTAGTACCGCCAGAGAACTGTCGTTTACCAGCCCAGTATTTCACCATTAAAGCAAAGGCGGAAACCAGGGCCGGGATCGCCAGAAGTGTAAAGATGGTTTCGAATGCGAGCTGCGCCTGCATCAGGAAGGCACCGCTAAACGCGCCGAGAATGCCGCCAAAACGACCCAGGCCTAACATCCATGCTACGCCGGTCGCACGCCCCTGGGTGGGGTAAAAACCCGCCGCCAGCGCGGGCATAGACGATTGGGCGCCGTTCATGATCGTTCCGGCGATAAAGACCATTACCCCCATGAGTAGCAGATTATTGGTGGAGAACCCGACCAGGCAGACGAACACCCCGGTCAGCAACCAGCCAACCGCCACCACTTTGTTCGGATTCAACTTGTCCATCAGCGCGCCCAGCGCCAGCACACCAATTCCGCCGCCCAACGGGAACAGGGCGGTAATGATGGATGCCTGACTAAGCGTAGCCCCTGTTTCACGGATCAGCAGCGGCAGCCAACTGGTCAGCAGATAGAAGATCAGTAACCCCATAAAGTAAGTCAGGCACAACATCACCGTACCCAGCGCGTAACGCGGCGAGAAGATCACGCCCAGCGCGGACTTCTCTTGAACCTGACCGGTTTCGTGCAGTACAAAATGTGTGGTTTCTGGCAGCGGGGCGATACGGCGCAGAATGGTGCCAATCTGCTGCTGTGATTTGTTCTTTACAACCAGATATCGGGCAGACTCTGGCAGCAGAAAGATCAACACCACGGCCAGCGCCAGCGGCATCACGCCACCGAGGATTAGCACGCTTTGCCAGCCGTAGTGCGGGATCAGCCAGGCGGAGACAAACCCGCCCATCGACGAACCAATAGGGAATCCGACGAACATCAGATTCACCAGCAGCGCGCGACGGCGTTCCGGCGCATATTCGCTCATCAGGGTCGCGGCATTGGGCATCGCCGCCCCCAGTCCTAAGCCGGTTAAAAAGCGCAGCGCCGTCAGTTGATTCAGCGTGCTGGCAAAGGCAGTGAGCAGGCTGAAGCCGCCAAACACCAGAATCGACATGATCAGGACTTTTTTGCGACCGATGCGGTCAGCCATTGGACCCGCAGTCAGCGCCCCCACCGCGAGCCCTACCAGCGCAGCACTCATGACCGGGCCGAGGGCGGATTTTTCCACCCCCCACTCCTGGACGAGATCGGAGGCGATAAAGCCGATAATCGCGGTATCGAACCCGTCCATCGCGACGGTCACAAAGCACAGCACGAGAATCATCCACTGGTATCTGGAAAAGGGATGCTCGTTAATAAACGCTTGAATATCAGTCGTTCTGTTTGTCATGGGTCATTCCTGCAAAAGCGAAGCGGGGACAGAGGATATTTTTATTTTCGTCACCGCAAGCGTTAGAATTAATTGTGCGATTATCGAACGTTTATTCGTTAATCGTTCAATTAATCAAAACATTGAAGCCCTGGTTCGGCAATCATCCCACCGTGGTTAACGTGCGATAATCGTACGAATTGCCTCTTCACTGACTGTATGAGCAATGAAACTCTATTAAAATCATAGAACTACTTCCCGCTCCTGCCCGCGATGCAGAGGCGGTAAATGTGATGCAATTAACAATAAAGTAACAAGCTGGTTATCATCGTTACGCCCTGCGAATTTCCGCCACAAGATTATGCACAAGGGGTATCCTGCGAGCCTGACCTGGACTATCCTTGTAAGCCGTAAGGCACGCGTATTGCGCTGTGCGCATTTTTGGGTGAAAGGAGTATTGAAATGGCGACAGGAAAGTCCTGCTCTCGCTGGTTTGCGCCACTTGCGGCGTTATTAATGGTAGTTAGCCTGAGTGGGTGTTTTGATAAAGAAGGCGATCAGCGTAAAGCGTTTGTCGATTTTCTACAGAATACGGTAATGCGTAGCGGTGAGCGTCTACCCACCCTGACTGCCGATCAGAAAAAACAGTTTGGTCCGTTTGTTTCTGATTACGCGATTCTGTATGGCTACTCGCAGCAGGTGAACCAGGCGATGGATTCTACTCTGCGTCCGGTTGTGGATAGCGTTAACGCCATCCGGGCGCCACAAGATTATGTGACGCAACGTGGGCCCCTGCGCGATCTGAACGGCTCTCTCGGCGTACTGGGTCAGCAACTGCAAAATGCGAAACTGCAGGCGGACGCGGCGCATGGCGCGTTGAAACAGGCCGATGACCTGAAGCCGGTATTTGACCAGGTGTACAAGAAAGTGGTGACCACGCCAGCAGACGCGTTGCAGCCGCTGATCCCGGCCGCACAGATCTTCACCCAGCAACTGGTCCAGGTGGGTGACTTTGTCGCGCAGCAGGATACGCAGGTGAGCTTTGTGGCGAACGGTATTCAGTTCCCGACTTCGCAACAGGCAAGTCAGTACAACACATTGATTGGGCCGCTGGCCTCGCAGCATCAGGCATTTAATCAGGCCTGGACTGCGGCGGTAAACGCTATCCAGTGATGAAGTTGCCGGGCAGGCGATAGCGCCTCCCGGCTATTTTTATTACCCCGCAACCTGCGGGTTCACGCAGTTCTTCTCGACCTTCCCTTGCAGCGCATCAATCAGATTATCTACCGCGCAGGCCGCCATATTGTAGCGTGTCTCATGTGTCGCTGAGCCGATGTGCGGTACTGCCACCACGTTGTTTAGTGACAACAACGGTGAATCAACCGGCAGCGGCTCTTGCTCAAATACATCCAGACCGGCAGCGTGAATCTCGCCTTTTTGCAGTGCGGCAATCAGCGCGTTTTCATCGACCACCGGACCGCGGCCGGCGTTAATGAAGATGGCAGAGGACTTCATCTTAGCGAACTGCTCTGCGCCAAACAGATGATGCGTCTCGTCGGTCAGCGGCAGGATCAGGCAGACAAAGTCCGATTCCTGCAGCAGCGTATCAAGGTCGCAGTAGCGGGCATTGAAGCGCTCTTCCGCTTCCTGATGGTGGCGGCGGGCGTTGTAGAGAATCGGCATGTTGAAGCCGAAATGCGCGCGCTGTGCCAGCTCAAGGCCAATGCGTCCCATCCCGACAATGCCCAGCGTTTTGTGGTGCACATCGATCCCAAACCAGTCAGGGCCAATGCTGGAGGTCCATTCCCCGACCTTCACGCGCTCGGCCACTTCCACGACGCGGCGAGCGGTCGATAGCACCAGCGCCATGATCGTATCGGCAACGGTTTCCGTCAGCACGGTGGGCGTATGCATCAGCAGTACCTTACGTGCGTTCAACGCATCCACATCGAAATTGTCATACCCCACGGAGATGGTGGAGGTGGCACGAAGCTTCGGCATTTTCTCCAGCAGCGCGGTATCGACGGTTTGGCTGGAGCCCAGCAGACCTTCGGCACTGGCAAAGGCTTGCGCATGTTGTTCAACCGTTTCCGGGCTCAGGTTCGGCACCTGCGTGACGGTGAAATGTTCTTCCAGGCGATGCAGTAAATCGTCAGGTAACGCTTTGTAGAGAATAATGGACGGCTTCATGCGACTCTCCGTGAGTTAAAATTTACGCGTGGCGTGCGCCAACCGGGACGTGCTGATTATTCGCGGGCTTAACCACTAAAGTTAGCCATACGGAGGCGAAAAGCGCCACCCCCATAAAAATGTACGAGGCGGACGGGCTACCGGTGGCGCCGTTGAGGTAACCGACAAACCACGAGCCGAGGAACGAACCCAGCGCGCCCATACTGTTGATCAGCGCCATCGCGCCGCCGGCAACGTTGCGTGGCAACATCTCTGGAATGATGGCGAAAAACGGGCCATAGGGGGCATACATCGCCGCGCCCGCAATGACCAGCAGGGTATAAGAGGCCCAGAAGTTATTCGCGCCGACGGCCCAGGAACCGATAAAAGCACATGCGGCAATCAGCAGCAGAGGCCAGACGAACAGCTTACGGTTCTGTAATTTATCCGAGGCCCAGGACGCGACAATCATCGCCACGGTAGCCGCCAGATACGGTACGGAAGAGAGCCAGCCCACTTCAACCATTCCCAGATTCGCGCCGCCTTCGCGGATGATTGACGGCAGCCACAGCACGAAGCCGTAGACGCCAATACTCCAGGTGAAATACTGCATGCATAACAGGATCACATTTCGTGAACGGAACGCTTCGCCGTAGTTGCGTACCGCCTTAATGCCCTGCTGCTCTTGTTCGAGCTGCGTTTGCAGCGCTGTTTTTTCTGATTCGGTCAGCCAGCCGACCTGTGCCGGTTTATCTTTCACCAGCACCCACCAGCAGAAGGCCCACAAAATGGCGGGAACCCCTTCGATGATGAACATCTCACGCCAGCCGAGCGCCTGGATCAGGTAACCGGACACGACCGACATCCACAGAACCGTCACCGGGTTACCGAGGATCAGGAACGTGTTCGCTCGTGAGCGCTCCGATTTGGTAAACCAGTTACTGATGTAAATCAGCATGGCGGGCATCACGGCAGCTTCCACTACCCCGAGAATAAAGCGGATAGCCGCCAGCGCCGGGATATTGCTGACCATCCCGGTCAGCGACGCGCAGCCGCCCCATAAAATCAGGCAGACAAAAATCAGTTTGCGCACGCTCCGGCGTTCGGCGTACACCGCGCCGGGGATCTGAAAGAAGAAATAGCCGAGGAAGAACAGAGCACCCAGCAGAGAGGAGATCCCTTTGGTGATGCCGAGGTCTTCGTTAATCCCCGCGGCGGACGCGAAGCTGAAGTTTGCGCGATCAAGATACGCCAGGCTGTACGTGATAAACACGATAGGCATGATGTACCACCAGCGTTTTGCTGCATTTGTTGAGCTTGCCATAGTCAACCTCTGTTGTGTTGCCGCCGCTGTCTGTAGGGTACAGGGGGCTGTTATCATTACGTAAGGTTATTCGCCTAACGCTTCACGTGTGGGTAAGCCTTCACTGTCGCCCTGTACCTGAATGGCCAGTGCGCCAATTTTGTTGCCGCGTGTGACGGCCTGATGCAATGAACGACCTTCCAGTAGGGCGCTGATGACGCCGACTGCAAAGCCATCGCCGGCGCCGACCGTATCGACCACGTTGTCCACTTTGACCGGGGCAACGCTGCCTTTTTCGCCGTCGGCGGTTTTATACCAGGCGCCGTCTGCGCCTGTTTTCAGCACCACGGCTTTCACGCCGTGACGGAGATAGAAATCCGCAATCCCTTCTGGCGTCTGTTGTCCGGTTAAAATCATCCCTTCCTTCAGACCCGGTAATACCCAGTCTGCCTGGAACGCGAGACGATTCAGTTTCTCAACCATCTCGGCTTCACTTTTCCACAGCACCGGGCGCAGGTTGGGGTCAAAGGAGATCGTCTTGCCCTGGGCTTTCATCGTGCGCGCCGTGTGTGCCAGCAGTTCATAGGAGCTGGCGGAAAGCGCCGCGGCGACGCCGCTCAGATGCAGATGCCGGGCGCTGGAGAAATACGCGTCGTGGTAGTCCGCAACGGACAGATGGCTGGCGGCGGAGCCTTTACGGAAATATTCCACAATGGGATCGGTTCCATTTTCAACTTTAGATTTTAACTGAAAGCCGGTTGCGTAGCGTTCATCCAGCGTAACGCCCTGTGCATCAATCCCCTCTTCTTTCAGCGAGTTCAGGACAAATCGACCAAAGCTGTCGTTACCCACGCGGCTTACCCAGCCCACCTTCAGACCCAGTCGCGCCAGGCCCGTGGCAACATTCAGTTCGGCACCGGCAACGCGCTTGATAAACTGTTCGACCTCGGCCAGATCGCCGGTCTGCGTTGCCACAAACATCGCCATCGCTTCGCCGATTGTGATGACATCCAGTGAGTGTTTCATGACTTATTCCTTACGTAACAAATCGACGTAGTGACGGGTAACCGCCGTCAGATCGGCCCCTTCCAGTGGAAACTCAATACCGCGGGGAACGTCGCCAGGCAATGCGTTGAGCAGTGTAAGCCAGCGTGGATCGGCGCCGTCCGGGGGAACCGCCCGATAGCTATCGTGGTGCGCGGTGGCGGCTTTGACGTGAACATAACCGACAGACGCTGCCAGTTGGCGAGCGGCCTCTTCCGGCGAATCGCCTACCCACAGCCAGTTGCCCATATCAAAGGTCAGATGTACAGGTAGCGCATGTTGCTGACAGGCGGCGTTAAAACGTTGCATCGGTTCAAGCCGACCACAGAGGGTCTGGTCGTTTTCAACCACCAGCGCCATACCGCTGCTTTCCAGCCAGTCGCGCAGGGTGTCGAATTGTTCGGTGTGGACAAAATGACCCAGTGAAACTTTAAGCCACAGTGCGTGCAGCGTTTGCGCTTCCTGAAGCAGCGACGGGAGTTGTGGATTGAGACTGCCGTCTTCTATGAACAGCGGTTGTGGTGCGGAATAGCAGGCCAGGAGATCGAAGCATTCAATGGCTGAAGCCAGTGTGGTCAGGGCGCTGTGTTCAGCGTCAGTAAACAGTTCGCGGCGAATTTCGACGCCGTCTGCACCCGCACCGGCAATCACCGGCAGCATCGCGGTTTGTCCGCCGGCAGCGCGGACAGTGTCATAGCCATAGGCGGCGGTGACCACCATAATTTTTCTCTGCATGGGGACTCCAGTTCTAACGCTTATAGTATTACGCTAGATGGAACCGGTTCCAAAGAAAAGGGCGACGTGTCGAAATTATGATCACCATCACGAAGGAAAATTAACGGGCGGTAGAACCGCGAACAATCAGCTCGCCGGAAAAAACCTGTTCATGAATGGCATCGCTGCCGCCTTCAATCCGGCGAACCACCTGCTCAACCGCAGCATAACCAATCTGCCACGTGGGTTGTTTCAGGGTCGTGATCCCGACCCCTGCCAGTTCGGCCCATTCCAGCTCATCAAACCCCAGCAGACCGATGTCGCTGCCCCAGTTGAGGCCAATGCGTTTTAGCGAGCGGGCGACCTGAAGGGTGAGTGCGCCGTTAGCGGAGATCACCGCCTTGCGCATCCCTCGATGCTGCTGGTGGAACTGGCGCAGGGTGTTATCGAGCTGCGTATTCTCGCTGAGCGGGACTTCGGCGTTCTCGGCGACGATGCCCGGATAGCGCGCAAGCGTAGCCCGAAAAGCGCTCAGGCGTTCGCGACGGGTATTGACCATGCCCAGCGGCTCGCTGAGAAACAGTAGTGCCTCAAAGCCTTGTTCAATCAGGTGCTCGGTGGCGGTCGTGGCGGCCTGGGTGTTGTCCAGTCCGACAACGTCGCAGGCGAAATCAGGGATTTTGCGATCGATCAGTACCATCGGTAACGCAGACTGTTGCAGGCGGTTTAACCCCTCTTCGCGCATTCCCACGGCGTTGACCACAATGCCTTCGACCTGATAACTGCGCAGCAAATCGAGATAGTGCAGTTCCTGGTTCACCTCGTTATTGGTGTTACAGACCAGGGGCGTGAAGCCTTTCTCGCGACAGGCGGCCTCGATACCGCTTAACACGTGAACGGAATAGGGGTTGGTGATATCCGCGATGATAAGACCAATCAGGCGGGTGCGGCCGCGTTTCAGGCCGCGTGCCATCAGGCTTGGGCGATAGTCGAGGTCGGCAATGGCTTTTTCAATACGCGCCAGCAGGGCATCGGAGAGCAGGTGTTTTTCGCCGTTGAGATAACGTGAAATGCTGGTTTTACCGGTTTTTGCCGCCTTCGCGACATCACTGATGGTGGGGCGTGCTGATTTGCTCATCGCTGAATTCCTTGCTTTGGGTGAGCATACCTTAGCGCGAAAAGACCCGGCGACGCTACGCTTACCGGGCCTGTTGGTGGGTTTAAAGCCGGGGAAGGCGGAGCCGCCGCCCGGCGCAACCGTTACTGAATCGGGCTTAACGTAATTTCGACACGGCGGTTCTGGGCTTTCCCTTCCGCCGTGCTGTTGCTGGCGATCGGATTTGCCGGACCCATGCCGCTGGTGCGGATGCGGTTGGAGGCAACGCCCTGGGTGATCAGTGCGCTGGCCACGCTGTCCGCACGCTGTTGCGACAGACGCATATTCAGGTCCTGGCCGCCGGTACTGTCGGTATACCCGATGACATTGACGGCCGTTTTTTCGTATTCCTTCAGCACCATCGCCACGCCGGTCAGCGTGTTTGCACCCGCCGGTTTCAGGGTCGCGCTGCTGCTGTCAAAGGTAACGTTATTCGGCATATTTAAAATGATGTTATCGCCACTTCGCGTCACGCTCACGCCCGTTCCCTGCATTTTGCCGCGCAGTTTTGCTTCCTGTACGTCCATATAATAACCGACACCGCCGCCAAGGGCTGCTCCCGCCGCTGCACCAATCAGTGCGCCTTTGCCGCGATCTTTCTTCGAGGAGGAGAGGGCGCCGATACCCGCGCCCACCAGCGATCCAATGCCCGCGCCAATGCCGGATTTACCCGCTTCGCGTTCGCCGGTGTAAGGGTTGGTTGTGCAGCCAGAAACCGCCAGGGCGCCGCTCACGATAGCGGCAATGACTAAAACACGTTTCTTCATCTTAATTCCTTAATGACATTCTTATTTTTTGCCACAGCGACCGTGGCGGTTGATTATGACGTGTGAAGATGAAGAAAATTCCAGGGATCTCTCTGAAATTTGTAAGTAACATTGAACGCCGTTATACCTCAGCCCATCAGCAGGAGTGCCAGCTTGACGACGCATCATTCAGTGTTAACCGCCGCCCACTGGGGTCCCATTCTTGTCGAGACGGACGGAGAAAAAGTGCTCTCTTCCCGGGGGGCACTGCCCACCTCGTATCCCAATTCACTGCAAAGCGCGGTTCGCGATCAAGTACACAGTCAAAGCCGGGTACGCTATCCGATGGTGCGTAAAGGGTTTCTGGCTTCGCCGGAACAACCGCAGGGTGTGCGCGGGCAGGATGAGTATGTGCGCGTAAGCTGGGACGAGGCGCTGGCGTTGATTCATGCACAGCATAAACGCATTCGCGATACGTATGGTCCCGCCTCCATTTTTGCCGGTTCTTACGGCTGGCGTTCCAACGGTGTCCTGCACAAATCGGCGACGTTATTACAACGTTATATGGCGCTGGCAGGCGGCTATACCGGCCATCTGGGGGATTACTCCACCGGTGCGGCGCAGGCCATCATGCCGTACGTGGTGGGCGGCAGTGAGGTTTACCAACAGCAAACCAGCTGGCCGGTGATTCTGGAACACAGCGAGGTGGTGGTGTTGTGGAGCGCCAACCCGCTGAATACCCTGAAAATCGCCTGGAATGCGTCTGATGAACAGGGGATCCCTTATTTTGATGCGCTGCGCGAAAGTGGGAAACGGCTGATCTGTATTGATCCCATGCGATCGGAAACCGTTGATTTCTTTGGCGACAAAATGGAATGGATTGCGCCGCACATGGGGACCGACGTGGCGCTGATGCTCGGCATCGCGCATACGCTGGTGGAAAATGGCTGGCATGACGAGGCGTTTCTTGCCCGCTGTACCACCGGCTATGAGATCTTTTCAGACTATCTGTTGGGCGTGAGCGACGGTATTGCCAAAACGGCAGAGTGGGCGGAGCCGATTTGCGGCGTTCCGGCGGCAAAAATCCGTGAACTGGCCGAGTTGTTCCATAAAAATACAACGATGTTGATGGCCGGCTGGGGCATGCAACGTCAGCAGTTTGGCGAACAAAAGCACTGGATGATTGTCACTCTGTCCGCCATGCTGGGACAGCCTGGCATACCTGGCGGTGGTTTTGGCCTTTCGTATCATTTTGCCAATGGTGGAAACCCGACGCGCCGTTCTGCCGTACTGGCATCAATGCAGGGCAGCCTGCAAGGCGGGACCGACGCGGTGGAGAAAATTCCGGTGGCGCGCATTGTTGAAGCGCTGGAAAACCCCGGAGCGCCGTATCAGCATAACGGTATGAACCGTCACTTCCCGGATATCCGCTTTATCTGGTGGGCGGGCGGGGCGAATTTTACCCATCACCAGGACACCAATCGTCTGATTCGCGCCTGGCAAAAACCGGAGCTGGTGGTGATTTCCGAATGCTTCTGGACCGCGGCGGCGAAGCACGCCGATATTGTGCTGCCTGCGACGACCTCCTTCGAGCGTAATGATCTCACCATGACCGGGGATTACAGTAACCAGCATCTGGTGCCCATGAAGCAGGTCGTGCCGCCGCAGTACGAAGCGCGCAATGATTTCGATGTTTTTGCCGCGCTGAGCGAGCGCTGGGAGCAGGGCGGTTATCAACGCTTTACCGAAGGGAAGAGCGAACGGGAATGGCTGGAAACGTTTTATACGATTGCCGGGCAGCGGGGAGCCAGCCAACAGGTGACGTTGCCGCCGTTTGCCGAATTCTGGGAAGCGAATCAACTGATTGAAATGCCCGAAAATCCGGCCAATGCGCAGTTTACCCGCTTTGCGGATTTTCGTCGTGACCCGGACGCCTATCCGCTGAAAACTGACAGCGGGAAGATCGAGATTTACTCACAGCGAATTGCCGGTTACGGCTATGCGGATTGCCCCGGACACCCGATGTGGCTGGAACCGGATGAGTGGCACGGCAATGCTGAACCGGAGCAGCTACAGATTGTGTCGGCGCATCCGGCACATCGTCTGCACAGCCAGCTTAATTACAGCCACCTGCGTGAACGGTATGCGGTGGCGGACCGCGAGCCGGTGACGATTCACCCGCAGGATGCACAGGCGCGCGGCATCCGGGAGGGTGATGTGGTACGCATCTGGAATCACCGTGGTCAGATCCTTGCAGGCGCCGTGGTCACTGACGGTATCAAACCCGGCGTGATCTGCATTCATGAAGGGGCATGGCCGGACCTTGAGCCTGCCGCGGGGGGCATCTGTAAAAACGGCGCGGTAAACGTGCTGACCAAAGACCTGCCCAGTTCGCGTCTGGGGAACGGCTGCGCGGGCAATACCGCGCTGGCATGGCTGGAGAAATACGGCGGGCCAGCGCTTACGCTTACTGCGTTTGATCCGCCCGCCAGCCCATAATCCAGGTGGGATGTTGGGTATCTTCCTGCCAGGCGCTGTCTTCAATCCGAAACCCCAGCGCGTGGTAGAAATTCACCGCATTCTGGTTTTTTTGATAGACCTCTAGGCTCAGCACGTCAAAACGCCGCTGAACATGCTGTACCAGCGCTTTCCCTATCCCTCTACGTAACGTGTCCGGGGCGACAAACAGCGCCCCTAAAAAGCGCTGTTCCATAACGCTGACAAATCCTTTCAGTGCCCCTTCTTCCTCCCAGACCCAGGTTGTGGCGGCGGGCAGGTAAACATCACGCACAACCGCCTCGCTCTCGTACCAGTAACTTTCGGGGATGAAAGGGTGTGCACAGATGGTGCTTTCCAGCCATAGCGCCAGCAGTGGCTCCATGTCAGTGTGTCGAAACTCACGAATCATTTTTATTTCCCGGATGACAGAAGCAGCCGGTGATATGGTCATTGACCAGTCCGCAGGCCTGCATGAAGGAGTAGCAAATAGTTGTGCCGACGAATTTAAATCCCCGTTTTTTTAACGCTTTCGACAGGGCGTCGGAGGCCGGCGTGGAGGTCGGGATTTCGCCCAACACGGCGGCGCAGGTGATCTGCGGCTGGTTATCCACGAATGACCAGACGAAATCGGCAAATGGTTCGCCGTTTTGCTCCATCGCCAGATATGCCCGGGCATTACCGATGATGGCCTGTATTTTCCCCCGATGGCGGATGATACCGGCATCAAGCAGCAATCTTTCCACATCGTCTTCCTGCATGGCTGCCACGCGGACGGGATCGAACTGGTGGAAGTTTTTACGATAATTGTCGCGTTTTTTAAGGACGGTAATCCATGAAAGACCGGCCTGCTGACCTTCCAGGCAGATCATTTCGAACAGTTTTTTTCCGTCGTGCTCGGGCACGCCCCACTCGGCATCATGGTAGGCAATATAAAGCGGGTCCTGACTGACCCAGCCGCAACGTTCCATACTTTCCCTCGCTGTTAGACTTGCCATAAAAATATCGTTCCGGGCGCCTTGACGCGCCAGCGAAAAAGACAATATTTAATACAGGGCTTTCGCCTGTCATCCTTAATTACAATGACAATAATATCGCCGATTTCGGCTCTCTTCTGGAGTCGCATTGATGATGATAAAAAAACGCAGTGGTCGCCGGGATATTATTCTCCTGGCGAGCGTAGTGGTCTGTTCGCTTTACATCAACACAGCCTACGCCTGGCAGCAAGAATATATCGTTGATAACACGCCTGGATATACGACTGAACGCTATACATGGGACAGCGATCACCAACCACGTTATGACGACATTCTGGCTGAACGTATCAGGACGACACAAAGTGTGCCGGGGCTGGCGGTGAATCTTGAACAGGCTTCGCCGACGGAGGCGACCAGTGGCATGAGCATGGGCTGGAATTTCCCTGTTTCGGGCGATGTCACGACCGGCCCTGTTGCGGCGTTGCATTACGATGGCACTTCCCTCTCCATGTACAACGAATTTGGCGACAGTGTGAGCAGTCCGTCATCCGACCCGTTATGGCATGCCAGCATCAGTACGCTGGGCTGGCGGTTGAATTCGCAATTTGGCGATCTGCGACCGTGGGCGCAAATCAGCTACAACCAGCAGTTTGGCGAAAATATCTGGAAGGCGCAGTCGGGACTCAGCCGAATGACGGCGACCACGCAGGACAGTAACTGGCTGGACGTGACCGTAGGCGCAGATGTACTGCTCAATCAGCACATGGCAGCCTATGCTGTGCTCTCACAGGCGGAAAATACGACCAACAACACTGACTATCTTTATACGATGGGGGTAAGCGCCAGGTTTTAACCAGCGATTTACAATTTAAACGCACTGATAACAGTATCTGTGGCGATAGTACGCACTAACTCACGGGGTAAAAATTCATTCAATGAATATTTGTCTCGTCATTCATTCCGCATTCCAGGCATTTCATTCCGTTCTGATGGCACTTCATGCCGTTTTTTCCCTGCATAAAATGCATTTCGTTATGGTTGTCGGCAGAGAATTTCCCCTTTTGCTTATGCAGGAAGACTGCCATGAAAACCGCATCGTATCAGCGCACCCGTTGGTTGACCCTCATCGGTACTATCATTACGCAATTTGCCTTAGGTTCTGTGTATACCTGGAGCCTGTTCAATGGCGTGCTTTCCGAGAAATTAGGCGAGCCCGTCAGCCAGGTGGCTTTTTCCTTCGGCCTGTTGAGCTTAGGCCTGGCGATCTCCTCTTCTGTCGCCGGAAAGCTACAGGAACGTTTTGGCGTGAAACGCGTCACCATGGCGTCCGGTATTCTGCTCGGGCTGGGGTTCTTCCTGACTGCACACTCCAGTAATCTGATGATGCTGTGGCTGAGCGCGGGCGTGCTGGTGGGCCTGGCCGATGGCGCGGGCTATCTGTTAACGCTGTCTAATTGCGTGAAGTGGTTCCCGGAGCGTAAAGGGTTGATCTCCGCCTTTGCCATTGGCTCTTATGGCCTGGGAAGCCTGGGTTTCAAATTTATCGACAGCCAACTTCTGGCGACCGTCGGTCTGGAAAACACCTTTGTGATTTGGGGCGCGATTGTGCTGGTGATGATCGTCTTCGGCTCTACGCTGATGAAAGATGCACCCAATCAGGAAGTCAACACGCAAAATGGCGTGGTAGAAAATGACTACACCCTGGCGCAGTCTATGCGTAAACCGCAATACTGGATGCTGGCGGTGATGTTCCTTACGGCGTGCATGAGCGGGCTGTATGTGATTGGTGTGGCGAAAGATATCGCCCAGGGGCTGGCGCATATGGACGTGGCGTCGGCGGCTAACGCAGTGACGGTGATTTCTATCGCAAACCTCTCCGGGCGTCTGGTGCTGGGAATTCTGTCCGACAAAATTGCCCGTATCCGTGTGATCACCATTGGTCAGGTGGTGTCGCTGGTAGGAATGGCCGCACTACTGTTTGCGCCACTGAATGCGCTGACTTTCTTTGCTGCCATTGCCTGCATCGCTTTTAACTTTGGCGGGACGATCACCGTCTTCCCGTCACTGGTCAGCGAGTTCTTCGGTCTGAATAATCTGGCGAAAAACTACGGTGTGATTTATCTCGGCTTTGGAATTGGCAGCATCTGCGGTTCGATTATTGCGTCGCTGTTCGGCGGGTTCTACGTGACCTTCTGCGTTATCTTCGCACTGTTGATTCTTTCACTGGCGCTCTCTACTACCATTCGTCAGCCAACACGTGAAGCACTGGAAATGGCACACGCCTGATATCCGGTAAAATTTTCTACAGGCCAGCCGATGAGCTGGCCTTTTTTTGTTATATCTGCTGTGAATAGTCTGCTTTCAAACTTGATTTTTTGTAAATATCTCTTTCGATCACATTCTCTGTTGCCACTTTCTTTGCAGCTTGTGGTCTACTTAGCCGCGCGTGTCGATTTTACTATTTGACTACCTTCGCATTTTCACCTGCCCGGCGGATGTCGCCGTTGCGCAGGCGGTGTTAACCCCTCGATTTCCAGGGCTTGCTTGCATGAAATACATTACGTCGATGTCGCAGCAAAAGCTGAGTTTTTTGCTCGCGATCTATATCGGTCTGTTTATGAATGGTGCGGTTTACCTCCGTCGGTTTGACGGTTACGCGCAAAATTTTACCGTCTGGAATGGAATCGCTGCGGTGGTTGAACTGGCTGGCACGGTGCTGGCAACGTTTTTCTTTTTACGTCTCCTGTCACTGTCCGGCAGAGCAGTATGGCGTGTTCTGGCTTCGTTACTGGTGCTGATTTCAGCGGGCGCAAGCTATTACATGACCTTTATGAACGTGATGATCGGATACGGTATCGTCGCCTCGGTCATGACTACCGACATCGACCTCTCCAAAGAGGTGGTCGGCTGGACGTTTGTTCTCTGGCTGGTCGCGGTGAGTATAATCCCGCTGATCTTTATCTGGTTTAACCGCTCGACGGACACCTTCTGGCGTCAACTCTGTACGCCAAAAGTGCGCTGGCGCAGCGCGCTGATTGTGCTGATGGCAGGCCTGCTGGTGTGGGTGCCGATTCGCCTTCTTGAGATGCATCAGAAGCGTGCCGATCGTCTTGCCGGCGTCGACATGCCGAGCTACGGCGGCGTTCTGGCGAACTCTTATCTGCCGTCAAACTGGCTGTCTGCACTGGGCCTGTATGCCTGGGCTCAGGTGGATGAATCGTCTGATAACAAATCGCTCCTCAACCCGGCGAAAAAATTCACATATACCCCGACGCAAAATCTGGATGACACTTACGTAATTTTCATTATTGGTGAAACCACGCGCTGGGACCATATGGGAATGTTGGGCTATGAGCGTGACACCACGCCGAAGCTCGCCAAAGAGAAGAACCTGGTGATGTATCGTGGTTATTCCTGCGATACCGCGACCAAACTGTCGCTGCGCTGCATGTTCGTTCGTCAGGGCGGGGCCGAGGACAACCCGCAGCGGACACTGAAAGAACAGAACGTTTTCGCGGTGCTCAAGCAGTTAGGCTTTAGTTCCGATCTCTACGCAATGCAGAGTGAGATGTGGTTCTACAGCAACACAATGGCTGACAACATTGCCTATCGTGAGCAAATTGCCGCCGAGCCGCGTAACCGGGGGAAAGCGGTGGACGACATGTTGCTGGTCAATGAGGTTGACCGTTCGCTGCAGGAAAATCCGCAGGGTAAGCATTTGATTGTGCTGCACACCAAAGGGTCTCACTACAACTACACCCAGCGTTACCCGCGTGAGTTTGCCCAGTGGAAACCCGAATGCTACGCCATCGATCGTAAGTGTCCGAAAGACCTGATGATTAATTCGTACGATAACTCGATTACCTACGTCGACCATTTTATCGATACGGTGATTGATAAGGTGCGCGATAAGAAGGCGATTGTGTTCTACGCTGCCGACCACGGTGAGTCAATCAATGAGCGTGAGCACCTGCACGGTACGCCGCGTAAGATGGCACCCCCGGAGCAGTTCCGCGTGCCAATGATGGTCTGGATGTCGGATAAATACCTGGAGAACCCGGCCAACGCCCAGGCGTTCGCGCACCTGAAGAAAGAAGCGGAAATGAAGGTGCCGCGCCGTCATGTGGAGCTGTACGACACCATCATGGGTTGTCTCGGTTATTCTTCGCCAGATGGCGGAATTAATGAGAACAACAACTGGTGTCATATCCCTGACGGACAGAAAAGCGTCGCGCAGTAAGCGGGCTGACGACTTTCTCGCCGATCAAAGGGCATTTTGATACTAAGGGATTGACGGGCGCGCACCTGCGCAGTAAGATGCGCCCCGCATTCGGTGATTGGCGCAGCCTGGTAGCGCACTTCGTTCGGGACGAAGGGGTCGGAGGTTCGAATCCTCTATCACCGACCAAATTTAAAACCCTGCTCAACGAGCAGGGTTTTTTGCATTCAGCGCCTGAGAGGATGAGAACCTCCGGGGGTAAGAGGTTCGACCCGAGCGAAGCGAGAGAACGTTGCGACAGCAACGGCCCGCAGGGCGAGCCACGACGTGGCGAGTCATCCTCTATCACCGACCAAATTTAAAACCCTGCTCAACGAGCAGGGTTTTTTGCATTTGTAGGCCTGATAAGCGAAGCGTCATCAGGCATTCGGTGCATAATTACGGGTATTGCCTGATGGCGGCATACGCCTTATCCGGCCTACGGAACATCAACAAAAAAGTGCGCATCACTTCTCACTATCTGTTAACGATTTTGTGACATATTCCATTGTCTTTTTTTATCTATGCATAAATCTTTTTTTGCGTTACTTATGGCTGGCGCTAGCATTTTCCGCTGTGCGTTTTAACGTTCGTGGGATTTATCGCTCAGATATGCAGCATTTCGTCAGAAATTTTACCTATTCCGCACGTTTGTTAATCACTAATTGTTGCGAAATATTAAGGTGTTTATTCTGGCATTCAGGGCGTAGCATAAATTTCTCTGCTGAAAATACCCGTCTGAAGTTTTTTTAATCTTTGTTTGCGAATTCTCACCGTTGTTGTAAATCATGGTTGCCTGTATTGACGTTTTCACATTCTGTTGACAGATTGTAGGGCATGAGGGGCATTTCATGGAGAATCCGCGCTGCAACTCAGTCGTTTATGTGAACGGAATCCCCACCTCTTAACGCCGACCCGGCCGGTTAAAAAAGAAAAAAGGCCAGGCGGTGCAAACCCACTGCAAAGGGTAAAACAACAACATCACATTTGGAGCAGAAGAATGAGTATTTCCTTGAAGAAGTCAGGGATGCTGAAGCTTGGTCTGAGCCTTGTGGCTATGACTGTCGCAGCAAGTGTACAAGCTAAAACTCTGGTTTATTGTTCAGAAGGTTCACCTGAAGGGTTCAACCCGCAGCTGTTTACCTCTGGCACAACCTATGACGCCAGCTCAGTACCTATCTATAACCGTCTGGTGGAATTTAAAACCGGGACGACGGAAGTGATTCCGGGCCTCGCTGAGAAGTGGGAAATCAGTGAAGATGGTAAAACCTACACTTTCCACCTGCGTCAGGGCGTGAAGTGGCAGGACAATAAAGAATTTAAACCGACGCGCGATTTGAACGCCGATGACGTGGTGTTCTCTTTCGATCGTCAGAAAAATGCGCAAAACCCGTACCATAAAGTTTCTGGCGGCAGCTATGAATACTTTGAAGGCATGGGCCTGCAGGACCTGATCAGTGAAGTGAAGAAAGTGGACGATAATACCGTTCAATTCGTGCTGACGCGTCCGGAAGCGCCATTCCTTGCCGACCTGGCGATGGACTTCGCCTCTATTCTTTCTAAAGAATATGCTGACAACATGCTGAAAGCCGGTACGCCGGAAAAAGTGGATCTGAACCCAATCGGTACCGGTCCGTTCCAGTTGCAGCAGTATCAGAAAGACTCCCGTATTCTCTACAAAGCGTTCGAAGGTTACTGGGGTACCAAGCCGCAGATCGACCGTCTGGTTTTCTCCATCACGCCTGACGCGTCCGTGCGTTACGCCAAACTGCAGAAGAACGAATGCCAGGTGATGCCGTATCCGAACCCGGCTGATATCGCGCGCATGAAGCAGGACAAAAACATCAACCTGCTGGAGCAGGCGGGTCTGAACGTCGGCTACCTCTCTTTCAATACCGAGAAGAAACCGTTTGATGACGTCAAAGTGCGTCAGGCGCTGACCTACGCGGTAAACAAAGACGCGATTATCAAAGCCGTTTACCAGGGCGCTGGCGTAGCAGCCAAAAACCTGATCCCGCCAACTATGTGGGGCTATAACGACGACGTTAAGGACTACACCTACGATCCTGAGAAAGCGAAAGCCCTGCTGAAAGAAGCCGGCCAGGATAAAGGCTTTACCGTTGAGCTGTGGGCAATGCCAGTACAGCGTCCGTACAACCCGAACGCTCGCCGTATGGCCGAGATGGTTCAGGCTGACTGGGCGAAGATTGGCGTTCAGGCCAAGATTGTGACCTACGAGTGGGGCGAGTATCTGAAACGCGCCAAGGCGGGTGAACACCAGGCCGTTATGATGGGCTGGACCGGCGACAATGGGGATCCGGATAACTTCTTCGCCACCCTGTTCAGCTGCGCGGCGGCAAAAGACGGTTCCAACTACTCTCGCTGGTGCTACAAGCCGTTTGAAGATCTGATTCAACCGGCGCGTGCGACCGACGATCACAACAAGCGTATTGAACTCTACAAACAGGCTCAGGTCGTGATGCACGACCAGGCTCCGGCGCTGATCGTGGCTCACTCCACCGTGTACGAGCCAGTGCGTAAAGAAGTCAAAGGCTATGTGGTTGATCCGTTAGGTAAACACCACTTCGAAAACGTCTCAGTCGAATAATTAAAAGCAACGCCAGGTGAGCGCTACGCACCGTTAAGTCGGTTCGCGTAGCGCCACCCGGCAGTAATGCTTTATCCCCTTCTCATTGAGGAGGGGATAAGATTTGTGAGCAATACAGATTCACGGTTCCAGGCCGTGGGTCATTAGAGAGAATCCGGGTTATGTTGCAGTTCATTCTCCGACGTTTGGGACTTGTTATCCCCACGTTTATCGGTATCACCCTTCTCACCTTTGCTTTTGTCCATATGATCCCCGGCGATCCGGTGATGATCATGGCGGGTGAGCGTGGTATCTCCCCTGAGCGTCATGCTCAACTGTTGGCTGAACTCGGTCTCGATAAGCCGATGTGGCAACAGTACCTCCATTATATCTGGGGGGTGATGCATGGTGATTTAGGCATCTCGCTGAAAAGCCGTTTACCGGTGTGGGACGAGTTCGTGCCTCGCTTTAAAGCGACGCTGGAACTGGGTGTCTGCGCCATGATTTTCGCCACCGCCGTGGGGATTCCCGTGGGTGTGCTGGCAGCCGTTAAGCGCGGTTCCATTTTCGATCATACTGCCGTTGGCCTGGCGCTGACCGGTTATTCCATGCCTATCTTCTGGTGGGGCATGATGCTGATCATGCTGGTCTCCGTGCAGCTCAACCTGACGCCTGTTTCCGGGCGCGTGAGCGATATGGTATTCCTTGATGATTCCAATCCGCTGACCGGTTTTATGCTGATCGACACCGCTATCTGGGGTGAAGAGGGCAACTTTATTGATGCCGTGGCGCATATGATCCTGCCCGCGATGGTGCTTGGTACCATCCCTCTGGCAGTGATTGTGCGTATGACCCGTTCGTCGATGCTGGAAGTGCTGGGCGAAGATTACATCCGTACCGCGCGTGCCAAAGGGTTGACGCGTATGCGCGTCATCATCATTCACGCGTTGCGTAACGCCATGCTGCCGGTAGTGACCGTGATTGGTCTACAGGTGGGAACGCTGCTGGCGGGCGCCATTCTGACCGAAACCATTTTCTCGTGGCCTGGCCTTGGGCGCTGGCTGATTGATGCGCTGCAACGTCGCGATTATCCGGTTGTGCAGGGTGGGGTGTTACTGGTAGCGACGATGATTATTCTCGTCAACCTGCTGGTCGACCTGCTGTACGGCGTGGTGAACCCGCGTATTCGACATAAGAAGTAAGGGGCCATCATGTCACAGGTTACTGAAAATAAAGTTATTGCTGCGCCGGTGCCGATGACGCCGATGCAGGAGTTCTGGCACTATTTTAAACGCAACAAGGGCGCGGTGGTGGGGTTGGTGTACGTCGCTATCATGATCCTGATTGCGGTATTCGCCAACTTCCTGGCACCGTATAACCCGGCGGACCAGTTCCGCGATGTGCTGCTGGCACCGCCGGCCTGGCAGGAAGGCGGCAGTATGGCGCATCTGTTGGGAACTGACGACGTGGGCCGCGATATTCTGTCGCGCCTGATGTATGGCGCGCGTCTGTCGCTGCTGGTGGGCTGCCTGGTCGTGGTGCTGTCGCTGGTGATGGGCGTCGTGCTGGGCCTTGTTGCCGGGTACTTCGGCGGCATCGTTGATAACATCATTATGCGTATCGTCGACATCATGCTGGCGCTGCCGAGCCTGCTGCTCGCACTGGTGCTGGTGGCGGTCTTCGGTCCCTCAATTGGTAACGCCGCGCTGGCGCTGACGTTCGTGGCGCTGCCACACTATGTGCGACTGACGCGCGCCGCCGTGCTGGTGGAAGTTAACCGCGACTACGTAACCGCTTCCCGCGTGGCGGGGGCCGGTGCGATGCGCCAGATGTTCATTAACATCTTCCCGAACTGCCTTGCGCCGCTGATCGTTCAGGCGTCTCTTGGCTTCTCTAACGCCATTCTCGATATGGCCGCGCTTGGCTTCCTGGGCATGGGTGCGCAACCGCCAACACCAGAGTGGGGCACCATGCTCGCTGATGTGTTGCAGTTCGCACAAAGCGCCTGGTGGGTCGTGACCTTCCCGGGTCTGGCGATCCTGCTGACGGTGCTGGCATTTAACCTGATGGGTGACGGTCTGCGTGACGCGCTCGATCCCAAACTGAAGCAGTAAGAGGTTCGAGATGGCGTTATTAAATGTAGATAAATTATCGGTGCATTTCGGCGATATTGGCTCCGAATTCCGCGCCGTAGACCGCATCAGCTACAGTGTGAATCAGGGCGAAGTGGTCGGTATTGTCGGTGAATCAGGTTCAGGAAAATCGGTCAGTTCACTGGCGATTATGGGGCTGATTGATTATCCAGGCCGGGTGATGGCGGAAAATCTGCTGTTCAACGGCCAGGATTTGAAGCGTATCTCTGAGAAAGAGCGCCGTAACCTGGTTGGTGCCGAAGTGGCGATGATTTTCCAGGACCCGATGACCAGCCTGAACCCGTGCTACACCGTCGGTTTCCAGATTATGGAAGCGATTAAGGTGCATCAGGGCGGTAACAAGCAAACCCGACGTCAGCGGGCGATTGATCTGCTGAACCAGGTGGGGATCCCCGATCCGGCCTCGCGTCTGGATGTCTATCCGCACCAGCTTTCCGGTGGGATGAGCCAGCGCGTGATGATTGCGATGGCCATTGCCTGTCGACCAAAGCTGTTGATTGCCGATGAGCCGACGACGGCGCTGGACGTGACTATCCAGGCGCAAATCATCGAGCTGCTGCTGGAACTGCAGCAGAAAGAAAACATGGCGTTGGTGCTCATCACTCATGACCTGGCGCTGGTGGCGGAAGCCGCGCACAAAATCATTGTCATGTACGCCGGTCAGGTGGTGGAAACGGGGGCGGCGCACGATATCTTCCGCGCCCCGCGTCACCCGTATACCCAGGCGTTGCTGCGCGCCCTGCCGGAGTTTGCCCAGGATAAAGCGCGACTGGCCTCGCTGCCGGGCGTGGTGCCGGGAAAATATGACCGCCCGATGGGCTGTCTGCTGAACCCGCGTTGCCCCTATGCGACGGACAAATGCCGCAGTGAAGAACCTGAACTGGCCCTGCTGGATGGCGGTCGTCAGTCGAAATGCCACTACCCACTCGATGATGCCGGGAGGCCCACACTATGAGTACGCATGAGGCCACCTCGCAACAACCGCTGTTGCAGGCGATCGACCTGAAAAAACACTACCCGGTGAAGAAGGGAATATTCTCTCCGGAGCGTCTGGTGAAAGCGCTCGACGGCGTATCTTTTACGCTTGAACGCGGCAAAACACTGGCGGTGGTGGGCGAATCCGGGTGTGGGAAATCCACACTCGGGCGTCTGCTGACGATGATTGAAACGCCGACCGGCGGTGAGTTGTATTACCAGGGGCAGGATCTGCTCAAGCACGATCCGCACGCGCAGAAACTGCGTCGGCAGAAAATCCAGATTGTGTTCCAGAACCCCTATGGTTCGCTGAATCCACGCAAGAAAGTGGGACAGATTCTGGAAGAGCCGCTGCTGATCAACACTTCGCTGAGCAAAGAACAGCGCCGTGAAAAAGCGCTGGCGATGATGGCAAAAGTGGGGCTGAAAACCGAGCACTACGATCGCTATCCGCACATGTTCTCCGGCGGCCAGCGCCAGCGTATTGCCATTGCCCGTGGGCTGATGCTCGATCCGGATGTGGTGATTGCCGATGAACCGGTCTCTGCGCTCGATGTTTCTGTCCGTGCGCAGGTGCTGAATCTGATGATGGATTTGCAGCAGGAACTGGGACTGTCCTACGTATTCATCTCCCACGATCTGTCAGTCGTCGAACACATTGCAGATGAAGTGATGGTGATGTACTTAGGCCGTTGCGTGGAGAAGGGGACGAAGGATCAGATCTTCTATAACCCGCGTCACCCGTATACCCAGGCACTGCTCTCCGCCACGCCGCGTCTGAATCCGGACGAGCGCCGCGAGCGCATCAAGCTGACCGGCGAGTTGCCCAGCCCGCTGAATCCGCCGCCGGGTTGCGCGTTCAATGCCCGTTGCCGTCGTCGCTTCGGCCCCTGCACCCAGTTGCAGCCGCAGTTGAAAGACTACAGTGGTCAACTGGTCGCCTGTTTTGCGGTTGACCAGGATGAGAACCCGCAGAAGCCAGCGATCTGACAAAAGTGCCGGATGACGGCTTCGCCTTATCCGGCCTACAAATCACCGTAGGCCAGGTAAGGCCTTTACTCGATCAGCTTCAATAGCGGCGACAAACAGAGCAAAATGCCGTACAGCAAAATCAGCCAGCTTTTCAGGCCGCGCAGTTTTTCCAACTGGGTGACCTTATAGATCAGGAAGAACGGGATAAGACAGGAGACGATCCCGTATAGCGGACTGCCCAACTGGAAAAACACCAGCACTGAAACCCGAAACGAAACCCAGACAACCAGCGTGGTGACGATAAACGCGCAGATCCCCAGCGTGATCACACGCGAAGGAATGTTCCCGACGTTAACGACGCGACCCAGCACATTCAAAATAATGCCCTTCATCGCTTCATGAAATCCCAGGTAGATCCCAAAAAACGCGGTCAGCACGGCAAAGATATTCAGCACCGTCGAGGTGACGTGGATAATCGGGCCAGGAATGACCTGTGCGGCTAACGCCAGCGCTGAAATGTTTTGCTCAAAGGCGGAGACCGCCTCCTCGTGGGTAATGGAAAAGGTGAACGAGAAGGAGAAAAACAGGATCACCGCAATGAGCGTGATGTAGCTGATACGGTGCGTGCGAATCGCCATGCGGGTTGCGAGGAGTCTGTCCGCTTCACGTTTGCGATAGGCAACATTCATCGGGTTGAGCACCTGAATGAAGACTGCCGAAAAGAAGCAGAACGGAATGGTCAGCAACACGTCGCGGAAGAACACCGAAGCCTCCGGGAAGGCGGTGATATTGCTCAGGTTCCAGTGGGGGATCATCGCCAGTCCAAACACCACGATGATACCGACTTTCACCACCACCATCGGGCCGGAGATTTTAAAAAGCAACTTCTCGCCGCCGGAGGCGATCGCCACCAGGAGCGCAAAAATCGCCACTTTGTAGATCAACGACTGCGAAAGGTCGGCGTCCGTCAGACCGAAGGTACGGATATACGATGCGCTGTCGAACACCACGGAAAGCGAGTAGATAAATATGCCGTGGATAATCATCAGAAAGTAGATCACCCCGAGGAAGACGCCCCAATTTTTCCCCAGGTAATGGCTGATAACATCGGTATAGTCGTTGCAGGTTTCGCTCTCGGAGAGCGTTTTCAGGTAGATATCCTGCACGATCCAGGTGGCGGGATAGGCAATCAGAGAGGCGGTAATAAAGACCCAGATGCCTTTTAACCCAATCTGTACCGGCATTAATACCGTGCCTGCGCCAATCGCCATGCCAATACATAGCAGAACCCAGCCAAAATCGTAGCGGGTAAACGGTAAACTCTGCGACGCCGGTTTGCCGGATACGCGGTGATTGGAAAGTGGTGATGTGTCGTGCTGCATGGAGTCCCCTGCCAAATAATGCCGTCACGGCTTGATGACCGCGAGGGGACGCAATTCTACAGAAGAGTGTGGGTCTCTGCCAGTTGGCTGATTGCGAGGCGTCGCGCAAAGCGAAAGCGTGTTGGATGTCGGGCCGGGCGGGTTATCGTAGAATCGGCGGCAAGCCGGGGTTTCCCGGTGAGGCGCAACGTTGCGGGGGCTTGGGCCCTGGCGGCGTGAGTTGCTGGAAAGAGAAAACCCCCGCACGTTGTCTGGTATAAACCTGGCAACTAAACGGGGGCTTACCTTGAACCTCAACAACCTTCGTTATTGCGGATATGGTACCCAGTCGCCGCCGTTCAGGCGGACGTACGGTTTGTCCTGGTACTGGATAACCACCGCGTTGGCGTTTTCCGAAACCGCCGCCGTTTGTGGCAGGTTGCTGGTGAGTTTTGCCCAGTCCACGTTGTCTTCGGAGAAGATCTTACCGTCAAGCACGCGTACCACCAGGTCAGAAATCGCCAGGTAGCTGCTTGGCTGATTAATGACGATCGGCGCGCCCTGATGCGGCGCTTTCATGCCGAAGAATTTCACACCAGCCGGGACGTTGGTGATCGATGGACTCGGGATATCACGCAGACCAGAGACCTGCATTCTGTCGCCTTTCAGCGCGCCGCCGTGTTCCGGTACAACCACTACCATCACCTTACGACCCGATTTTTCCAGCTCGGTGAAGAACGCATCCAGCTCATCAAAGAATTTCTGTGCGCGTGCTTTGTAATCCGCCGTTTTGCTGACGCCAGGATAGTGGTTACCATCATGGAGCGGCAGGGTGTTATAGAAGGTGGCGCTACGGGAATCCTTATCTTTTTCCGTGGTTTCCATCCAGCGCTGTAGCACGGCGGTGTCGTCATACACCGGGGAACCATCAAAGCCCAACAGCGGCGCAGGTAAGCCCTTCTGATCCATTAACTCAGCCTGCATTCCACCGTTTTCACGAACTTCTTTCAGGAAACCGCCAAATTCACCGTTATGCCCCATCATCAGGTGCTGCGTGAAACCCAGTTTTGACAGGTTATCAAACAGATAGCATTCGTTGCCTGCCGGTTGATACAGGTTCGTGTGCGAGGGTTGTCCGCAACTGGCACGTAGCAGACGAATAGCGGCCGGCCCGCTATACGATGTGGCAGAATTGAAGTGCTTAAACTGGATATCAAAGTGCGACCACAGCGGGTGCGACATCAGCCCTGCGGCTTCAATATCGGACCAGGAGAGCGAGCAGATATTGATGACCAAGAGTTCAAACGGCTGCGCATCGGCAGGAAGCGCTGACGGGAATGGCGTTTTGCGCTTGGCTTCCGCATTGTAGAACGTATTCAACCATGCGTTGAGATTCGCTGACGTCGGTGGTGAGGTCTGCGCCGGGATATCACCGACGACCGGCGCCCCTCCGGCGGTCGCGACCGTTTCTGCCGCCGTGCCGCCCGTGGTGGTCACCGTGGTAGTCGGCTGACCAGCGGGCCACAGCGAGAAACTGGGGCCCGCCAGCGTCAGGACGTTTAGCCACACCATAATGGCCACCACGAAAACGGTAACCCGAATCCATTGTGATAAAAACAGCCATGCGACCAGCAGGACAAATACCGCGCCAATCATCTGCCAGTTGATAAAGCGGGTAGCCAGATCCAGTAAATAGTCCGTGCTAAAGCCGGCCACCTGCGAGCCCTGGCTCATAATGCTTTCCGGGCCTGGCAGCCAGGTATCGTGCCAGAACAGACCAAAACCGATCGGAATGGCAACCCAGTGACGAATACGATGCAGGCTGTAACGCGGAATCGGCATCAGCAGGAAGGCCATAAACACCAGGTTCAGCAGCGGGTGAAAATTCAGATAGCCCGCCCAGAGCAGGCCAAACTTGACCAGAAAATAGAAGTTCCAGCCTGAAAGGCCTCGCCAGTATTGCCAGAGTGGTGAAGGCAGTGATGCGTTTTGCGTATGTTGAGTCATTTTTTCGTTGCCCTGGAAATCACCGTGCGGCGCAATGTTCCGGCCGGTTTAACATAACGAGGTTTTGCAAATAACAGCCGGGTCGTATTGCTGATCCGGCGGAGTGAATGGCGCGCCAGATAGCCCAGCGGGAAGAAAATCAGCGCGCAAACAATAATGATCTGCAGGATATCGCTGATAGTCATCATGATGAACGCTCCGTTTCATTGTCCAGTAAGCGTAGCGGGTGCGGAATGCGGCGCCACGTCTTGCCGTCATGCTCAGCATTAATGACCGGTTTCACGTTCTGAGTCAGCGGCAGCGGTTGTCCCCACTGTTCTGGCGCCAGTAAGCGCATCTGTACCAGTTCAGCGCTGATGAGATTATCTTCAAACCAGACCATACGGTTAGAAAAGAGATCGCCGGTCGGGAGTGGGAAGATATGATTGAGCGCGGTATCGAGATCGTTCACGCGGCAAAACGACAAGAACAGCACCAGGCGGTTGCCGCCAATGGTGACGATATCGCCGGTACGGTGCGGGCGGCACATCGTTAAGGCTTGCTCAACGCGGATACCCGGAACGGGCCGCAGCGCCACCATCACCCCTTTCCCGTCGGCAGGCAGCAGGGTGTTGCTCATCATGTTATTGACCGCTTCACAGAACACGTCCCATTTCTGGAAACCGCGCAGTTTCATCGGTTGCGTCATCGACAGCAGCGTTGTGATATCTTCCGGCACGTAGCGGCTAAACTGTTGGCCCTGGACGCTTTCGATCAGCGTCAGACAGCGTGAGAGCGGGGCATTCCACGGAATCACCATATTGGCGCCGCAGCCTAGCAGCAGGCGTTCGTCGGTGGCGCGCAGGCTGGCGATATTTTCTCGCACGAGGATTTTCAGCGCGCTTCCGCGCTGGCGACGCAGGGTATGAATGCTTCGCGCCATCGGTTCGATCTGGCTGTTTTGCTGAAGGGAAAAGATTAAGGTTGCGGCCTGAGCCGTACGCGCCTCATTGAATAAAGCTTCATTATTATCGAATAATTTCCAGTGTTCGGAGTGTGGCGGCGCACCTTCTAACACGGCTACATTGCTCAGGATCTGCTTTTCATCGCTACGGGGCTGGATTTCAGCTTCTTCCTTCTGCGCCAGCTCCCAGTGCCCATCATGATGGCGGACGGTAAGCTGCTGGCGAGCACTGACTCCTTTTTCGTTGCACCAGAAAGCAATATCAAACAAATGCTGATCGCCCTGATAGCGCATGCTGGCGAGCCCATAAAGCGAACGGTATTCCCCCATAAGAAGAGAAAATTGTTTATCGTTATTATTGCCGGGGTTAAGCACGACTACAGAACAGTGATGAAGACGCGTCCATTTATTCATTTTATCCAGCCACTGACGCAAACGTTCAGCCGGTATATTTTGCCAGCCGTTATTTGCGCAAATAAGAATGAATAAGTAATGCGTGGGATCCAGAGAGCAGAGCAAGTCGCGGGTCATAAAGTATAGACCCTTCTCCGAATTTGGCATGGAAAATAACTGAATTTTTTCCGGGCCGTGAGATTCATCTAATTTGAATATTTTCCCAGGATCGCTGCCCATAGAAATGCCCGCAACTTTTGCAGTCCCGGTCTGAAAGGCAATCGTTTGATTCGCCAGGCTGATAGCGTCTTCAACTCGATCGGTATTAACCCACCAGACTCCACCGGCAGGCATATGGCGTAGTTCATCCCATAATGATGAGATGCCAATTGAAAATACAGGGTCCACAGCGTTCCTCGGTTCGCTATTTTATCTGTTTATCAGTTTACTAGCGAAAGGCCAGAAATAAACCTAACATTGAAATTAAAACGTATCAGATTTAGCATGTGAATCGATTTGGCGAGCGAGAAACCTTGTAACATCGGTCTTTACGATTCCATGATGCGTATTTTTACGATACTACAACTCAGAAAATGAGCAACATTTGGCCTTGCCGAAATTCGGTGAGAACGAAGCGGGATGTGAAAAGAAAAAAATGTTTGAAGCATAGCGAGTCTATTCAAAGGGATAAAACGAAATGTCTGACAACGAACCCGGCACGCAAACTGATTCAACATTGGGCTATACCTTTCAAAATGACTTCCTGGCATTAAGTCAGGCTTTTTCATTGCCAGAATTTGATTACACCGATATTTCCCAGCGTGAACAGCTTGCCGCCGCGATTAAACGCTGGCCGCTGTTGGCTGAATTTGCGCAACAACAATAAGGAAGCCGTGGATGGCCATTCTGGGACTTCAGGGCATACGGGGCGGAGTGGGCACGACGTCGATCGCCGCTGCACTGGCCTGGTCATTGCAATTATTAGGGGAAAACGTACTGGTTGTGGATACCAGCCCCGATAATTTGTTGCGCCTGTCATTCAATGTCGATTTCGCTCATCGTGATGGTTGGGCCAGAGCGATGCTGGATGGTCGTGAATGGCAGGAGGGCGGCATGCGCTATACCTCGCAGCTTGATTTGCTGCCGTTTGGTCAACTGACGGCGCAGGAGCGTGAATACCCCGATCGCTGGCTGGAACGACTGGGCGGCATCGTGGCGGGTATTCGTGCGCTGAAAGAGAGTGGACGATACTCATGGATTTTACTGGATCTGCCTCCCGGATCTGCGCCCTTGACCCGGCAACTGGTCAATGAGTGCGACCACACGCTGGCGATTGTCAAAGCCGACACCAACTGCCATGTCCGTTTGCATCAGCAGTCGTTGCCGGCGGGCGCGCATATTTTAATTAACGATTTACGTGTTGGCAGTCAGTTGCAGGACGATCTCTATCAGGTCTGGCTTCAAAGCCAACGTCGTTTGCTGCCGATGGTGATTCATCGCGATGAAGCGATGGCGGAGTGTATGGCTGCCAAACAGCCGCTGGGTGAATACCGTAGCGATTCGCTGGCCGCGGAAGAAGTACTGACGCTGGCAAACTGGTGTTTATTACATTACTCAGGCCTTAAATCCCCAGTCGGGAGCGCATCATGAGTGTCCTGTCCCGGTGGTTGCTTATCCCGCCGGTCAGCGCTCGCTTAGGCGAACGCTATCAGGGTTATCGTCGTCATGGCGCGTCGCCTTTCAGCGCGGCGCTGGGCTGTCTGTGGGTTATTCTCGCGTGGGTCTTTATCCCGCTGGAGCACCCGCGCTGGCAGCGTATCCGTGCAGAGCGTAAAGCGCTCTATCCCCATATCAACGCCGCGCGCCCGCGCCCTTTGGATCCGGCGCGTTACGCTATTCAGACCTTATGGCTGATGGCGACCTCACCATATCAGGAGACGACGCAGCCACGCTGGCAGACCTTCTCCCGTCTGCAAGGCGTCAGAGGGCGTTATCACCAGTGGATGGATGCGCTACCGGGACGCGTGACGCAAAACACCACGCACCTGGATAAACAAAAAGAGCTTGGTCATCTGAGTCCCGGCGCGCGTCGCTTTATCATCGGGATTATTGTCACCTTTTCGTTGATTCTGGCGCTGATATGCGTGACCCAGCCGTTTAACCCGCTGGCGCAGTTTATCTTCCTGATGCTGCTGTGGGGCGTTGCGCTGATCGTGCGCCGCATGCCGGGTCGCTTCTCCGCGCTGATGCTGATTGTGTTGTCGTTAACGGTATCGTGTCGCTATATCTGGTGGCGCTATACCTCCACGCTGAACTGGGACGATCCGGTCAGTCTGGTCTGCGGGCTGATCCTGCTGTTTGCCGAAACCTATGCGTGGATTGTACTGGTGTTGGGCTACTTCCAGGTTGTCTGGCCGCTGAACCGTCAGCCGGTACCGCTGCCGAAAGATATGTCGCAGTGGCCGTCGGTCGATATCTTTGTGCCGACTTACAACGAAGATCTGCACGTGGTGAAAAACACCATTTACGCGTCGCTGGGTATCGACTGGCCGAAAGATAAGCTCAATATCTGGATCCTTGACGATGGCGGGCGTGAAGAGTTCCGCCAGTTCGCCCAGACCGTGGGGGTGAAATATATCGCCCGCACCACCCATGAGCACGCCAAAGCCGGGAACATTAACAACGCGCTGAAATACGCCAAAGGCGAGTTCGTCTCGATCTTTGACTGCGACCACGTGCCGACGCGTTCATTCCTGCAAATGACGATGGGCTGGTTCCTGAAAGACAAAAAACTGGCGATGATGCAGACGCCGCACCACTTCTTCTCGCCGGACCCGTTTGAACGCAACCTCGGACGTTTTCGTAAGACGCCAAACGAAGGCACGCTGTTTTACGGTCTGGTGCAGGACGGTAATGACATGTGGGATGCCACCTTCTTCTGCGGTTCCTGTGCGGTGATTCGCCGTAAACCGCTGGATGAAATTGGTGGTATTGCCGTTGAGACGGTGACTGAGGATGCGCATACCTCGCTGCGTTTGCACCGTCGCGGTTATACCTCTGCGTATATGCGCATTCCGCAGGCGGCTGGACTGGCAACCGAAAGTTTGTCTGCTCATATCGGTCAGCGTATTCGTTGGGCGCGCGGGATGGTACAGATTTTCCGGCTCGATAACCCGTTGACCGGCAAGGGGCTTAAGTTCGCCCAGCGATTATGTTACGTCAACGCCATGTTCCACTTCCTGTCGGGCGTTCCGCGACTGATTTTCCTGACCGCACCGCTGGCATTCCTGCTGCTGCATGCTTATATCATCTATGCGCCAGCGCTAATGATCGCGCTGTTCGTACTGCCGCATATGGTTCACGCCAGCCTGACCAACTCGAAGATTCAGGGTAAGTACCGCCACTCCTTCTGGAGTGAAATCTACGAAACGGTGCTGGCCTGGTATATCGCGCCGCCGACGCTGGTGGCGCTGATCAACCCGCACAAAGGGAAGTTTAACGTTACTGCGAAAGGCGGGTTGGTGGAGGAAGAGTACGTCGACTGGGTAATTTCCCGTCCGTACATCTATCTGGTGTTGATTAATTTGTTCGGCGTGGCGGTCGGCGTCTGGCGCTACTTCTACGGGCCGGAAAATGAAATGCTGACCGTGATCGTCAGCCTGGTGTGGGTGTTCTACAACCTGATCATCCTCGGCGGCGCGGTGGCGGTGTCGGTGGAAAGTAAACAGGTTCGCCGCTCACACCGCGTTGAAATTTCTATGCCGGCGGCGATTGCCCGTGAGGACGGACACCTGTTCTCGTGCACCGTCCATGATTTCTCCGACGGCGGACTGGGGATCAAGATCAATGGTCAGGCCCAGGTGCTGGAAGGGCAGAAAGTGAATTTACTGCTCAAACGCGGCCAGCAGGAATATGTCTTCCCGACACAAGTGGCCCGCGTTTGGGGTGAACAGGTGGGGCTGCAACTGATGCCACTGACCACCAAACAGCATATCGATTTTGTGCAGTGTACGTTTGCCCGTGCCGATACATGGGCGCTCTGGCAGGACAGCTATCCGGAAGATAAGCCCCTGGAAAGCCTGTTGGATATTCTGAAGCTGGGTTTCCGTGGCTATCGCCATCTTGCGGAGTTCTCCCCGTCTTCCGTCAAAATAGTTTTCCGGTCTCTGACTTCTCTGGTTTCCTGGATTGTGTCGTTCATTCCACGCCGTCCGGAGCAGGACGAGGTGGCGGTGCAACAGCCGGATCAGGTTATGGCTCAACAATGATGATAACGCGATGAAAAGAAAACTTTCCTGGATTTGTGCAGTGGCAATGGGGATGAGCGCAATCCCTTCTTTCATGACAAATGCGACGCCGGCAACGCAACCACTGATTAATACTGAGCCAACCGTGGCCCCGGCGGCCACCCCTGCACAGGCAGATGAAAATCAGCCGGTGGGTCAGGTGATGCCGGGCGTTCAGGGAGCGGATGCGCCGATTGTGGCGCAGAATGGCCCTTCCCGGGACGTGAAGCTGACGTTTGCGCAGATCGCGCCGCCGCCGGGCAGCATGGTGCTGCGTGGTGTGAACCCTAACGGCAGTATTGAATTTGGCATGCGTAGCGATGAAGTGGTCTCCAGAGCCGTGTTGAATCTGGAGTACACCCCGTCGCCGTCCCTGCTGCCGATACAGTCGCAGCTCAAGGTCTATCTGAACGATGAGCTGATGGGCGTGCTGCCGGTGACCCAAGAACAGTTGGGCAAAAAGACGCTGGCGCAAATGCCGATCAACCCGCTGTTCATCACCGACTTTAACCGTGTGCGGCTGGAGTTTGTCGGCCACTATCAGCAGGTTTGTGAAAACCCGGCCAGCAGTACGCTGTGGCTGGACGTGGGGCGCAGCAGCATGCTGGACCTGACCTACCAGACGCTGGAAGTGAAAAACGATCTCTCGCACTTCCCGGTTCCGTTCTTCGATCCGCGTGACAATCGTGCGGTGACGTTACCTATGGTCTTCGCCGGATCGCCGGATCGTACCCTGCAACAGGCGGCATCGATAGTTTCTTCCTGGTTTGGCGCCCGTTCGGGCTGGCGTGGTCAGCACTTCCCGGTGTTGTATAACACCCTGCCGGATCGAAATGCGATCGTCTTTGCCACCAACGATAAGCGCCCGGACTTCCTGCGTGAACATCCGCCGGTGAAAGGGCCAGTGATCGAAATGATCAGCCATCCGGATAACCCTTACGTGAAACTGTTGGTGGTGTTTGGTCGTGACGACAACGATCTGCTACAGGCGGCGAAAGGAATTGCCCAGGGCAATATCCTGTTCCGCGGGAGCAGCGTGGAAGTGAACGACGTGAAGCCGCTGCTGGCGCGTAAACCCTACGATGCGCCGAACTGGGTGCGTACGGATCGCCCGGTCACCTTCGGCGAACTGAAAACCTATGAAGAGCAGTTGCAGTCCACCGGGATGGAACCTGCCGCGATCAACGTCTCGCTGAACCTGCCGCCGGATCTCTATCTGCTGCGCAGTACCGGTATTGATATGAATCTCAATTACCGTTACACCACGCCGCCGACCAAAGACAGCTCGCGCATGGATATCAGCCTGAACAACCAGTTCCTGCAAGCCTTTAGTCTGACCAGCAATGAGAAGAGCAATCGTCTGCTGCTGCGTCTGCCGGTGCTGCAAGGGCTGCTGGACGGTAAAACGGATGTCGCCATTCCGGCGCTGAAGCTGGGTGCGATGAACCAGTTGCGGTTTGACTTCGAGTACATGAACCCGATGCCGGGCGGCTCGGTTGAAAACTGTATTACTTTCCAGCCGGTGCCGAACCATGTGGTGATTGGCGACGACTCCACCATCGATTTCTCGAAGTACTACCACTTTATTGCGATGCCGGATCTGCGTGCGTTTGCGAATGCGGGCTTCCCGTTCAGCCGCATGGCGGACCTGTCGGAAACCATCACCGTAATGCCGAAAACGCCGAACGAAGCGCAGATGGAAACGCTGCTCGACGCGACAGGAACGATCGGCGCACAAACCGGCTTCCCGGCGATTAACCTGACCATCACCGATGACAGCAGCCAGATTCAGGGCAAAGATGCGGACATCCTGATTATCGGCTCGATCCCGGACAAACTGAAAGATGATAAGCGTATCGACCTGCTGGTCCAGGCGGCGCAAAGCTGGGTGAAAACCCCGATGCGCCAGACGACCTTCCCGAGCATCATGCCGGATGAAGCCGATCGCAAAGCGGATGCGCAGGCGACGGTAACGTCAAGTGGACCCATGGCTGCGGTCGTCGGCTTCCAGTCACCGTTTAACGATCAGCGTAGCGTGGTGGCGCTGCTGGCGGACAGTCCGCGTGGCTATGAGCTGCTGAACCAGGCCATCAATGACAGCGGTAAACGGGCGGCGATGTTTGGTTCCGTCTCGGTGATTCGTGAATCGGGTGTGAGCAGTTTACGCGTCGGCGATATCTACTACGTGGGTCACCTGCCGTGGTTTGAACGTCTGTGGTACGCGCTGGCTAACCATCCGGTGCTGTTAGCGGTACTGGCGGCCATCAGCGTGGTGTTACTGGCCTGGGTGCTGTGGCGTCTGCTGCGCATCATCAGTCGCCGTCGTCTCGATCCGGATCATGAGTGATAAAAAATGAACGCGTTGCGCAGTGGGATAGTCATGGTGTTAATGCTGGCCGCACTGAGTGTACAGGCGGCCTGTAGCTGGCCTGCATGGGATCAATTTAAAAAGGATTACATCAGTCAGGAAGGGCGGGTAATTGATCCCAGCGACGCACGTAAAATCACCACCTCGGAAGGGCAAAGCTATGCGATGTTCTTTGCCCTTGCCGCTAACGATCGCCAGGCCTTTGATACGCTGCTGGCATGGACAGAGAATAATCTGGCACAAGGTTCGCTGAAAGAGCATCTGCCCGCCTGGCTGTGGGGACAGAAAGATCCCTCTACCTGGACGGTGCTGGATACCAACTCTGCCTCTGATGGCGATATCTGGATCGCGTGGTCGCTGCTGGAGGCGGGCCGCTTATGGAAAGTTGAGCGCTATACCGACATCGGCAAAGCTTTGCTGAAACGCATTGCCAGTGAAGAAGTGGTGACGGTGCCGGGGCTGGGTTCGATGCTGTTACCCGGCAAGATTGGGTTTGCCGAAGCCAGCGCCTGGCGCTTCAACCCAAGCTATCTGCCGCCGCAACTGGCGCAATATTTCACCCGCTTCGGCGCGCCGTGGTCCACCCTGCGTGAAACCAACCAGCGACTGCTGTTAGAAACGGCGCCGAAAGGTTTCTCGCCGGACTGGGTACGTTATGAGAAAAACAAAGGCTGGCAACTGAAGCCAGAGAAAACGCTGGTCAGCAGTTACGACGCGATTCGCGTTTATCTGTGGGCGGGCATGATGCATGACGGCGACCCGCAGAAAGCGCGGCTGCTGGCAAAATTTAAACCGATGGCAACCCTGACAACTAAAAATGGCCTCCCGCCGGAGAAAGTGGATGTCGCCAGCGGCAAAGCGCAGGGCAATGGCCCGGTGGGCTTTTCTGCGGCCTTACTGCCTTTCCTGCAAAACCGCGATGCACAAGCGGTGCAGCGACAACGCGTAACAGACCATTTCCCTGGCAGCGATGCCTATTACAGCTACGTGCTAACCCTCTTCGGACAAGGGTGGGATCAGCATCGTTATCGCTTCACCGCCAAAGGTGAGTTACTACCTGACTGGGGCCAGGAATGCGCAAGTTCAAATTAAGTTTACTCGGGGTGTCGCTCGGCATTGCCCTGATGCCCTTTGCCGACGCCGCGCCGTCGGCGCAACAGCAGTTGCTGGAACAGGTGCGGCTGGGAGAAGCCACGCATCGTGAAGATCTGGTGCGTCAGTCGCTCTATCGCCTCGAACTGATTGACCCGAATAATCCTGACGTGATTGCCGCTCGCTTTCGTTACATGCTGCGTCAGGGCGATAACGACGGCGCGCAGAAACAGCTTGATCGACTTTCTCAGCTAGCGCCGGGTTCTAATGCCTATAAATCGTCGCAAACCACCATGCTGTTAGCGACACCGGACGGGCGTCAGTCGTTACAGCAGGCGCGTTTACAGGCGACGACCGGGCATGCTGAGGAAGCGGTTGCCGCCTACGATAAGTTGTTCAAAGGCAACCCGCCGGAAGGCGACCTGGAAGTGGAGTACTGGAGCGCGGTGGCAAAAATTCCGGCCCGCCGTAATCAGGCTATCAACCAACTCAAGGCGATAAACGCCCGTAGTCCGGGCAACAACACGCTACAAAATACGCTGGCACAACTGCTGTTTGATAACGATCGCCAGGCCGAAGGCTTTGCGATTCTGGAGCAGATGGCGAAATCCAATACCGGGCGCAATGCCGCCGCCACGATCTGGTACACCCAGATTAAAGATATGCCGGTCAGCGACGCCAGCGTGAAGGCGCTGCAAAAATACCTCACGGTGTTCAGTGAAGGGGACAGCGTGACTGCGGCGCGCAGTAAGCTTAGCGAGCAGCAAAAACAGCTCTCCGATCCGGCATTCCGCGCACGTGCGCAGGGGCTGGCGGCAGTCGAAGCCGGACAGGGCGGACGGGCGGTTTCCGAATTACAGCAGGCGGTGAAAGCCAACCAAAACGACAGCGAAGCTGTGGGAGCGCTGGGGCAGGCCTATTCTCAGCGTGGCGATCGCGCCAGCGCCGTTGCCCAGTTTAAGAAAGCGCTGGCGATGGATCCGCAAAGCGGGAGTCGCAGCAAGTGGGAAAGCCTGCTGAAAGTGAACAGTTACTGGCTGGCGATTCAGCAGGGCGATGCCGCGCTGAAGGCCAATAATGTTGACCAGGCGGAACGCCTCTATCAGCAGGCCAGAAACATCGACAATACCGACAGTTATGCGGTGCTGGGGCTGGGCGATGCGGCAATGGCGCGGAAAGATTATCCGGCTGCCGAACGCTACTATCAGCAGACGCTGCGCATGGACAGCGGTAATACCAACGCTGTTCGCGGTCTGGCAAACCTTTATCGCGCGCAGTCGCCGGAAAAAGCCTCCGCGTTTATCGCCACGCTCTCTGCCAGCCAGCGTCGCAGCATTGATGATATTGAACGCGGGCTGGAAAACGATCGTCTGGCGCAGCAGGCCGAAACGCTGGAAAACCAGGGCAATTGGGCACAGGCGGCGGAACTGCAACGCCGTCGACTGGCGCTGGATCCAGGCAGCGTCTGGATAACGTATCGTCTGTCACGCGATCTGTGGCAGGCCGGGCAGCGCAGTCAGGCGGACGCACAGATGAGCGCGCTGGCGCGGCAAAAACCCAACGACCCGGAACAGGTTTACGCGTACGGGTTGTACCTGTCTGGCAATAATCAGGACAGGGCGGCGCTGGCGCATATCAACAGCCTGCCGCGCAGTCAGTGGAACAGCAACATTCAGGAACTGGCAGACCGGTTGCAGAGCAATCAGGTGCTGGAAACGGCGAACCGCCTGCGCGACAGCGGTCGGGAAGCCGAGGCCGAAGCGCTGTTACGTCAACAGCCCGCCTCAACCCGTCTCGATTTAACGCTGGCCGACTGGGCGCAGCAACGCGGGGAATACAACGCGGCGCGAGGTTCATACGACGCCGTACTGGCGCGCGAACCGGACAATGTTGATGCCATGCTGGGGCTGACGGAAGTGTATATCGCCCAGGGTGACAAGACCGCCGCGCGAGCGCAACTGGCAAAATTGCCTGCGACGCAGACGCCGTCGATCAACATGCAGCGGCGGATCGCGCTGGCGCAAATGCAGCTTGGCGATACCGCCGCAGCAAAACAGACTTTCAACACCCTGATTCCGCAGACCAAAGCGCAGCCGCCGTCAATGGAAAGCGCAATGGTGCTGCGTGACGCCGCGAATTTCCAGGCGCAGAGCGGCGAGCCGCAGCAGGCGCTGGATACCTATAAAGACGCGATGGTGGCGTCCGGCATTACGCCAACGCGACCGCAGGATAACGACACCTTCACCCGTCTGACCCGCAATGATGAGAAAGATGACTGGCTCAAGCGCGGCGTGCGCAGCGATGCGGCGGATTTGTATCGTCAGCAGGATCTGAACGTCACGCTGGAGCATGACTACTGGGGGTCGAGCGGTACCGGTGGTTATTCCGATCTGAAAGCGCATACCACCATGCTGCATGTGGATGCGCCGTATTCGGATGGTCGTATGTTCTTCCGTACCGATCTGGTTAACATGAATGCAGGCAGCTTCTCGACCGATGCGAATGGCCGCTATGACAATAACTGGGGCACCTGTACGCTGGAAGACTGTAGCGGCAGCCGCAGCCAGTCGGATACCGGCGCAAGTGTTGCCGTTGGCTGGAAGAATGACACCTGGAGCTGGGATATTGGCACCACGCCGATGGGCTTCAACGTCGTCGATGTGGTCGGCGGCGTCAGCTACAGCAATGATGTCGGACCGTTGGGTTATACCCTGAACGCGCACCGCCGTCCGATTTCCAGTTCTCTGTTGGCGTTTGGCGGACAAAAAGATGCGCAGAGCCACAACGGTGACAGCAACGACGTCAACACCGGTAAAAAATGGGGTGGCGTGCGGGCTGACGGCGGCGGGATCAGCCTCAGCTACGACAAAGGCGAAGCCAACGGCGTCTGGGCTTCACTCGGCGCCGATCGGTTAACCGGTAAAAACGTCGAGGATAACTGGCGCGTCCGCTGGATGACCGGTTACTACTACAAAATCATCAACGAGAATAATCGCCGCGTCACCGTGGGCCTGAACAATATGATCTGGCACTACGACAAAGACCTGAGCGGTTATTCGCTGGGCCACGGCGGCTACTACAGCCCGCAGGAATATCTCTCCTTCGCGGTGCCGGTGATGTGGCGTCAGCGGACGGAAAACTGGTCCTGGGAACTGGGCGGTTCGGTTTCCTGGTCGCATTCGCGCACCAAAACGATGCCGCGTTATCCGTTAATGAACCTTATCCCGACGGATTACCAGCAAGAGGCAAGTGAGCAAACCAATGCCGGCGGCAGCAGTCAGGGCTTTGGTTATACCGCGCGGGCGCTTATTGAGCGTCGGGTGACTTCAAACTGGTTTGTCGGGACCGCGGTGGATATTCAACAGGCAAAAGACTACGCGCCAAGTCATTTGCTGCTATACGTTCGCTATTCCGCCGCAGGATGGCAGGGTGATATGGATTTACCGCCGCAACCGCTGGTGCCTTACGCAGACTGGTAAGAAAAATGATCAGGGGCCGGATAAGCGCAGCGCTATCCGGTCGTCAATAATCAGAAACGGCCTTTTCAGACACAGCCTCTCTCAATGCCGCCGCGATCGGGTATACTCGGGCGGCAATCTGGGACATCCGGGGGAGACAATATTGCGCGTCAGTCGCTCGTTAACAATTAAGCAGATGGCAATGGTGGCTGCCGTTGTCATGGTGTTTGTATTTCTGTTCTGCACCGTTTTGCTGTTTCATTTGGTACAGCAGAACCGCTATAACACGGCGACGCAACTGGAAAGTATTGCCCGTTCTGTTCGTGAACCTCTGTCTGCCTCAATTTTAAAAGCCGATATTCCCGGCGCCGAAGCGATTCTCGCCAGTATCAAACCGGCTGGCGTGGTGCAACGCGCCGATGTGGTGCTGCCGAACCAGTTCCAGGCGCTGCGCATGAGCTTTATCCCTGAACGCCCTGTGCCGGTGATGGTGACCCGGCTCTTCGAACTGCCGGTACAGATCTCGCTGCCCGTTTACTCGCTTGAGCGCCCGGCGAATCCGCAACCGCTGGCCTATCTGGTGCTCCAGGCGGACTCCTACCGCATGTATAAGTTTGTAATGAGCACGCTGTCTACGTTAGTGACCATTTACTTACTTTTGTCTCTGATGCTGACGGTGGCAATTAGCTGGTGCGTAAACCGGCTGATCTTGCATCCGTTGCGCAAAATTGCGCGTGAGCTGAATAACATTCCACAACAGGATTTGATTGGTCATCAACTGGCGTTGCCGCGTCTGCATACTGACGATGAGATTGGCTTGTTGATCCGTAGCTACAACCTCAATCAACAGCTGCTACAGCGTCAAAGCGAAGAGTTGACGGAAAACGCGATGCGTTTCCCGGTTTCTGATTTACCGAACAAAGCGTTCCTGATGGGGTTGCTTGAGCAGGTTGTGGCGCGTCAGCAGACGACGGCGTTGATGATTGTCACCTGCGAGACGTTGCGTGATACCGCTGGGATACTGAAAGAGGCGCAGCGGGAAATTCTCCTGCTGACGCTGGTGGAAAAGCTGAAATCGGTACTGTCGCCGCGCATGGTGCTCGCGCAGATCAGCGGTTACGACTTTGCCATTATCGCCCACGGCGTCAAAGAACCCTGGCACGCTATCACGCTAGGTCAGCAAGTACTCACTATCATTAGTGAGCGTCTGCCGGTACAGGGGATCCAACTCCGCCCGAGCTGCTGTATCGGTGTGGCGATGTATTACGGCGATCTCAGCGCTGAGCAGCTCTACGGGCGCGCGGTCTCGGCGGCCTTTACCGCCCGGCGTAAGGGCAAAAACCAGATTCAGTTTTTCGACCCTGAACAGATGGAAGCCGCTCAGAAACGGCTTACCGAAGAGAGCGATATTCTCACCGCGCTCGATAACCACCGCTTTGCCTTGTGGTTACAACCTCAGGTGGAGATGAGCAGCGGTAACGTCGTCAGTGCCGAAGCGTTGCTGCGCCTGCAACAGCCGGACGGGAGCTGGGAGTTGCCGGAGGGGTTGATTGAGCGAATTGAATCCTGCGGCCTGATGGTGACCGTAGGACACTGGGTGCTGGAAGAGTCCTGCCGTCAGCTTGCTGCCTGGCAGGCGCGCGGGATCACCCTGCCGCTGTCGGTCAATCTGTCGGCGCTCCAGTTGATGCACCCGAATATGGTGTCAGACATGCTGGAACTGTTAAACCGTTACCGTATCCAGCCGGGCACGCTTATTCTGGAAGTGACAGAGAGTCGACGAATCGATGACCCACATGCCGCAGTAGCCATCCTGCGCCCATTACGTAACGCCGGCGTGCGTATCGCGCTGGACGATTTCGGCATGGGCTACGCGGGGCTGCGCCAGCTTCAGCACATGAAATCCCTGCCAGTCGACGTACTGAAAATCGACAAAATGTTTGTCGATGGTCTGCCGGAAGATAACAGCATGATCTCGGCCATTATCCTGTTGGCGCGTAGCCTGAATCTGCAGATGGTGGCGGAAGGCGTCGAGACGGAGGCACAGCGCGAATGGCTGGCGCAGGCGGGCGTGGAAATCGCTCAGGGCTTCCTTTATGCCCGTGCTGTCCCCGCCGAAACCTTTGAAGAACGTTATCTCGCAAAGTAGGTTTTTCTTGCCCTTTGAACACCGCCTGCGGCTATTCGTGTCCAGACGGGCTGCAATTTTTTTGCCTGATGGGTAAAGAATGTAATTAAAATAGTTATAAAAGGTCCGGCTTGTGCGAGCCAGCTCAAGGTTTTTAACATTTTTGTTTCAATTATGATCCTGGTGCATTTCTGCCTTGTTGTCTAGGTGTTATTTTAAGGCCGCAGGTTAACCAAAACCTTACAAGACCTGTGGTTTTTACTTCAAGGACACCCTATGAAAATCTCTCTGTTTAAAAGCCTCTACTTTCAGGTCCTGACAGCAATTGCCATTGGTATTCTCCTTGGCCATTACTACCCTGAATTAGGCGCACAAATGAAACCGCTTGGCGATGCGTTCGTTAAGCTCATCAAGATGGTCATCGCTCCTGTCATCTTCTGTACTGTCGTGACCGGCATTGCAGGTATGGAAAGCATGAAGGCCGTGGGCCGTACGGGTGCGGTTGCGCTCCTTTACTTTGAGATTGTCAGTACGATTGCGCTGATCATTGGTCTCATTATCGTGAACGTGGTGCAACCGGGTGCCGGGATGAACGTTGATCCGGCTACGCTGGATGCGAAAGCGGTGGCCATTTACGCCGAACAGGCAAAAGACCAGGGAATCGTAGGCTTCCTGATGGATATTATCCCCGGCAGCGTCATTGGCGCCTTTGCCAGCGGTAACATCCTGCAAGTTCTGCTGTTTGCGGTGATGTTTGGCTTTGCTCTGCATCGTCTGGGCAGTAAAGGCCAACTGATTTTCAACGTCATTGAAAGCTTCTCGCAGGTCATTTTCGGCATCATCAATATGATCATGCGTCTGGCGCCAATCGGGGCGTTCGGGGCGATGGCGTTTACCATCGGTAAATACGGCGTGGGTACGCTGGTGCAGTTGGGGCAACTGATCGTTTGCTTCTACATCACCTGTATCCTGTTTGTGGTTGTTGTGCTGGGTTCGATCGCCCGTGCAACAGGCTTCAGCATCTTTAAATTTATCCGCTATATCCGTGAGGAACTGCTGATCGTGCTGGGGACGTCCTCTTCCGAGTCCGCGTTGCCGCGTATGCTCGACAAGATGGAGAAACTCGGTTGTCGTAAGTCGGTTGTCGGGCTGGTTATTCCGACCGGCTATTCGTTTAACCTCGACGGGACCTCGATATACCTGACGATGGCGGCGGTGTTTATCGCCCAGGCCACCAACAGTCATATGGATATCTTCCATCAGATCACGTTGCTGGTGGTTCTGCTGCTCTCTTCGAAAGGGGCGGCGGGCGTGACCGGAAGCGGCTTTATCGTGCTGGCGGCGACCATCTCTGCGGTTGGCCATCTGCCGGTTGCCGGTCTGGCGCTCATCCTGGGGATCGACCGCTTCATGTCTGAAGCCCGTGCGCTGACCAACCTGGTCGGTAACGGTGTGGCAACAGTCGTGGTCGCGAAGTGGGTGAAGGAACTGGACCACAAGAAGCTTGACGATGTGCTGAATAATCGTGCACCTGAAGGAAAAACGCACGAAATATCCTCTTAATCTCGATACTTATGACCGCGGTCCCTTGTGGGGCTGCGGGCTCCTGCGCATAATTGACCCCTGTGCCCGAATCCTTCAACATGGAGGTATCGGGTTTATTTCACTTCTTCCGTGACATTTTCATGTTCTTGCGGTCTAACACGAAGTGTTTTTAACGTCATATTCAGATAAGCCCAATTGGGATTGTCTTTTTATTACCAGGATTGTTGATCAGGGGTTCACATGCAGGGCACAAAAATTCGACTTGTCGCGGGCGGTTTGCTGATGTTGGCCACTGCTGGCTATGTGCAGGCAGATGCGCTCCAGCCTGACCCGGCATGGCAACAGGGGACGCTGGCGAATGGTTTACAGTGGCAAGTATTAGCCACCCCGCAACGCCCCAGTGACCGTATCGAGGTCCGTCTGCTGGTAAATACCGGTTCGCTCGCCGAAAGTACGCAACAGAGCGGTTTCAGTCATCTTATTCCCCGTATTGCGTTAACCCAGAGTGGCGGTCTTGATGCCACGCAGGCGCGTTCACTGTGGCAGCAAGGATTTGACCCTAAGCGTCCGATGCCCCCGGTGACCGTCTCTTACGATTCTACGCAGTACAATCTCAGCCTGCCTAACAACCGCAACGATCTACTGAAAGAGTCGCTGAACTATCTGGCGAACACGATGGGCAAACTGGCGATCACGCCCGACGTCGTGAATCATGCGTTAAGCGCGGAGGACATGGTCACTACGCTTCCCGTCGACACCAAAGAAGGCTGGTGGCGCTATCGCCTGAAAGGGTCGGCGCTGTTGGGCCACGATCCCGCTGAACCGGTAAAAATGCCGGTAGATGCGGCGAAAGTTCACGACTTCTACCAGAAATGGTACACCCCGGATGCGATGACGCTGATTGTTGTCGGTAACGTCGATGCGCGGTCGGTGGCCGAGCAAATCAACAAAACGTTTGGTGAACTGAAAGGGAAACGCGAAACGCCTGCGCCAGTGCCGACGCTATCGCCATTGCGCGCGGAAGCGGTAAGTATTATGACCGACGCGGTTCGCCAGGATCGTCTCTCTATAATGTGGGATGCGCCGTGGCAGCCGATTCGCGAGTCCGCCGCGCTGTTGCGCTACTGGCGTGCGGATTTAGCGCGTGAGGCATTGTTCTGGCATGTTCAGCAGGCGTTGAGCAAGAATAACGCGAAAGACATTGGCCTCGGCTTTGACTGTCGTGTGCTGTTCCTGCGCGCCCAGTGTGGCATCAATATTGAATCACCAAACGACAAGCTCAACAGCAATCTGAGCACCGTGGCGCGTGAACTGGCGAAAGTACGTGATAACGGCCTGCCGGAAGAAGAGTTCAATGCGCTGGTGGCGCAAAAAAATCTGGAACTGCAGAAACTGTTTGCGACCTACGCCCGTACCGATACCGATATTCTGATCAGCCAGCGCCTGCGTTCACTGCAAAATCAGGTGGTGGATATCGCGCCGGAGCAATACCAGCGTTTACGCCAGGACTTTCTGAACAGCCTGACCGTTGAGATGCTGAATCAGGATCTGCGCCAGCAATTGTCGCAGGAAATGGCGCTGATTCTACTGCAGCCGAAAGGCGAGCCGGAATTCAATATGAAGGAGTTGCAGGCGACGTGGGATCAAATCATGGCGCCGGTGACTGCAGCGGCGACATCGGAAGAAACGGATGATGCGCACCCGGAAGTGACCGATATCCCGGCTGCACAGTAGTTGATGGCGCTGCGCTTATCCGGCCAGGGAGAACGAGTTTCCCAGGCCGGATAAAGCGTTTACGCCGCTATCCGGCGCGGGTTTTACTGCGGCATGGCGTCGCGTGGGATAATGGCCCCGCGATGCTGAATGACGGTGCTGGCAGTCAGGTGGCCTCGTTTGGCTGCGTTAACGGCATCGCCACCGGTTAGGCGAACGGCCAGATATCCGGCGCTGAACGAATCGCCGGCGGCAGTGGTATCGATCACTTTCTCTTTCGGCAGTTTTACCGCAGGAACGTCGATCAGTTTTTCCCCATTAACAGACACCAGGCAAGAATCCGCACCGCGTTTCACAACCACTTCCTGCACACCCGCGGCATGCGTACGGGCAATCACCTCTTCAACCGGCTTCATGCCCCAGAGCGCATCTTCGTCGTCCAGCGTCAGGAAGGCGATATCGGTGCATTCCAGCATCTGCTGATACACCTGCTGAGTCTCTTCTTTGCTGGCCCACAGACGCGGACGATAGTTATTGTCAAAAATGACTTTCCCACCGTTGGCGCGGCATTCGCGCAGCAGCGACAGCAGTTTGTCACGGCTGGAAGGACTCAGGATCGCGAGACTGATACCGCTCAGGTAGAGGTAGTCAAAGGTTGCCAGCGTTTCGCAGATGGCCGCGGACTGCTCGCTCTCCAGCCAGAATTTCGCTGCCGCTTCGTTGCGCCAGTAATAGAACGTTCTTTCGCCAGTGCTGTCGGTCTCGATGTAGTAGAGGCCAGGCAGGCGGTTTTCCATGCGCTGCGTCAGCGAGGTATCCACGTTTTCGGCTTGCCATGACGACAGCATCTGCTGGCTGAAACTGTCCGTGCCCAGTGCCGTGACGTAGTGCACGGAGAGCGCCGTAGCATCAACCTGACGGGCAATGTAAACGGAAGTATTCAATGTGTCGCCACCGAATCCGCGCTGAACGTCTGCGCCTTTCTGTGACAGCTCAATCATGCATTCGCCAATCACGGCAATCTTTTTGGACATAGTCGTGAACCTGCTTTGAAAAAGTTAGCGTTAGTGTGCGCTGTGGGTGTTAGGTGGTCAATCATATTAAAACAACGTTCCAAAATTTTTCTTGAGCCAGTCCGTATTCTGCATTGATTTTTACAAAACCGTTTTCGATTTTGCGCGTGACTGAACATAAAGTTCTTCGTCTGAAGGCCGATAACCTTTGACGAGTCGGGGCAGTAACACACTTAATCACGGGACATCTGAGATGATAAACCAGGTTATCCAGCAGCGAAGCAATTCCGAGGCGAGCGTTGAAAGCTTGCAGGATCGGCGCTTTTGGCTGCAGTGCGAGCGTGCTTACACTTATCAGCCGATTTACCGGACCGACGGAAGCCTGTTAGCCGTTGAGCTGCTGACGGTGGTGACGCATCCGGACAACCCGACACAACGTATCGCGCCTGACCGTTATTTTGCCGGAGTGGCGGTGCGCCATCGCATTGATGTCGTCAAAGAACAACTTCAGCTACTGGAGCAGAAAACCGACTTTTTCCAGCGTCATGAATTGTTGGCTTCCGTGAATGTCGATGGTCCGACGCTGCTCGCCATGCGCCAGCAGCCCAACATGGTGCAGATGATTGAGCAGATGCCATGGCTGCGTTTCGAGCTGGTTGAACATATCCATCTGCCAAAAGAATCCTCGTTTGCCAGCATGTGCGAGTTTGGTCCGCTGTGGCTGGATGATTTCGGCACCGGGATGGCTAACTTCTCTGCCCTGAACGAGGTCCGCTATGACTACATCAAAGTCGCGCGCGAGCTGTTCGTGATGCTTCGCCAGACGCCAGAGGGGCGCAATCTCTTCATTCTGTTGCTGCAACTGATGAACCGCTATTGCCGTGGCGTGATTGTTGAAGGCGTGGAAACGCTGGAAGAGTGGCGTGATGTGCAACGCTCGCCTGCCTTTGCCGCACAGGGCTATTTCCTGTCGCGCCCGGTTCCGTTCGCCTGTCTCGATGAAGTGATTCTGTCCCTGTAAAACTGGCGATTTCCGCTAACTCCGTCTGGCTGGACTATCTTTAGTACAGGCAAGGAAAGACGTGAGGACGCTAACTATGACCAAAGCCGGAAAAATAACTGCAGTAATAACAGGGGCTTTCTTGTTGTTGATTGTGGTCGTTATCGTGTTAATAGCGACATTCGACTGGAACCGTCTCAAACCGACCATCAACCAGAAAGTCTCAACCGAACTGAACCGACCGTTCGCCATACGTGGTGATTTAGGCGTTGTCTGGGAACGTCAGAAGCAGGAGACGGGCTGGCGCAGTTGGCTGCCGTGGCCGCACGTGCATGCTGAAGATATTATCCTCGGTAATCCTCCCGACATTCCTGAAGTGACAATGGTGCACCTTCCCCGCGTCGAAGCGACGCTCGCCCCGCTGGCGCTGTTAAGCAAGACCGTCTGGCTGCCATGGATCAAGCTGGTGAAGCCCGATGCGCGGCTGATTCGCCTGTCTGAGAAAAACAATAACTGGACCTTTGATCTGGCCAGTCGCGAGAACAACGATCCCAATGCCCAACCTTCCGACTGGTCATTCCGGCTGGACAACATTCTCTTTGATCAGGGGCGGATAGCCATTGACGATAAGGTCAGCAAAGCCGATATCGAGATCCTGGTCGATCCGCTGGGCAAACCGCTACCGTTCAGTGAAGTCACGGGAAACAAAGCGAAAGGCGATAACGCGAAGGTTGAAGATTACGTTTTTGGCCTGAAAGCGAAAGGGCGCTATAACGGTGAGCCGCTCAGCGGAACGGGAAAAATCGGCGGTATGCTGGCGTTACGCAGCGAAGCGGCGCCGTTTCCGGTGCAGGCCGACTTCCGTTCGGGAAATACGCGGGTGGCGTTCGTTGGCGTGGTTAATGATCCGATGAAGATGGGCGGCGTCGATCTGCAACTGAAATTCTCCGGGGATTCACTGGGTGAACTGTATGACCTGACGGGCGTACTGCTACCGGATACCCCGCCGTTCGAAACGGACGGCCGGCTGGTGGCTAAAATCGATACCGGAAAATCTTCGGTTTTTGACTATCGCGGGTTTAACGGGCGGATTGGCGACAGCGATATTCATGGTTCGCTGACCTACACGACAGGAAAACCGCGTCCGAAGCTGGAAGGCGATGTGGAATCACGTCAGCTCAGGCTGGCGGATTTAGGCCCGCTGATCGGTGTCGATTCTGGTAAAGGTGCGGCACAGTCGGCGCGCCCGGAACAGAAAAAAGGCGAGAAAAGTGTGCAACCGGCGGACAAAGTGCTGCCCTACGATCGCTTTGAAACGGACAAATGGGACGTGATGGACGCCGACGTGCGTTTCAAAGGCCGGCGTATTGAACATGGCAGCAGCCTGCCCATCAGCGATCTCTCCACCCATATCATTCTGAAGAATGCCGATCTGCGTCTGCAGCCGCTGAAATTTGGTCTGGCGGGCGGCAGCATCAATGCGAATATCCATCTGGAAGGGGATAAAAAGCCAATGCAGGGACGGGCGGACATTCAGGCGCGGCGCTTAAAACTGAAAGCGCTTATGCCCAATGTCGAGCTGATGCAAAAAACGCTGGGTGAAATGAACGGTGACGCCGAGTTTCGCGGCACCGGGAATTCCGTGGCGGCGCTGCTGGGTAACAGCAACGGCAACCTGAAACTGCTAATGAACGACGGGCTGATCAGCCGCAACCTGATGGAGATTGTTGGTCTGAACGTTGGCAACTTTATTGTCGGGCAGATCTTTGGCGATGACGAAGTGCGGGTGAACTGCGCGGCGGCCAATCTTGATATTGTGAACGGGGTGGCGCGCCCGCAAATTTTCGCATTCGACACCGAAAATGCGCTGATTAACGTCACCGGGACGGCGAGCTTTGCCTCAGAACAGCTGGATTTAACCATCGACCCGGAGAGCAAAGGCATCCGCATCATTACATTGCGTTCGCCGCTGTATGTGCGCGGGTCGTTTAAGAACCCGCAGGCGGGGGTGAAAGCCGGGCCGTTGATCGCCCGGGGCGCGGTAGCTGCGGCGCTGGCGACGTTAGTGACGCCCGCCGCCGCGTTGCTGGCGCTGATTTCACCGTCAGAAGGTGATGCCAACCAGTGCCGGACGATTCTGTCGCAAATGAAGAAGTAATGTGTTGTGCCGGGTGGCGCTTGCGCTTACCCGGCCTACGAAAATGAAAGTGTTTGCAGGCTTGGTGGACCCGGCCTATGGAAATGGAAGTGTTTGTAGGCCGGGTAAGGCGTCGCCGCCACCCGGCATGTAAAGATTACAGCGACTGATGGCGCGTTTCGTGAGTTAACAGCAGCGCGATCAGCGTTAATGCCGCCATCGACGCCAGATAGGTTCCTACGGCGGCAAGACCATAATTGGACTGCAACCACGCGGCGATATACGGTGCGACGGATGCCCCGAGAATCGAAGAGACGTTATAGGAGAACGACGCGCCGGTGTAGCGTACTTCGGTCGGGAACAGTTCAGGCAACAGAGCACCCATCGGCCCGAACGTCAGACCCATCAGGCTCAGCCCCAGCAGCAGAAAGGCGAAGACCAGCGCCGGATTGCCGGATCCCAGCAGCGGTTTAAAGGCGAACAGCGCGAACAGGATAATCAGCGTGGTAATGATCACCATGCTCTTGCGACGACCAAACGCATCCGCGAGCAGACCGGCGACCGGTACCATCACGCCAAAGCCAATCACCGCCATCATCAGCATCCACAACACATCGTTGCGTGGCAGGCCCAGACCGACCGGCGCAGCGGCGGTACTGAACGTCATCGAATACACGGTCATGATATAGAACAGCGTATAGGTCGCCAGCATGATGAACGTGCCGAGGATGGTCACGCGGACGTGTTTGGTCAGTAACGTCCCCAGCGGGATTTTTACCTGTTTTTTCGCGGCGGCCACTTTGGCGAAAACCGGCGTCTCATGCAGGGAAACGCGGACGTACAGGCCGATAATCACCAGCACTGCCGAGAAGATAAACGGCACGCGCCAGCCCCAGCTCATGAACTGCTCATCGGTCAACAGCCAGGAGAGCAGCAGGAAGGTGCCGTTAGCAAAGAAGAAGCCAATCGGTGCGCCCAACTGCGGGAACGAGCCATACAGCGCGCGTTTACGCGGCGGGGCGTTCTCTGTCGCCAGCAGGGCCGCGCCGCCCCATTCTCCACCCAGTCCCAGACCCTGCCCAAAACGGGCCAGCGCCAGCAGCAGCGGGGCGAAAATGCCAATGGTGGCATAGCCTGGCAGCAGGCCGATGATCACCGTTGAGATCCCCATTGTCAGCAAAGACGCCACCAGCGTCACTTTACGTCCCACCCGGTCACCAAAGTGGCCAAAGAGCGCAGAACCAATCGGGCGCGCGACAAAGGCGATGGCGAACGTGGCGAGAGACTGTAGCGTTGCTGCGGTCGGGTCGCCCTGCGGGAAGAAGATGTGCGGGAAGACAATCACAGCGGCGGTCGCGTAAATGTAGAAGTCGAAGAACTCAATGGCGGTGCCAATGAGTGAGGCGACGACGACCTTATTGCGTGAATTGACCGGAGTATGTTCCTGCTCGTTATCGAGTGTGGTGGCGGTTGCTTGCATAGTATTTTCTTATTTTTGGCGAACGAACGGCCATATTACGCACAGCAAAAGCGACATTTCAATCTGTAACAAACTCGTAAAGTGGACAAAAAACCGGCAAAAAGCGAATAATATTTGCGTCGGCGATTTCACGTCCATGAAATGCTTCACACAATTTTAAAATGAGTGAATAAAACTGGTTTTTGGTTAAATAAAAGTTAAGGACTGGATTTATGTGCTAAAACAGCAGGTAAAGACGGCAGCCCTGCCTGGTCCGGTATGCGCAGAGCTGTTTGTAGGCCGGATAAGCGCAGCGCCATCCGGCAGAATACCGGGGATTACCGGTGCGTTTTGCCCGGCATGCGCGGGTCGTCTTTGTACTCGGCGGTCGCAATCCAGGCTGCACAGAACAGCGTCAACCGGGCGAAAAAGTAGAAGAACGCCATCAGCCCCAGCACAGAACCAAACGCCGCGCCGGAAGGGGATTTCACTAACGCAGGAAGGGTATAAGTCATGATAATTTTAATGGCTTCAAAGCCAATCGCCGCAATCAGCGTGCCGCGAATCAATGCCTTCTTACGCGGACGATGACGCGGTAATCGCCAGAAAATCCAGAAGAACAACAGGTAGTTGGCGAAAATGGAAATCGCCAGGCCAATCAGTCGCCAGGTGGGTTTCAGCCACTCGATGCTGTCGAGGTAGAGGGCGGAGATGATCATCTGCTGTGCCGATCCGGCCACGGAGGTGATCGACAATGTCACAATCAGCGCAATCAACAGGCCGATCAGTGAGATGAAATCGCGCAGGTATTTGATCCAGATTTTTTCCTGATCCTGCGGCGTGCGCTCCCAGACGTCCCGCGACTGGGCGCGGATCGCCTCACGCAGGTTACCCATCCAGTTAATCCCGGAGTAAAGGGCGATCCCTAACCCGACCAGACCGACGGTGGTACGCTGCTGTACTGCCGTATTGATCGTGCTTTTCAGCGTAGCGGCAAGCGTTGGGTCACTGACGTTCATCAGGATTTTATTAAAGATGTCCTGCAACAGCGTTGGATGCGAAGCGAGAATAAAGCCTGCGGCGGCAAATGACACCATCAGAATAGGGATCATCGACAGAAACGAGAAGTAGGTAATGGCCGCGCCGAACTGGTTCCCTAACCGATCGTTAAAACGTTCAGCCGCGCGGAGCAGATGCGCAATCACCGGGATGCGCTGGATTCTTTCGACGGTGGTGGTCACCGTTTTCAGCTTCTCGCTGGCGATGCTTTTCTTCTCGTGCTTTTCGGCCGCAGTGGTGTCGATTTTGCGCACCGGGTCGTGTTCAAGTTCCTCTGTGGGGCGTTTTACGTCGTTATCCTGCATCATCAGCTCAGGCGTCCTTCTTTTGTTAAGTCTCTGGACAGTATAGCGTCTCAGTCCACGTAGTCCTTCATCACGCCGGTCAGCCACTCCATAAACAGGTGCACGCGACGAGAAAGGTTACGCCGGTGCGGGTAAAGCAGCGATACCGGCATCGGCGAGGCGCGGTACTGTGGCAGCACCTCAATGAGTGTGCCATTGCGTAATGCTTCACGGACTCCGACACGTGGGACCTGAATAATTCCCAGCCCTGCCAGACAGGCTGCGTGATAGGTTTCCGTGCTGTTAACGGTCAGCATGCCGCCGGTTTTAATCCACTGCGTCCCGTTGCTGGTGGCGATTTCAAAACCCGGCGGTCGTGTTCCCAGATTTAGCGAGTAGTGCACCACGGCGTGAGAGGCGAGATCCGCAAGGCTTTCCGGATAGCCAAAACGCGCCAGGTACTGCTGGCTGGCGCAGTTGATCACGGTAAGCTTACCCAGCGGGCGGGCAATCAGACCGGAATCCTTCAGCGTGCCGACCCGCACTACGCAGTCAAAGCCTTCGCGGATTAAATCCACCAGGCGGTCACTGCTGCTGAGCTCCAGTTCAATTCCCGGATACTGCTGCAAAAAGGCGGGCAGGCGGGGGATCACCAGATTTCGCGCGACGCCAACTGGCATATCGACCCGTAGTTTACCGCTGATGCTGGTGGGGTCGTGCTGAAACAGGCCGTCCAGTTCATCCAGATTACTCAACAGATCTTTCGCCCGCTCGTAATAGACCATACCATCCTGCGTCAGTTGCACCCGCCGTGTGGTGCGGTGCAAAAGCTGAGTACCCAGATGGTTCTCCAGGGCCTGAATCTGGCGCGATACGCTACCTTTAGGAAGCCCCAGGGTGTCGGCAGCGCGAGAAAAACTCTCCAGTTCTGCGACACGAATGAATAACTGCATTGCATGTATTTTATCCATTCTATGATCCTATTGTTGTTCCGGATGAAACAGTCATGCGCATTTAGCGATATTTATTGTTTTTCTATCACCTAATAAGCTTTATCTCAATTAACACAACAGCTGAAATGAGGTTTGTCATGACGCAACGCATCGCATTAGTGACCGGCGGGAGCCGTGGACTGGGTAAAAACGCCGCGCTTAAGCTGGCAGACAAAGGAACGGATATTCTCTTCACTTACCACCGCCAGCATCAGGCCGCGCTGGACGTCGTGGCTGAAATTGAGCAAAAAGGCAGGAAAGCGGCGGCAATTCAACTGAATGTCGGTGATAGTACCAGTTTCTCTGCCTTCACCGCTGAGGTGAAAACGCAGTTGCAAACGCACTGGAACAGAGAGACGTTTGATTATTTAGTGAACAATGCCGGGATCGGCTTATACGCGCCGTATGCTGACACCTCCGAAGAGATGTTTGATGAGCTGATGCGCATCCATTTTAAAGGCCCGTTTTTCCTGACGCAGCACCTGTTACCGCTGATCAACGAAGGCGGGCGAATTCTTAATGTCTCAACCGGACTGGCGCGTTTTGCTCTGCCCGGATACGCCGCCTATGCCTCTATGAAAGGGGCGATGGAAGTACTGACGCGTTACCAGGCGAAAGAACTGGGCGCGCGTGGGATTTCCGTTAACGCCATCGCCCCTGGCGCCATTGAGACCGATTTTGGCGGCGGACGTCTGCGGGATAATAAAGAGTTGAACGCGTATGTGGCTTCACAAACGGCGCTGGGCCGGGCCGGTTTACCCGATGATATTGGCGATGCGATTGCCGCGTTACTCAGCGATGAATTAGCCTGGATGACGGCACAGCGTATTGAAGTCTCTGGCGGGATGTTCCTGTAAGCCGAATTCAGCGAGCCTTTGCGCTCGCTGAATGATCATGAAGTGCGAATTTTTATTATGTAACATAATTATGCGTCGGCGACGGTTTCTTTTCTCATGCGTGTTCGGTACTTTCTTTGTGATTTAATATTCAATTGATGTGATTGCGTCTGAAATATTAGGAATTTCTTATTTTACCGCCTGTTTTTTATACCCTGATGTAATTCTCATGTTTCAGCTGTAAAAATTTATTTTTTTACTTCTCTCCTGTGGCAATCTCTGTAGAATGACCCTCCGCCAAATGGCGAATGTTTATTTTACCCGTCGGGTAATACCCTTCCCCTCCTTAATTTTTATATCGAAAAACGGTGGAGAGAGTAATGCAAATCATCATGTTTGACAGGCAGTCAATATTTATTCATGGAATGAAAATAAGTTTACAACAACGAATTCCAGGAGTGAGTATTCAGGGTGTCAGTCAGGCCGATGAACTCTGGTATAAACTGGAAGAGAATCCCGAAGCCTTGCTTATGCTGGATGGCGATCTTGACGGTGAATTTTGCCGTTGGATCCTGCAAAAAGCCGCGCAACAGTTCCCTCTCGTCAAAACCTTAATTATCGCCACGGACTGCGGGAAAAAAGGCTTGCAGGAACTGACGCAATATAATGTGCTCGCGATTATTTCCCGCGATTCAGAACCGGAGAAATTTGCGCTGGCGATCAATAGCGTCGCGATGGGGATGATGTTTTTACCTGGGGAATGGTTAAACACCCCACCCACGGAATCCCGTGATATTCATGCGTTAAGCGCCAGGCAACGGGAAATTTTAGCGATGCTGGCGTCCGGTGAAACCAATAAGGAAATTGGCCGCGCGTTAAATATCAGTACCGGAACGGTGAAAGCGCATCTTGAATCACTGTACCGCCGACTGGATGTTAAAAATCGCACCCAGGCGGCGATGCTACTGGTTCAACCTTAATACCCTGCTGTTATATTACGACCGTGATCCTGCGGTCGTAATATATTCCCGTTTTAATAAACCCAGTAACCAGTCATTCTGCCAGCGCTGTTGCAGCCAGTAACTCTCCCTGAGCGTGCCCTCCAGTACAAATCCCACTTTCTCCAGCACATGGCGGGAAGAATGGTTTCCTTCCGTGACGCAGGCCGTCAGGCGGCGTAAACCACCGTGGGTAAAGGCGTAATCACAGACGGCGCGTAACGATTCTGTTGCGTATCCTTTTCCCTGCGCGTCGGGTGCCAGCAGAAACCCGACCTCAGCACTCTCTTTTGCACGGTGAATGTAGCCCGTCACTCCGAGCGACGTGTGGGTCTCGTTATCGCACAGAACCAGACACAACCAGTGCGCGTCGCCCGGATGCCACGCCGCTAAGCGAGAATCGAACGCTTCCCGAATCTCGCTCTCGCGTCGGGCATCGGCGACATGACGCATCACGTCCGGATCCTGCTGGAGCGCGAGGAAAAAGGGCCAGTCGGCAGCGGTGAGCGGGCGACAGGTCAGACGGGCTGTTTTCAGTATGGGCACGGGCTCTCTCCTGAGATATTTCTCAATGTTCACGTAGCGGTCACTGTATTAATTATTGAACTTGTTATATCTATAAAAACTAATAATTAAAACAAAGAACTAAAGCAAAATTAATGACCTCCGCATGGAGGCGCTTTTGACGAAGGAAGAGAATGACGATTAGCGTTTTGACCACACGCACGACCTTTGAGCACTGTCTGGGCATTATCCGCCAGGCCTCGGTGGAGATCCTGCTATTGCTGGGGGTACATGCCTCTGATGGCAAAGATCCGCGCTGGTTTCTGGAACACCTGGATCAGGCCCGGCTGAATCTGGGCGGCTGGAGCCAGGTCGCCCGGCGTTTGCATCTCAACGACGCGCAACTGAGCCAGTTTACGTTGCAACTGCGCCATCTCCAGCAGTGCGTACCGCAATATGACAGCGGGCAGGAGGTCAGCGAGAACCAATTGATTGCTGCCCTGCGCGTGGTCAGATCGCTGGAGTTGCTGCGCCATCATCAATCGTTACTTAATTTTAAAACGGAAATTGAAGAAGCGGACCACAGTCAGCAAGTACGCGCAGAGCGGCAGTTACGCACGATTGAGCTGACCCTGGTCGCGCTGATTTCGCAGATGTGGCCGGATAAAACGCAGCTCAATAATTACCTGAAAGACAACTTTGGTGCGGACAAACTTCGGCGCTGGATCAAGCAGGGAGAGCGCCAGGACCCGCTGAGCGGCATGCGTTTTAGTGAGCTGGCGCTGATGATTGTCGATAAAAAGACTTTTACCCGCCACTACTCCGGCATTTTTAACGATGCGTCAGTGCTGAATCTGTTTGTCGAACCACGCCTGACGCTGCGGGTGTTTCTCGATGACTGTCGCCAGGCGCGTAACACGGTACTGGCCGGGGAGCCGCTGACATCGGCTCAACTGACGTTACTCTCCTGTCAGTTTCAGCATATCGTCCGTCCTGTCCAGCGGGCCTATGAACAAGGGCGCGCCCGCATTAATCCAGCGGCGTTGATGATTGTAGAAGAGGGGCTACTGACGCAGTTTTGGGAGGCGGCACGGGAAAAGGACCGTCAGGCGGGAGGCGACACGGAGGAAATTAGCGAATCGTTTGAACCACCGCGTAAGCGTTCACTTCGCACGGCAGAAGAGCGCGAGCAGCTTATCACCGGCATGCTTTGGGGGGCGGTGGGGATCATGGTGATCGCCATTTTGGGCGGTGGAGCGTGGTTAGTGAGTTCGCAGCCGCCCGCGCCTGCGCCGAACATCAAGATTACCCAGGCAGAACCCAAGCGCGAAGTGTCCTCGGCACGAGAAATGGTGACACAGATGGGGATCACCTGGGATGTGTTTAACATGCGTGCGGCCATCGATCGCAATGACACCAGGGTTACCTCGCTCTTTTTGCAGGGCGGTATGAACTGGCAGGTCTCGTGGACCGAAACGGCGTTTTCCCGCAACAATACCGACGTCCTGGAGTTACTGTTGCGCTATCCCTCACAGATGGATGAAAGCAAACCGTGTCGACGCTTTATCAATACGTTGGGTCACGCCATGTCCGGCGGTGCGCCGCTGACGAGTGAACACAAAGCTTATCTGCAGCGTTTTTGCACGGTGCCTGCGGTGATAGCACGACAGCAGCATGATACCGGGCAGGCAGAGCGGCGTTTCCGCGCCGATCCCAGCGCGGATAACGAGAAATGGCTGAAGATTCAGCGCGCCATTTTTGACGTGATAGAGTAACCGTTACGGCTCGCCATACAGACCAATGAGCCTGCGTACCACGCCGTTGGTCCAGCCAAAGCCATCCTGTAATGGGTACTCACCGCCGCCGCCCTCGCGTGGGGTGCCGCTGGCGATATGGTATTTCTCAATGAGCTTATGATGCTGCTGATAAAAATGATTCACCGTCTGCAGCCAGCTGTGGGCGATTTCGTCTCCCAGCGCATCATCGCCGTACATCTTAAAGCCCTGAATCGCCATCCACTGGAGCGGCGCCCAGCCGTTGGGTTTATCCCACTGCTCGCCGGTTTCGTATTCGGAGGCCATAATACCGCCAGGCGTTAACAGACGGGTTCGCACGGTATCGCCCAGCCGATCGGCCTGTTCATGGGTCGCCATTCCAACGTAGAGTGGAACAATGCTGGCCGCTGAAAACAGCGCCATCTGCTCGCGCCGCCAGTCATAATCGCGGTAACAGCCATTTTCTTCATCCCATAAATAGCGGTTCACCGCGGCCCGACGATCGCTCGCCTTCTGGCGAAATTCCGCTTCGACGTCGCGTTCACCCTTTAGGGCAGAAATATTGGCGATGGCGCTCTCCAGTTTGAACAGGAAGGCGTTGAGATCGATAGGGATAAATTGCGTGGTGCGAATACTCGCCAGTCGTGTGGGGTCACGTAGCCAGCGGGAAGAATAGTCCCAGCCCGATGCCGCACCGGCGCGCAGATCGCGATACACCTCGTTCGGGGGGCGACCAGAATGTTTGGCGGTTTCCACATCCTCCAGCCATGACTCATCGCGCGGGGTATCGCGGTCATCCCAGTAGCGGTTGAGCAGTGAACCGTCCGGCATCCTGACGGCATGGCGATACGCCTGGTTTAGTACCAGCGACTCTGCGCCGTCCATCCAGAAGGCATACTCCATCTTCAGATGGTCAAGATAGCGCCGCGCGCCGCGAACGCCATCCTCTTCGAACAGTTCGACCATCAGCGCGAACACCGGTGGCTGCGAACGGCTAAGATAATAGGTGCGATTGCCGTTCGGAATATGGCCGTAGTTTTCAATCATCCACGCGAAGTTATCCGCCATACATTTCAGCAGGTCTTCACGACCACTTTCCGCCAGCCCCAGCATGGTGAAATAAGAATCCCAGTAATAGGTTTCGCTAAATCGGCCCCCCGGCACGATGTAGGACTGTGGCAGCGCCAGCAGCGATGACCATGGAATGTGATCCTGCGGTTCACGGGTTAACACCGGCCACAGTTGGTCGATATGCTCTTTCAGCGAATTTTCCGGGTCGGAAACATACGCGCTGTCGAAGACTTCCGGCAGCCAGAAGTGATTTTCGACAAAGCGTCGCAAATCGAAATCCCGATGACGACGGACTTTGCGATAGCGGATCAGGATATCGAGCGGATCCATTTTCGGCGCACAGTCCGGAAAGGTTTTGCTGTCGGCAAAAATTTTCGAGGACTGTACGTGCTCGAAGAGTTCGAGATAGCGATCGGCTGGCGTCAGGGCGTCAGAGGCGGGAAGCCCCTCAATCATCTCCGGTTCCGGTTCTGCTTCGATCATCTCATCCAGCTTTAACTCGCACGGATCCGTTTCATATATCAGATCGATGTCGATCGTGATGTCCTCTGACGGGGCGTGTTGCAGTTTCTGGTTGATCATAATGAGAAAGACCTCCGGATTGCGTCGTAAAGGATACGGGTGTTGCCCGGCTGTCTTTTAAGCGTAGACATTCGCTTCGGTGTGTGCGGTGCAAAGTGTGCGACAGATCACGTTTACGCCTCGGGCATTTAATGCAATAGCACTATAGTGCACTGATAATTCGAAAAAATTATTTTTCAGTGGAATAGTCGAGAAGGCTTATTTTCGGAACATTCGATTGCAACGATTTGTGAATGAAATAAACATTACACTTAATAGGGAAAAGCTATCTCATCGATAGATGCCGCCCATGTAATTGGTTGATACTTATCAAGTTAGTCTCCTGCTTATTTTCTATGATGGCAAGGTCTATATAGGACGCCCGCTTTTCTCAATTTTCTGGGTCACAATAACTCACTACTGTGAGGGTAAAATAATGAAAATCATTACCCGTCTTACCGCGATTGCCATCGCAGGCATCGTTATCTGTTATTTAGGATTATCCGGTTACGTCTGGTATCACGAAAAACAGCGTAGTCAGGCTGCTTCCGTTCAGGCCTCAACGAGGGAAGAAAATAATCAGGTTCTGGGATTTTTACGTGAGAAAGGATGCGATTATTGTCATACCCCTTCCGCAGAATTACCGTTTTACTCCTCCTTGCCCATCGCGAAACAGTTGATGAATTACGATATTCAACTGGGTTATAAATCCTTCAACCTTGAAGCCGTCCGCGCCGCGTTGCTGGCCGATGAGCCCGTTTCACAGAGCGATCTGAATAAAATTGAATGGGTGATGCAGTATGAAACCATGCCGCCGACCCGCTATACCGCGTTGCACTGGGCGGGGAAGGTGAGTGATGAGGAACGGAAAGCGATCCTTAGCTGGATTGCGAAACAACGCGAGCAGTATTACGCCAGTAATGACACGGCGAGCCAACATCGCAATGAGCCGGTGCAGCCGATTCCTAAAACGTTGCCGACCGATGCGCAGAAAGTGGCGCTCGGTTTTACTCTTTATCACGATCCGCGTTTGTCAGGAGACAGCACTATCTCTTGTGCGCATTGTCATGCCCTGAACGCGGGAGGCGTGGATGGGCGGAAGACATCGATTGGCGTCGGCGGCGCGGTTGGTCCGATCAACGCGCCAACGGTATTCAACTCGGTCTTTAACGTGGAGCAGTTCTGGGATGGTCGTGCGCCAACGCTGCAGGCACAGGCGGGTGGACCGCCATTGAACCCGATAGAAATGGCGTCGAAATCCTGGGATGAAATCATCGGTAAACTCGACAAGGATCCCATCCTGAAAAAGCAATTTCTCGCGGTTTATCCGCAGGGTTTCAGCGGTGACACGATTACCGATGCGATTGCAGAGTTCGAGAAAACATTGATTACGCCTGATTCTCCGTTTGATAACTGGCTGCGCGGTGATGAAAACGCGCTGACGGCTAAACAAAAGCATGGCTATCAATTGTTTAAAGACAATAAATGCGCCACCTGTCATGGCGGGATGATTCTGGGCGGACGTTCGTTTGAACCGCTGGGCCTGAAGAAAGACTTTAATTTTGGTGAGATTACCGCAGCGGATATTGGTCGAATGAACGTGACCAATGAAATGCGCGATAAATTGCGCCAGAAAGTCCCGAGTTTGCGTAACGTTGCGCTCACAGCGCCGTATTTCCATCGTGGTGATGTTCCAACGCTGGATGGCGCGGTTAAGTTGATGCTGCGTTATCAGGTGGGAAAAGAGATCCCGCAGGAAGATATCGATGACATTGTCGCCTTCCTTGAGAGTCAGACTGGGGTGTATACGCCGTATATGCAGGATAAGTGATTATGATGGCCGGATAGCGCTGACGCCCTATCCGGCATTTTAATGCTTAACGCATCGTCACGAATTCTTCTGCCGCGGTCGGGTGAATGGCGACGGTATTGTCGAAGTCTTTCTTGGTGGCGCCCATCTTCAGTGCCACCGCGAAGCCCTGTAACATCTCATCCATGCCAAAACCGATGCCGTGAATACCGACAATCTTCTCTTCCGGGCCGACGCAGACTAACTTCATGCGGCACGGCTGGCGGTGTGAGGTCACCGCAGTGTACATCGCGGTAAACGAGGATTTGTACACTTTCACCTCCGCGTCGCCGTACTTCTCGCGCGCCTGCGGTTCGGTCAGGCCGACGGTGCCAATTGGCGGGTGGCTGAAGACCACGGTCGGGATGTCGCTGTAGTCCAGATGCTCGTCCGGCTTGTTGTTAAACAGACGTTCAGAGAGACGACGACCCGCCGCCACGGCAACCGGCGTCAGCTCTACCGCGCCCGTGTTATCCCCAACCGCATAAATTCCGTCCACGTTCGTGTTCTGGTATTTATCGACGACGATATACCCTTTGTCGTTGGTTTTTACGCCGGTCGCTGCCAGGTTGAAATTATCGGTTGCCGGTTCACGGCCAATCGCCCAGATCAGGCAATCAACTGTTTCGCTGCGTCCGTCTTCCAGTTCGAGCGTCAGGCTACCGTCGGCGTTTTTCACCACCGCTTTCGGAATGGCGTGGGTGTGAAGCGTCGGGCCTTCGGCATTCATCACTTCCACCAGCGTTTCGGTAATCATCGGATCAAAACTGCGCAGCGGCGCATGCTTACGCACGAACAGATGGGTTTGGGCGCCCAGACCGTTAATCACGCCCGCCAGTTCAACGGCAATATAACCGGCACCGACAACCGCGACGCGCTCCGGCAGGGCCGGCAGTTCAAAGAAACCGTCGGAGTCGATACCGTATTCCACGCCTGGAATATCCGGGTGGCTCGGACGACCGCCCGTGGCGATGAGGATGTGATCGGCGGTAATCGTTTCACCGTTGACTTCAATGGTTTTGGCATCGACGAAGCGGGCAAAACCTTTGATGACATCCACGTTATTCTTGCCCAGCACGTTATCGTACGAGGTGTGAATACGGTCGATATAGGCGGTACGACTGGCGATCAGCGTATCCCAGTTAAATTTATTGATGGTGGTATCGAACCCGTAGTCCGGGCCGTACAGATGGATAGCCTCACGGATTTGCGCGGCGTGCCACATCACTTTTTTCGGTACACAGCCGACATTCACGCAGGTGCCGCCCAGCTCTTTGGCTTCAATCAGCGCACACTTCTGGCCGTACATAGCGGCACGGTTAATCGAGGCGATACCGCCGCTGCCACCGCCGATGGCGATGTAGTCATAATGCTTGCTCATGAGTCTTATCCTTACGTTCTGATTGCCGCGATTGTATACCTGAAATCAATAGCTTCCACCGATAGCTGCAATTACTCTGGCACGATCCAGTTTACCGAGGTATGCCCGATACCTGCAGGCACCAGTTTACTGTGCAGCCACGGCAGCACCGTGTTCATTTGTGCTTCCAGCTTCCATGGGGGGTTGACCACAATCATGCCGGAGGCGGTCATGCCGCGCTGGTCGCTGTCCGGACGTACCGCCAGCTCGATTTGCAGGATTTTACGGATACCGGTCGCTTCCAGATCGTGCACCATGCGCTTGATTTGCTGGCGTAACACCACCGGATACCACAGGGCATACGTCCCGGTGGCAAAACGTTTATAGCCTTCGGCTATCCCGGCGACAACGGCCTGATAGTCCGATTTAATTTCATAAGGTGGGTCGATGAGGATCAGACCGCGACGGGAGACCGGCGGCAACTTTGCTTTCAGTTGCTGATACCCGTCCGCACGCGCCACGCGGGCACGCTCATCTTTCTGAAATTCACCCCGCAGCAGCGGAAAATCGCTCGGGTGCAGCTCCGTCAGGTGCAGGCTGTCCTGCTCGCGCAGCAACTGACGGGCAATCAGCGGCGAGCCCGGGTAGTAACGCAGTTGCCCGCTACGGTTGAAATGTGACACCACGCTGATATAGGGTTCCAGCTCGGCTGGCAGATCGTCCTGCTGCCAGATGCGGGCGATACCCTCCAGGTACTCCCCGGTGCGCTCCGCATGCTCGCTGCTTAACTGATAACGGCCCGCGCCGGCGTGGGTGTCCAGATAAAGAAACGGTTTTTCTTTTTCTTTGAGCGCCTCGATGATCAGGCTCTGAACCGTATGTTTAAGGACGTCGGCGTGGTTGCCTGCGTGGAAGCTGTGGCGATAACTGAGCATGGGTAAACGTGTTCCAGGTGATAAACGTAAGCCCGAAACGCGTTGCGCTTTCGGGCGAATAAAAAGCCTTTCGCCACAGTATACAGAAAAGTCACCGCTGCCGCGAAAGCACAACGCCTGGCATTGAAATCCTCTACACTTATCCCCATTCTACAGGGATATTGCACAGCGCCGGATGCGCGCGACATTCACCTTATTCTAACAGGACAGCGTTTATGACCAATCCTTTACTGACGCCTTTCGAGCTACCGCCTTTTTCCAAAATTCAGCCTGAACATGTGGTCCCGGCGGTAACCAAAGCGCTGAACGACTGCCGTGAGAATGTGGAACGCGTCGTGGCACAGGGCGCGCCTTACACCTGGGAAAATCTATGCCAGCCGCTTGCGGAAGTTGATGACGTTCTGGGCCGTATTTTTTCTCCGGTCAGCCATCTGAATTCGGTAAAAAACAGCCCCGAACTGCGAGAAGCCTATGAGCAGACGCTGCCGCTGTTGTCGGAATACAGCACCTGGGTCGGGCAGCATGAAGGCTTGTATCAGGCGTATCGCGACCTGCGTGATGGCGACCATTACGCCACGCTGAACACCGCGCAGAAAAAAGCGGTGGATAACGCGCTGCGCGACTTTGAACTCTCCGGCATTGGTCTGCCGAAAGAAAAACAGCAGCGCTACGGAGAGATTGCCACCCGCCTGTCTGAACTGGGCAACCTGTACAGCAACAACGTACTCGACGCCACCATGGGCTGGACGAAGCTGATTACTGACGAAGCAGAGCTGGCCGGGATGCCGGAAAGCGCGCTGGCGGCAGCGAAGGCGCAGGCCGAAGCGAAAGAGCAGGAAGGCTATCTGCTGACGCTGGATATCCCGAGTTACCTGCCGGTGATGACTTACTGTGACAACGGGCTGCTTCGTGAAGAGATGTATCGCGCCTATGTGACCCGTGCGTCGGATCAGGGGCCAAATGCCGGCAAATGGGATAACAGTCCGGTGATGGCGGAGATTCTCGCCCTGCGTCACGAGCTGGCGCAGTTGTTGGGTTTTGAAAGCTACGCGTATAAATCGCTCGCCACCAAAATGGCGGAAAATCCGCAGCAGGTGCTGGAGTTTTTAACCGATCTGGCAAAACGCGCGCGTCCGCAGGGCGAGAAAGAGCTGGCGCAACTGCGCGCCTTCGCGAAAGCCGAGTTTGGCGTTGATGAGCTGAACCCGTGGGATATCGCCTACTACAGCGAAAAACAGAAACAACATCTCTACAGCATCAGTGACGAGCAATTACGTCCGTACTTCCCGGAAAGCAAAGCCGTTAACGGGTTGTTTGAGGTGGTGAAACGTATTTATGGTATTACCGCGAAAGAGCGTAAGGATGTGGATGTCTGGCATCCGGAGGTGCGTTTCTTCGAACTGTATGACGAAAACAACGAACTGCGCGGCAGTTTCTACCTCGATCTGTATGCCCGTGAGCACAAACGTGGCGGGGCGTGGATGGATGATTGCGTCGGTCAGATGCGTAAATCGGACGGCTCACTGCAAAAACCGGTCGCCTACCTGACCTGTAACTTTAACCGCCCGGTGAATGGCAAACCGGCGCTGTTTACCCATGATGAAGTGATCACCCTGTTCCACGAGTTTGGTCACGGTCTGCACCACATGCTGACCCGTATCGAAACCGCCGGTGTTTCCGGGATCAGCGGCGTGCCGTGGGATGCGGTCGAGTTGCCGAGCCAGTTTATGGAAAACTGGTGCTGGGAACCGGACGCGCTGGCATTTATTTCCGGTCATTACGAGACCGGCGAACCGTTGCCGAAAGAACTGCTGGATAAAATGCTGGCGGCGAAAAATTACCAGGCGGCGCTGTTTATTCTGCGCCAGCTGGAGTTTGGCCTGTTTGATTTCCGTCTGCATGCGGAATTTGACCCGCAGCAAGGGGCGAAAATCCTTGAGACGCTGGCGGAGATCAAAAAACAGGTCGCCGTGGTGCCAGGGCCATCATGGGGGCGTTTCCCGCATGCATTCAGCCATATCTTCGCCGGTGGTTATGCGGCGGGCTATTACAGCTACCTGTGGGCTGACGTGCTGGCCGCGGACGCGTTCTCTCGCTTCGAAGAAGAGGGCATTTTCAACCGCGATACCGGTCAGTCGTTCCTGGATAACATCCTGACGCGTGGCGGGTCTGAAGAACCGATGGAACTGTTCAAACGCTTCCGTGGCCGTGAGCCGCAGCTGGATGCCATGCTGGAACATTACGGAATTAAAGGCTAGTTCTTCAGTGAAAATTTGTTTACTGGATGAAACAGGCGCCGGAGACGGCGCCTTATCTGTTCTGGCCTCCCGCTGGGGACTGGAACACGATGAAGACAATCTGATGGCGCTGGTGCTGACGCCGGATCATCTTGAGTTACGTAAGCGCGATGAACCGAAGCTCGGCGGTATTTTCGTCGACTTTGTCGGTGGAACGATGGCCCATCGCCGCAAGTTCGGCGGCGGTCGTGGTGAAGCGGTGGCGAAAGCGGTCGGGATTAAAGGCGACTATCTGCCCGATGTCGTCGATGCGACCGCGGGTCTGGGGCGTGATGCATTCGTTCTGGCCTCGGTCGGCTGCCATGTGCGGATGCTGGAGCGTAATCCAGTGGTGGCGGCGTTGCTTGATGATGGCCTGGCGCGCGGCTATGCCGATGCGGAAATCGGCCCGTGGTTGCAGGAACGGCTGCAGTTGATTCATGCCTCCAGCCTGACGGCGCTGACGGATATCACGCCGCGTCCGCAGGTGGTCTATCTCGACCCGATGTTTCCCCACAAACAGAAAAGCGCGCTGGTAAAAAAAGAGATGCGCGTCTTTCAGTCGCTGGTGGGCCCTGATCTGGACGCCGACGGCTTGCTGGAACCGGCGCGTCAGCTTGCAACCAAACGTGTGGTGGTGAAACGCCCGGACTACGCGCCGCCGCTGGCGGAGGTCGCCACGCCAAATGCAGTAGTGACCAAAGGGCACCGGTTTGATATTTATGCCGGCACGCCTTTGGTGGATTAACAGACTGCCTGATGGCGCTGCGTATCCGGCCTACGACGCGGTGTGGGTAGGCCGGATGAGGCGCAGCCGACATCCGGTAAATACGATTATTGCGTGGTATCCGGTGTATTAATCATCCGGTTCAGCCACGGCACCATCAGCGCCATCACGACGGTGACAGCCAGCGTCACCAGCCCGATTTTACTGAACACGCCGGTATAGATTGGCAATGTCTGCAGCGGGTCGGTGATGTTCTCCGGTACGGCGGTAAAGGTTGCGACGTAGCCTCCCAGCAGGAACGCGGCGGCCTGCGTCAGGAACCACATCCCAAGAATAAAGCCCATCAAATGCTGCGGAACCAGCGCCGCGACCATCGCCAGCCCCAGCGCGCTTATCAGCAACTCGCCCAGGCTCTGGAACAGATAAACCAGTACGATAAACCACGGTGACGTCAGGCCCTGCGCATCGGCAAACCACATGCCAGCGGCGGCGGCAGTCAGAAAACCCAGCGAGCACAGGAACATCCCGAGGGTAAACTTCATCGGCATTGTCAGGTCTTTGCCTTTGCTACCCAGACGCGTGTAGATCGCCGCCAGTACCGGGCTCGCTACCACCACCCAGAACGGGTTCAGTGCCTGGAAGCTCACCGGGTTAATAGTGAAACCGAGGATCTCATGGTGAACGTTGTTGATGGCAAAGAAGTTCAGTGATGTCGGCATCTGCGCATACAGAATGTAAAACAGCACCGCTTCCAGCATCAGGATAAACGCCACAAACATCTTGTTGCGTCCGGTTTTATCCAGTCTGAAAGCCTGGCGGAAGAAGATAATGGTCACCGCAATCGACAGAACAATCAGCACCAGGTTGGCGATTTTCACGTTGTGCATCAGCCAGGCGCAGAGGAAGACCATCGCCACGGTGCCAATCAGGACATACAGCAGATTGCGAAAGCTCATCGGCAGATGGTCTGGCTCTGAACCGATATCTTTCACCATCCCGCGACAGGCGAAATAGACCAGCAGCGCGACAATCAGCCCGGCCCCGCAGAGGTTGTAGGTGACGGCATAGCCGAATTTATCCGCGATCACCGGCGCCAGCGACAGCGACAGCAGCGAACCGATGTTAATCGACATGTAGAACAGGGTGAAAGCGCCGTCCAGACGCGGGTCTTTGGGCGGATAGCATTTGGAGAGCAGGCTCGCCGGGTTCGCCTTAAACAGCCCGTTGCCGACGGCAATCGTCCCGAGCGCGATAAAAATAAGGTCCGGTTTGAGCAGCGACATTCCCGTCATGAAGTAACCCAGCGCCAACACAATCGCGCCCAGCACCAGCGTACGTTTGGTGCCGAGCAGGTGGTCGCCAACGTACCCCCCGATCGAGATCAGGCCGTAGACCAGTGCGGCAAAGGCGCCGAAGGTGATAAACGCCTGCTCCTGGGAGAACCCGAGTTGTTTAACAAAGAAAACCGCCAGGATACCCTGAACGCCGTAATAGCCAAATCGTTCCCATAACTCGACAAAAAAGATCATGAAGAACGGGCGGGGTTGCTGTAGCAAGCCCGTTGGTGCAGATGTATTCATATTGCTTCGCCTTTCAATGCCATCCCGAAAAGTATGTACGCGTAATACAAAACGCGCTGAAAAAGTCTGACTCTGTTATAGACTGCGGCTATTTGCCGATGGTGTAGAGTATTATACAGATGTAATTCGATCTAATTAGTCGATCACACTAATTATGATTTGTGGGGTGGGATGTTGTACTGACATGTTTCGGGCATTAAGCAAAAACAAAAACGCCCGCAAAGGCGGGCGCTCTGATATGACCGGATAATCCGGCAAGACGCGTTTTACTCTTCTTCGTCGCGCAGTGGAACAATCAGCATGTCGACGTGAACGGTATTGATCAACTGGCGCGCGGAGGACATCAGTTTGCTCCAGAAGTCCTGGTGGTGACCGCAAACGACCAGGTCCATATCGTATTTCTTGATGGCGTCTACCAGCACCTGACCCAGATCGCCGCTGCCGCTCAGGGTTTCGGTAATCGGATAGCCTGCGTTGGTGGACAGTTCGGTCAGCGCGTGGTGAGTTTCTTCAGAAATGCGTTTTTGCATATCGCCCAGATTGACGTCAATCAGGCCGGTATAAAGGTCAGAGTAGTTTACATCAACGTGGATCAGGGAAACCTTTGCGTTGTACGGACGTGCCATAGAGACCGCTTTTTCTACCAGAACTTTGCTTTCTGGAGAAAGATCAACCGCGATGAGAATGTGTTTGTAAGCCATAGTATTACTCCTTCCATAAAGTTGTCGATGACCAGCCAGCTAGCGATTTTTCTACCTTGCGTCACTCGCGTCCTGCGAACTGTGCGATATGTCTACGCGGGGCTAGCTCAGCCGCGATGAAGTGAATTGTAGAGACTATCCTTACAGTATAGCGACCTGGATAATCCGTCAATCCGCCTTGCTTACCAAATAGTTAAACAAAATATTTAGAGAATTGCATTGATAGTGATTAACCTTCTGGCAAAAAAATTAACTGATCTCCTACACTATTTAGAGAGCCGCTCTGATGATAAGCTCAAAATGAGCGGTTTTTAGTCGTACTTTTTCATTGACTGTCTGGCAAGTTTCGGGGAGCGGTAGTCCCGGAGCGGAGCTCCGTGGGCGGGTCGCCGGGGAGGTCGTATGATAAGCACCGTTGCATTATTCTGGGCATTATGTGTTGTTTGCATTGTGAATATGGCGCGCTATTTCTCGTCTTTACGCGCGTTGCTCGTGGTACTTCGTGGTTGCGATCCTTTGCTCTATCAGTATGTAGATGGGGGCGGCTTTTTCACCTCGCACGGCCAACCCAATAAGCAGGTACGCCTGGTGTGGTATATCTACGCCCAGCGCTACCGCGATCATCATGATGATGAGTTCATCCGCCGCTGTGAGCGGGTGCGTCGTCAATTTATTCTGACCAGCGCCCTATGTGGGCTGGTGGTGGTCAGTCTTATTGCCCTGATGATTTGGCACTGAGCAAAAAAAAGCGGGCCAGTTTCCTGACCCGCTCGATACGGTTTTTCTGCACACTTTAGCCCGATGATGTTGATTCGTCAGGTCTGCGGATGCGCTTCGCTTATCCGGCCTACATTCATTTGTAGGCCGGATAAGGCTTTGCCGCCATCCGGCGAGATAACGCTTAAATCAGTTTCAGCGAGATCCAGTACAGCGTACCGGACAGCAGAATCGCGGCCGGGAGGGTGAACACCCACGCCATCAGAATGCTGGTCACCGTTTTACGCTGCAGACCGCCACCGTCAACCACCATGGTCCCTGCCACAGAGGAGGAGAGTACGTGGGTGGTGGAGACCGGCATCCCGGTGTAGCTGGCGAGACCGATAGAGACCGCCGCCGTCATCTGCGCCGACATCCCTTGTGCATAGGTCATGCCTTTCTTACCGATCTTCTCACCGATAGTGGTGGCCACACGGCGCCAGCCGATCATGGTACCAATACCCAGCGCCAGCGCGACCGCCATGATGATCCAGATTGGCGCATATTCGATGGTGCTCAGCATATCGGTTTTCAGTTTCTTCAGCAGACGCTGGTCGTCAGCACTCACGCCAGGCAGCTTCGTCACTTTGTCGGTCGTGTCGGAGATGCACAGCATGATGCGGCGCAGTTGGCCGCGCTGCTCAACGCTCAGCTTGTCATAGCTTTCCACATTGTTCGACAACATCGCCTTTGCACGGTCCAGTGCATTAAGGGTATTTGCCGGATGGCAGTGGAATTCTGCCGGCTGCGTTGCGGCCGGTTCCGGAGAGGGAATCAGCTGATCGACGCCCGTCACTTGCTTGAGCAGGTCAGGATGCTGCTGGAAGTAGATTTCGACGTTGTTGATAGCATCACGGGTACGGGTAATCTCGTAACCGGAGGCATTCATGTTTACCACAAAGCCCGCCGGCGCCACGCCAATCAGAACCAGCATCACCAGACCAATGCCTTTCTGGCCATCGTTCGCGCCGTGCGAGAAGGCCACGCCGATAGCAGAGAGGATCAGCGCGATACGGGTCCAGAACGGCGGCTTTTTCTTGCCGTCTTTCTTTTCACGTTCCGCAGGCGTGAGGTGAATACGGGCGCGTTTTTTGGTCCCGCTCCAGTAGCGACGCAGAAGGAAAATCAGGCCGCCTGCCACCACCAGACCGACAATCGGCGAGACGATCAGCGAGGCAAAAATGCCCATGACTTTCGGGATGTTGAGTGCGTCCACCACTGACGTGCCGGTCATCAGCGCATTGGTTAAACCGATGCCGATAATCGCGCCGATCAGTGTATGAGAACTGGAGGCGGGTAAACCAAAGTACCAGGTACCCAGGTTCCAGATGATAGCCGCGAGCAGCATGGAGAACACCATCGCAAGTCCATGCGAGGAGCCCATGTTGAGCAGGAGATCCGTCGGTAGCATATGCACGATGGCATAGGCTACGCTGAGACCGCCCAGCAGCACACCAAAGAAGTTGAACACTGCCGCCATGACCACCGCAAGCTGCGAGCGCATTGCACGAGTGTAGATCACGGTTGCGACAGCGTTGGCTGTGTCATGGAAGCCGTTGATTGCTTCATAGAACAGCACAAAAGCCAGAGCAAGCAATAATAAAAGCCCGGTATGTAAATCCAGGCCAGCAAACAAATGTAGCATAGGACGTTACGCCATCTTGAGGACATGAACGCGGCGCATTATCAGTGACTTTAGCGGCGCGGGCAAAGTGAAATATAGACTTTTTTTGATTTAACGTCTGAATACAATGGTGCCTATAAAGAATTATCTTATATATTTCATATAAATACTTCTTCCTAAGTATTTTGCCGCTGGTGCGACCACTGAGATAACTTTACAATTCACGCCCTGAATTCAGAGAGGAACGTAAAGTGGAAAGGTATGATGCCATTATTATAGGCGCTGGCGCGGCAGGTATGTTCTGTGCAGCACAGGCAGGGCAGGCTGGCAGCCGGGTGCTGCTTATTGATAATGGAAAGAAACCTGGCCGCAAGATCCTCATGTCTGGCGGGGGCCGCTGCAACTTTACCAACCTTAATGTTGAGCCGGCTGCTTATTTGAGTCAAAACCCGCATTTTTGCAAATCTGCACTGGCGCGCTATACCCAGTGGGATTTTATCGATCTCGTCAGTAAGCACGGTATTGCCTGGCATGAAAAAACGCTCGGGCAGCTTTTTTGTGATGACTCCGCGCAGCAAATCGTCGATATGCTGATAGCGGAGTGCGAAAAAGGCAATGTAACCCTGCGCTTACGCAGTGAAGTTCTGAGCGTTGCGCGGGATGACGACGGTTTTACTCTGGCGCTGAACGGGGCGACCGTCGGCGCGAAAAAACTGGTGATCGCCTCCGGCGGACTGTCGATGCCGGGACTGGGCGCGTCGCCATTTGGCTATAAAATTGCCGAACAGTTTGGCCTGAATGTTTTACCGACGCGCGCCGGACTGGTGCCGTTTACCTTGCACAAACCGCTGCTGGAGCAGCTTCAGGTACTCTCTGGCGTTTCCGTGCCCTCGGTGGTTACGGCACAGGACGGAACAGTATTTCGCGAAAATCTGCTCTTTACCCACCGCGGCCTTTCTGGCCCGGCAGTTTTACAGATTTCCAGCTTCTGGCAGCCGGGTGAATTTGTCAGCATTAATTTGTTGCCGGATGTCAGTCTGAATGACGTCCTTAACGAACAGCGCAGCGCTCATCCGAATCAAAGCCTGAAGAATACGCTGGCGATGCTGCTGCCGAAGCGTCTGGTCGAGTGCCTGCAACAGCTCGGGCAGATCCCTGATGTCTCGCTCAAACAGCTCAACGTCCGCGACCAGCAGACGCTGACAGACACGTTGACCGAGTGGCGCGTACAGCCCAACGGCACCGAAGGCTATCGCACGGCGGAAGTTACGCTTGGCGGCGTGGACACGAACGAACTGTCTTCGCGTACGATGGAGGCGCGCAAAGTGCCCGGTCTTTACTTTATCGGCGAAGTGATGGACGTTACCGGTTGGCTGGGCGGCTACAACTTCCAGTGGGCGTGGTCCAGCGCCTGGGCGTGTGCACAGGATCTTGCATAAGCGTAAATGATTCACCCTGTATATCATTACAAACCATAAGCGAATAGACATCCCCCATAATGATGTTAGTATTTTATTGATACTAGCTATGAGTATGCGTGTTTCATTTACGGCCAGGAACGCTGATGATGACAACATTACTACCCGTTTTTCGCACTTCTCTGTCATTCACTTTCCTTCACGGCGAGCGCAGTCATAACGTTTGTCAGCCGCCCGGCCACTCTCATTTTTTCCTTCTTATCCCGGAGGGAAGATACCGCTGAACGCCCGTTCAGTGGGGTTTTGTGACACGCATTGTTTGATAACAGGGATTATGGCGGGTCGATTATGGACAACATTAAGCGTCATCTGACGTGGTGGGGCGTGGGCGTACTGGTGGTGGTCGCTGCCGGTGTGTGGTGGGTGCTGCGGCCCGCAGGCGTACCGGACGGTTTTGCTGCCAGCAATGGCAGGATCGAGGCGACGGAAGTGGATATCGCCACTAAAATCGCCGGGCGTATTGATACCATCCTGGTGACTGAGGGGCAGTTTGTTCGCCAGGGCGAAGTGCTGGCGAAGATGGATACCCGCGTGTTGCAGGAGCAACGACAGGAAGCCATTGCGCAGATCAAAGAGGCCGAAAGTGCTGTTGCCGCCGCGCGAGCGTTGCTCGAACAGCGCCAGAGCGAAACCCGTGCCGCCCAGTCGGTTGTGAAACAACGTGAAGCCGAGCTGGATTCCGTCTCCAAACGTCACGTCCGTTCCCGCTCGCTCTCCCAGCGTGGCGCGGTCTCGGCGCAACAACTGGACGACGATCGCGCCGCCGCGGAAAGCGCACGCGCGGCGCTGGAGTCGGCAAAGGCGCAGGTCTCCGCAACAAAAGCGGCAATTGAAGCCGCGCGCACCAGTATTATCCAGGCACAAACTCGCGTTGACGCGGCACAAGCGACCGAACGGCGGATTGTCGCGGACATCGATGACAGCGAGCTTAAAGCGCCGCGTGATGGCCGGATTCAGTACCGGGTGGCAGAACCCGGTGAAGTGCTGGCTTCCGGCGGGCGGGTATTGAACATGGTCGATCTAAGCGATGTCTACATGACTTTCTTCCTGCCCACAGAACAGGCGGGTCTGCTGAAGATTGGCGGCGAAGCGCGGCTGGTGCTTGATGCCGCGCCGGATCTGCGTATTCCTGCCACTATCAGCTTTGTCGCCAGCGTCGCGCAGTTTACGCCAAAAACCGTTGAAACCCAGGATGAACGTCTGAAGCTGATGTTCCGCGTTAAGGCGCGTATCCCGCCGGAATTACTCCAGCAGCACCTCGAATATGTCAAAACCGGATTGCCCGGCATGGCGTGGGTGCGGCTGGACGAGCAGCGTCCGTGGCCTGATGCGCTGGCGGTGAGGCTGCCGCAATGACGCATCTGGCGCAGGTCCCCGTTCCTCCCGTGGCGCACCTTGACGGCGTGTATCAGCATTACGGCGCAACGGTGGCGTTGAACAATATCACGCTCGAGATCCCCGCACGCTGCATGGTGGGTTTGATAGGCCCAGACGGCGTGGGTAAATCAAGCCTGCTGTCGCTCATTTCCGGCGCACGGGTGATTGAACAAGGTAACGTCATGGTGTTGGGCGGCGATATGCGCGATCCGAAGCATCGCCGCGAGGTCTGCCCACGGATCGCCTGGATGCCGCAGGGGCTGGGGAAAAACCTTTACCACACGCTCTCGGTGTATGAGAACGTCGATTTCTTCGCTCGCCTGTTTGGTCATGACAAAGCCGAGCGCGAAGCGCGGATTACGGAATTACTGAACAGCACCGGTCTGGCTCCGTTTCGCGACCGGCCTGCCGGGAAACTGTCAGGCGGCATGAAACAAAAACTGGGGCTGTGCTGTGCGCTGATCCACGATCCGCAATTATTGATTCTGGATGAACCCACAACCGGTGTCGATCCCCTGTCGCGGGCCCAGTTCTGGGATCTGATCGATAGCATTCGCCAGCGCCAGAGCAACATGAGCGTGCTGGTGGCGACGGCCTATATGGAAGAGGCCGAGCGCTTCGACTGGCTGGTGGCAATGAACGCAGGCGAAGTGCTGGCAACCGGCAGCGCGCAGGAACTCCGCGCGAAAACCGGCAGCGAGACGCTGGAGCAGGCATTTATCGCCCTGTTACCGCAGGCGCAGCGTCAGGCGTATCAGCCGGTGGTCATTCCACCGTATCACGCTGAGCAGGAAGAGATCGCCATTGAGGCGAAAGACCTGACTATGCGCTTCGGCAATTTCGTCGCCGTCGACCACGTCAACTTTCGCATCCCGCGTGGGGAGATCTTTGGTTTCCTCGGTTCCAACGGCTGTGGTAAATCGACCACCATGAAGATGTTGACCGGGCTGCTGCCTGCCAGTGAAGGTGAGGCATGGCTGTTTGGTCAACCGGTCGACCCGAAGGATATCGACACCCGCCGCCGGGTGGGCTACATGTCGCAGGCGTTTTCGCTGTACAGCGAGCTGACGGTACGACAAAACCTGGAACTCCACGCCCGTCTCTTTCACATCCCGGAAGCAGAAATCCCCCAGCGTGTGCAGGAGATGAGCGAGCGTTTTATGCTGGCGGAGGTTGAGGATGCCTTGCCCGAGTCGCTTCCGCTCGGTATTCGCCAGCGGCTGTCGCTGGCGGTGGCGGTGATCCACCGTCCGGAAATGTTGATCCTCGATGAACCCACCTCCGGCGTCGATCCGGTCGCCAGGGATATGTTCTGGCAACTGATGGTCGATCTGTCGCGTCAGGACAAAGTGACCATTTTTATCTCCACTCACTTTATGAACGAAGCCGAGCGCTGTGACCGTATGTCATTAATGCATGCCGGGAAAGTGCTTGCCAGCGGGACGCCGCAGGAGCTGGTTGAACGTCGTGGGGCTGCCAACCTTGAGGAGGCGTTTATCGCCTGGCTTCAGGAAGCGTCCGGGCCGGTGCCGCAAGCGCCCGTACCGTCAGAAACGAAGCATGAAGAGGTCAAACCGCCGCGTCAGGGTTTTAGCCTGCGTCGGCTGTTCAGCTATAGCCGCCGTGAAGCGCTGGAGCTCAGACGCGATCCGGTGCGTTCGACCCTGGCATTGATGGGCACAGTGATTCTGATGCTGATCATGGGCTACGGCATCAGCATGGACGTTGAGAATCTGCGCTTTGCGGTTCTCGATCGCGATCAAACCGTCAGCAGTCAGGCATGGTCCTTGAATCTGGCGGGCTCACGCTACTTCATCGAACAAACGCCGCTTGCCAGCTATGACGATCTCGACCGGCGAATGCGCTCTGGCGAGGTGGCGGTGGCCATTGAAATCCCACCCAACTTTGGCCGTGACATTGCGCGTGGGACGCCGGTAGAGATTGGCGTCTGGGTGGATGGCGCAATGCCCAGTCGCGCCGAGACGGTGAAGGGCTACGTGCAGGCGATGCACCAGACCTGGCTACAGGAGGTGGCAAGTCGCCAGCCGACGCCGGTGGGGCAGAGCGGGCTCATGACTATTGAAACCCGCTATCGCTACAACCCGGATGTGAAAAGTCTGCCGGCGATTGTTCCGGCAGTCATTCCGCTGCTGCTGATGATGATCCCGTCAATGCTGAGCGCCCTGAGCGTGGTGCGGGAAAAAGAGCTGGGATCGATGATTAACCTGTACGTGACGCCCACCACCCGCAGCGAGTTTTTGCTCGGTAAACAGTTGCCGTATATCGCGCTGGGGATGCTGAACTTCCTGCTGCTGTGCGCCCTGTCGGTGTTTGTTTTTGGCGTACCGCACAAGGGTAGTTTCCTCACGCTCAGCCTGGCCGCGCTGCTGTATGTCATCATCGCGACCGGGATGGGCTTGCTCATCTCCACTTTTATGAAGAGTCAAATTGCGGCAATTTTCGGTACGTCCATTATCACTCTGATCCCGGCGACGCAGTTTTCCGGGATGATTGATCCGGTGGCGTCGCTGGAAGGGCCGGGGCGGTGGATCGGCGAGATCTATCCAACCAGCCATTTTCTGACGATCGCCCGCGGGACGTTCTCGAAAGCGCTGGATCTCACCGATCTCTGGCCGCAGTTTGTGCCGCTGCTGATCGCCATACCGCTGGTGATTGGCCTGAGCGTGCTGTTGCTGAAAAAGCAGGAGGGGTGATGCGCCGGTTACGCAATATTTATAATTTAGGCATCAAAGAGCTACGCAGCCTTTTGGGCGACAAGGCGATGCTGACGCTGATCGTGTTTGCGTTTACCGTTTCGGTATACTCCTCTGCCACCGTGTTGCCGGGATCGCTGCATCTTGCGCCAATCGCCATTGCCGATATGGATCAGTCGCAACTGTCGAATCGTATCGTCAACAGCTTCTACCGTCCGTGGTTTCTGCCGCCGGAGATGATCACCGCCGACGAGATGGACGCCGGGCTGGATGCGGGTCGTTATACTTTTGCGATCAATATTCCGCCCCACTTTCAGCGCGATGTCCTGGCCGGACGCCAGCCGGATATTCAGGTGAACGTGGACGCCACGCGCATGAGCCAGGCGTTCACCGGCAACAGCTACATTCAGAATATCATCAACGGCGAGGTGAACAGTTTTGTCGCGCGTTATCGTGATAACAGTGAGCCGCTGGTGTCGCTGGAGACCCGTATGCGCTTCAACCCGAACCTTGATCCGGCATGGTTTGGCGGGGTGATGGCGATCATCAACAACATCACCATGCTGGCGATCGTGCTGACCGGATCGGCACTGATCCGCGAGCGTGAACACGGCACGGTAGAACATCTGCTGGTGATGCCGATCACCCCGTTTGAGATCATGATGGCGAAAGTCTGGTCGATGGGACTGGTGGTGCTGGTGGTGTCGGGGTTGTCGCTAATGTTGATGGTGAAAGGTGTGCTCGGCGTACCGATTGAAGGCTCTATTCCGCTGTTCATGCTGGGCGTGGCGCTGAGCCTGTTTGCCACCACGTCCATCGGAATCTTTATGGGCACGCTGGCGCGTTCAATGCCACAACTGGGACTGCTGATGATTCTGGTGCTTTTGCCGCTGCAAATGCTTTCCGGCGGCTCCACGCCGCGAGAAAGCATGCCGCAGGCGGTACAGGACATCATGCTAACGATGCCGACCACCCATTTCGTCAGCCTTGCGCAGGCAATACTCTATCGTGGTGCCGGGTTCAGTATCGTCTGGCCGCAGTTTCTGACGCTACTCGCTATTGGCGCCGTATTCTTCCTGATCGCGCTACTGCGTTTCAGAAAGACGATAGGGACGATGGCGTAAGCAGATGCCGGATGACGGCTCACGCCTTATCCGGCCTACGGGAGAGCGAAATCCAGTAAAGGTAGGC
>NZ_JASJUI010000006.1:0-308917 GCF_047467925.1 Citrobacter sp. ANG330 | reverse complement strand
AACGCCGTAGCGCCGATGGTAGTGTGGGGTCTCCCCATGTGAGAGTAGGGAACTGCCAGGCATCAAATTTAGCGTGCTGATATGGCTCAGTTGGTAGAGCGCACCCTTGGTAAGGGTGAGGTCCCCAGTTCGACTCTGGGTATCAGCACCACTTAATTAGGTTAAAGTTCGGCACAGTAGAAAAGAATTTGTCTGGCGGCTGTAGCGCGGTGGTCCCACCTGACCCCATGCCGAACTCAGAAGTGAAACGCCGTAGCGCCGATGGTAGTGTGGGGTCTCCCCATGCGAGAGTAGGGAACTGCCAGACATCAAACAAGTGAGAAGGCCATCCGAAAGGGTGGCCTTTTTGCGTTTACACGTCGAAAAAACAGTAGGCCGGGTAAGGCGAAGCCGTCACCCGGCAGAGCAAGCGATTAATGAATCACCTGAGACAGGAATGCACGCGTACGTTCTGACTTCGGATGCGCAAAGAACTCATCCGGCGGCGCCTGCTCAACAATCTCCCCGCGATCCATAAAGATCACCCTGTCAGCCACCGTTCTGGCAAACCCCATTTCATGGGTCACGCACAGCATAGTCATGCCTGATTGCGCCAGGCTAATCATCGTATCCAGCACTTCTTTCACCATCTCCGGATCCAACGCCGACGTGGGTTCATCAAACAGCATGATTTTGGGTTTCATACACAGCGAGCGGGCGATAGCCACACGCTGCTGCTGCCCCCCGGAAATCTGCCCTGGAAATTTATGCGCATGCTCTGCAATACGCACACGTTCCAGATAGTGCATCCCCAGCGCTTCGGCTTCTTTTATTGGCATCTTACGCACCCAAATGGGGGCCAGCGTACAGTTTTGCAGAACCGTTAAGTGGGGAAAAAGATTGAAGTGCTGAAAGACCATACCGACTTCCTGTCGGACACGTTCGATATTACGGATATCTTCATTCAGTTCGATACCATCAACAACGATACGGCCTTGTTGATGCTCTTCGAGATGATTGATACAGCGTATGGTGGTTGATTTTCCCGAACCTGAAGGTCCACATAATACAATGCGCTCTCCCTGTTTGACTCTCAGGTTGATATCCTTCAGAACGTGAAACTGTCCGTACCACTTGTTAACGTTTTCCAGCGTAATCATCGCGTCGGCAGGTTGTATTAATAGTTGGCTCATAGAATCCTCAGTGCGGTGTACGCCCGGTGTTAAAGCGCTTTTCCAGATGCTGGCTGTAGCGCGACATGCTGAAACAAAAAATCCAGTAAATCAGTGCGGCGAAGACATAACCTTCTGTCGACATCCCAAGCCAGGCCGGGTCAACGGTTGCTTGCTGTACGCTGCTGAACAGATCGAACAGGCCGATGATGATGACCAGACTGGTATCTTTAAACAGTGCGATAATGGTGTTGACCAGGCCAGGAATGACCATTTTTAAGGCCTGAGGAAGGATGACCAACCCCTGGGTTTTCCAGTACCCTAGCGCCAGCGACTCAGCCGCTTCGTATTGCCCTTTCGGTAACGCCTGCAATCCTCCGCGAACCACTTCCGCTACATAGGCCGACTGAAAAAGGATCACGCCAACCAGCGCCCGTATCAGCTTATCAATACTGATCCCTTCGGACATAAACAGCGGCAGCATGACCGAAGACATAAACAGGACGGTGATTAGCGGAACACCCCGCCAGAACTCGATAAACATGACGGATAAGATGCGGACGATGGGCATGTGAGAACGTCGTCCGAGTGCCAGTAAAATGCCTAAGGGTAGTGCTCCCGCGATCCCGACAGATGCGATGATTAAGGTCAGCGTCAGCCCACCCCACTGACGCGTTTCAACGCGCTCTAACCCGAGAAAGCCTCCATACAGTAAAAACCAGACAATGATCGGGTAGATCACGGCCCAGGCGGCGATATAGCGGCCGCGGCGCGGTAACGCTTTCCAGAACATCGGCACAATGGAAACCAACCCAATGATCAACGCCAGGCTAATACGCCAACGCTGGTCATGTGGATACAATCCATACATAAACTGCCCAAAGCGTTCATGAATGAACACCCAACAGGCACCCGCTTTTGTGCAGTCTGCGCGGGTAGAGCCTACCCAGTTGGCCTGCAGGAACGCCCAGTTCAGCAAAGGGGGAATTAACTCCCACATCAACCACAGACAGAACAGCGTCAGCAGGCTGTTTGACCAACTGGAAAAGAGGTTCTTCCGTACCCATACGACTGAACGACCAGGACCGGTACTGGCCGGGCGCATGGGATGAGACAGCAATGCTTTTGTCATCATGATTCCTTAGCGCTCAATGAGGGCAATTCGCCGGTTATAGATGTTCATCAGCAGCGAGATGCTCAGGCTGATGATCAGGTACACGGACATGGTGATGGCAATCGTTTCAATCGCTTGCCCTGTCTGGTTCAGTACCGTTCCGGCGAACAGCGAAACCATATCGGGATAGCCAATCGCGGCGGCCAGCGATGAGTTTTTAACAATATTCAGATACTGGCTGGTCAGGGGCGGAATAATGACTCGCAACGCCTGAGGAATGATGACCTGACGAAGGGTCACCGTATTGGGTAATCCCAGCGAACGGGCGGCTTCATGCTGCCCATAGGGGACGGCCTGAATGCCTGAACGAATGATTTCAGCAATAAACGCTGAAGTGTAGACCGACAACGCCAGCGTCAGAGCCGCCAGTTCAGGTATCAGTACCATTCCGCCACGGAAGTTAAAACCACGCAGTTCTGGTATATCCCAGTGCAGCGCTGCGCCAAACAGCCAGTGGGCGATAAGCGGTAGCAGCACAAGCAACCCTAACGCCGTAGGCCAGGTTTTACGTAACTGTCCCGTTTTCATCTGATGCATTTTATTGAAGCGGAACAGACCGACAGATAGCGCAATGGCAATCACCACAGAAAGCACAAAGGCGAGTAAACCTTCTCCCAACTGCGGTGAAGGAATATAGAGGCCCCGATTACTCAAAAAGACCATATCCAGCGCGTTGGCTGCCTGACGTGGCCCGGGAAGATTGCGCAGAACGGCGAAGTACCAGAAAAAGATTTGCAGCAGTGGCGGGATATTACGAAAGATCTCAATGTAAACCGTCGAGAGTTTACGCAGTAACCAGTTATCTGAAAGGCGCGCCAATCCGAGAAAGAAACCGAGAAAGGAAGCGAAGACAATACACAACGCGGAAACCAGCAGCGTATTGAGTAAACCTACCAGGAATACGCGTCCGTAAGTATCACCTTGTTCATAATCGATCAGGTGCTGGACAATGCCAAACCCAGCGCTACGGTCGAGAAATGCAAAGCCCGAGGTTATGCCGCGACTGCTTAAATTGTTAATCGTGTTATGAATGAGATAAAGAGCAACTGAGACGACCGCAAGGATGGCAAGGATCTGGAACAGCCAGGCGCGGACCGCAGGGTTCGAAAAAGAGAATGACCCTTTGATATTTGAGCGGCGATGGAACATAAGGAAAGCCTCGGTAACCATGACTCTGAACTGAGCGCCGCAGGTACGACGCTCGTTACATCACAACGTCTTAACGCACCGGCGGAGCGTACTGAATACCGCCGTTATTCCAGAGGTTATTCTGTCCGCGTTTGATCTTCAGCGGACTTTCCGATCCTACGTTGCGCTCAAAGATCTCAGCATAGTTACCTACTTGCTTGATGATGTTGTAAGCCCATTTATTGTCGAGCTTCAGATCTTTGCCGTAATCACCTTCTTTGCCGAGCAGGTGTGCCATATCAGGTGTTGCCGGGTTCGCCGCTTTCTCATCGACGTTCTTCGACGTTACCCCCATCTCTTCGGCATTCAACATGGCAAAAAGCGTCCAGCGCACAATAGAGAACCATTCATCATCGCCGCGACGAACAACAGGTCCCAGCGGTTCTTTCGAGATCACTTCCGGCAGGACAATCCACTCTGCCGGGTTGCTGAGTTTGATGCGCAGGGCATACAGTTGGGACTGATCGGAGGCAAGCGTATCGCATCGTCCTGATTCCAGCGCTTTTGCTGACTCATCTGAGCGGTCAAAAGTGACCGGCGTGTATTTCATGTTGTTGGCTTTGAAATAATCCGCCACGTTCAGTTCTGTATCTGTCCCCGCCTGGATACACACGGTGGCGCCGTCTAACTCTTTCGCGCTTTTCAGACCCGCTTTGTTGTGGGTCAGGAAGCCGATGCCATCGTAATAGGTGACCCCGGTGAAGGACATGCCCATTCCGGCATCTCGCGAGGAGGTCCAGGTGGTATTACGGGAGAGAAGATCGACCTCGCCAGACTGTAATGCGGTAAAGCGTTCTTTTGCGGTGAGTGGGGTATATTTTACTTTTGTATCATCTCCCAGGACGGCGGCGGCAACGCCACGGCAAACATCCACGTCTATCCCGGAGAATTTCCCATTGGCATCAGCGTAAGAAAAACCAGGAAGACCGTCACTGATACCGCATTGCACGAACCCTTTCTTTTTTACCGCATCCAGCGTTGTACCCGCATGTGCCTGACTGGCAACTGCAAGCAACACGCTGACCGTAGCCAGTGTGGCTATCATCATCTTTTTCATAATGCATCCTGTGTGGCAAAGAAATTATTGTTATAGAGAGACGTTCTGCAACGTCTTTAACCTGTCTGTGGCATTGGCCATACTCTTTTAAGCAAAGGTAATGCCAGGTTTTGCGTGCGAATATCCGACGCAATAAGCAGAGTGTAGACAGGAAAAAATAAACTCAGCGCCCTGAAATGGTGCGAAATTGAAACGTAAGCCACATTTTGGAGCAAAATATTTTAAATAATGCTCCCGGAATGAAATAACGGTTTCGGGCGTGAATATCGAGGAGGTGAGTATTGAAAGATAAATGAGAAAAAGAAGGGGCTGGATGTTATTGATAATAAAAATGTAATGGAATGCTCATTTTTCAACACTTTTTATGATATGAAAAACGATGATTTTAGGCTAAGAGCGCGGCAGGTACCGCGCGCTTAAAAGGTTATTTCGACAGTGCGATGATCCCCATCGTCAGGCCGGCCACAGCGGCGGCTCCGCCAGCAATGGCGCCCGCTGTCTCCCAGTTATCCTGAGTCGTTCCTTTCATACAGGTATTGGTATGAACGAGACGCCCCTGATCATCGTAAACCGGAACGCAGGGAGAATCGTGTGCACAGCCCGCCAGCAATGCGGTGAGCAATGCCACTGGAATTAATCTTTTCATAGTGTTACCTCAAAAATAATCGTTCCGCTAAATGCAGCAACAGAGAATGCTGGCGCTTTGCGGATACGAAATGAATTTTACCACCACTTAAAAAAAGACTGGCATATGGAATAATCTCAATTCATGTTGTTTGTAAAAATAATGGAGGAGTGAATTTTGTATTGCGCAGAATAAATCACTATCTGTTTAATAATTAAAGAAAGATATTGAAAGGATAAAGGCGTCCCTCGACGCCTTTATTTACACTTTAACTCTGAGACTTTTTAAACCGGCCTCTGACGACGACAAAGAATACCGGGACAAAGAAGATGGCCAGCAATGTTGCCGTCAGCATCCCTCCCATTACGCCAGTGCCGACAGCATTCTGGGCCCCGCTCCCCGCTCCCCGACTGATAACCAGCGGCATTACGCCGAGGATGAATGCGAGCGAGGTCATCAGAATAGGGCGCAGGCGCATGCGAGCCGCCTCGAGCGTTGCTTCTATCAGACCCCGACCTTCTTTCTCCATCAGGTCCTTGGCAAATTCCACAATGAGAATGGCGTTTTTCGCGGAAAGCCCAATCGTAGTTAACAGTCCAACCTGGAAATAAACGTCGTTATTGAGTCCACGCAGAGATGCCGCCAGAAGCGCGCCCACCACACCGAGCGGGACAACCAGCATCACCGAGAACGGAATGGACCAGCTTTCATACAGTGCAGCAAGACAGAGAAACACGACGATCAGTGAGATGGCATACAGTGCTGGTGCCTGATTGCCCGACAGACGTTCCTGATAGGACATTCCTGTCCAGTCATGACCGATGCCATTGGGTAATTTTGACGCGAGATTTTCCATCAATGCCATCGCCTCGCCGGTGCTTCGTCCTGGTACTGCCTCACCCAACAATTCCATCGATGGCATGCCGTTGTAGCGTTCCAGGCGCGGAGAACCATACACCCAGCGGGCAGAGCTGAAGGCTGAGAAAGGCACCATCTCGCCATTGGCACTGCGAACGTACAGATTGTTGATGTCTTCAGGCAGCATACGGAATTTCGCCTCCGCCTGAACATAGACTTTCTTCACACGCCCGCGGTCAATAAAATCGTTAACGTAGGAACCACCGAGTGATGCAGAGATCGTTTCGTTAATGTCTGACAGCGCAACGCCAAGCGCTTGTGCTTTTTCCTGATCTACGTCCAGCTTGAACTGCGGGGAATCCTCCAGACCGTTAGGTCGAACACGCACCAGCAGGTCAGGATGCTTAGCCACCATGCCCAGGAGCTGATTACGGGCTGATGTTAGCCCGGCGTGCCCCAGCCCACCCTGATCAATGAGCTCAAAATCGAAACCGGTCGCCGTGCCCAGTTCAATAATCGCCGGCATGTTGAAGGGGAAGACCAGCCCATCCGGGATCTGACTGAACGCACGAGTCGCACGTGCAATCACCGCTTCGGCGCTATTTTCCTTGCCGCTACGCTCATCCCAGGGTTTGAGGCTGATGAACGCCAGACCCGCGTTCTGTCCCTGCCCGCTAAAGCTAAAACCGTTTACTGTAAATACACTTTCAACATTCGCTTTTTCGTTATTCAGGTAGTAATGCGTCACCTGATCCAACACTTTTTGAGTGCGTTCCTGAGTTGCCCCGGCAGGCAACTGAATCATGGTCATGAATACGCCCTGATCTTCTTCAGGCAGGAAGGAGGTTGGAAGACGGAGAAACAGTACCGCCATACCGATGACGATCAACAGATAGATAAGCAGATAGCGTCCGGTATTGCGCACAATGCCACTAACGCTGTTGGTGTAATGGTTGACGCTGAGGTCAAATTTGGCATTAAACCAGCCGAAGAATCCTGCTTTCTTTTCGTGGTGTTCGGCGGACAGCGGCTTAAGCAACGTGGCGCAAAGTGCTGGAGTCAGGATCAACGCGACCAGAACGGAGAGCGCCATCGCGGATACGATGGTGATGGAGAACTGTCGGTAAATGGCGCCCGTGGAGCCGCCGAAAAAGGCCATTGGGATGAAGACGGCAGACAATACCATTGCGATGCCAACCAGCGCCCCCTGGATCTGCGACATGGATTTTTCCGTTGCCTCTTTGGGCGACAGCTTGTCCTCCATCATCACACGTTCAACGTTTTCCACCACCACAATGGCATCATCAACCAGCAGGCCGATCGCCAGCACCATCCCGAACATCGTCAGGGTATTGATCGAGTAGCCAAACGCCGAGAGCACCGCAAATGTACCCAGCAGCACAACGGGAACCGCAATCGTCGGAATGAGCGTCGCGCGAATATTCTGTAAAAACAGATACATCACGAGGAAGACCAGGACGATCGCTTCGAACAGCGTTTTTACCACTTCGTGAATGGAGATCTTCACAAACGGCGTGGTGTCATACGGGTAAACCACTTTCATCCCTTGCGGGAAAAAAGGTTGTAGCTCAACGAGCTTAGCTTTGATCGCTTTAGCGGTATCCAGGGCGTTGGCGCCGGTTGCCAGTTTGATCCCGAGGCCAGCCGCTGGCTTACCGTTAATTCGGGCGACAACGTTATAGTTTTCTCCCCCCAACTCGATACGTGCGACATCTTTAAGGCGAACGACAGAGCCATCACTGTTTACCCGTAATGTGACTTTGCCGAATTCTTCAGGATCTTTAAGACGCGTCTGCGCAATGATAGAGGCGTTCAGTTGTTGCCCCGGTAGAGCAGGTGTTCCGCCCAACTGACCGGCTGCGATCTGGTCGTTCTGCACTTTCAACTGATTGATGACATCAACCGGCGTGAGCTGGTATTTGTTCAGCAGGTTGGCATCCAGCCAGATACGCATCGCATACTGTGCGCCAAACAGTTGTACGTCACCCACTCCACTCAGGCGGCTAATCGTATCTTTCACATTTGAGGCGACGTAGTCGGAGATATCGTCCTGGGTGGTTTGCGGGTTATCAGAGACGAACCCAGCGACCAGCAAGAAGCTGCTGCTCGACTTTTCAACGCTAATACCTTGCTGTTGGACTTCCTGAGGGAGTAACGGCGTCGCTAACTGCAATTTATTCTGTACCTGAACCTGGGCGATGTCGGGGTCAGTGCCGGACTGAAAGGTTAACGTAATGGTCACGCTACCCGCAGAGTCGCTGGTGGAGGACATATACATCAGGTTATCGATACCGTTCATATTCTGTTCGATAACCTGAGTGACGGTATCCTGCACCGTTTGTGCATCCGCCCCAGGATAGGTCGCGGAAATGGCTACCGCAGGCGGTGCGATAGTCGGATATTGCGCAACAGGCAGTTGCATAATCGCCAGGGCTCCTGCCAGCATCAGAATGATGGCCAGTACCCAGGCAAAGATCGGACGTCTGATGAAAAAGTTTGCCATATCCGGTGACCTTATAGCGTGGTTTTCGCCGCTGGGGGAGTGGCATCCGTGGTGGTTTTCACTGTCATGCCGGGATGGGCTTTTTGTATGCCGCTGACGATCACCTGATCGCCGGGTTGTAAGCCTTCGCTAATCAGCCATTTGTCGCCGATGGCCTGTGACGCGACAACGGCGCGTGGCTCAACCTGATTTTGGTTATTGACGATCAGTACCGTCGCATCACCGCGAGGCGTACGCGTCACGCCCTGCTGGGGAATCAGAATAGCCTCAGGCTGAATGCCTTCGTCAATACGCGCGCGAACAAACATCCCTGGCAGCAGAGTATGCTGCGGGTTCGGGAATATGGCGCGAAGGGTGATGGAACCGGTGCTTTCATCGACCGTGACATCAGAGAATTGCAGCGTCCCTTTCAGGGGATACACCGTGCCATTTTCCATTACCACCTGGACGTTGCTGCGAGCGCTATCCTTATGCAGACTACCCTGTTCAACGGACTGCTTAAGTCGCATAAAGTCGCTGCTGGACTGTGTGACATCGACATAGATAGGATCGAGTTGCTGCACGGTAGCCAGTGCTGTCGCCTGACCGTTGGTTACCAGTGCGCCTTCGGTGACGCTGGATTTACCAATACGGCCAGCGATCGGCGAGGTGACTTTGGTGTAAGCAAGATTAATGCGTGCGCTTTCAACAGCGGCTTGCGCTGCGATAACCGCCGCATCGGCCTGGCGCGCATCCGCAATCGCCTGGTCATATTCCTGTTGGCTAATGTATTTTGTGCCTACCAGCGGAACATAGCGCTTAACCGTCAGATGGGCGATGTTGGCAGCGGCTTCACTTTTCGCCAGTTCCCCTTTTGCGCTGTCGTAATTCGCCTGATAAGTGGCAGGATCGATTTGATACAGCGACTGCCCGGCCTCAACATCACTGCCCTCGGTGAAATTCCTTTTGAGAATAATACCACTGACCTGTGGACGAACCTCTGCGATGCGGAATGCCGAGGTGCGTCCTGGCAGTTCGGTGGTGACCGCTAATGGTCCGGCAGTGACCACATGAACCATCACCTGCGGTTCAGCAGCCTGAGTGTGCTTATCGCCCTGATCGTTACATCCGGCAAGTAACGCAGCAGAGATGAGGATAAATGAGGGCAGGAGTGAAAACCTGACATGTTTCATCATTACTGTTCCTTAAAAACCAATAGCTCGTTATTTACCGGATAACGGTAAGGCGATAACGTGCACGCAAGAATAATAGTTGGCTATCCTACAAATTATTAGCGTGCGATGTAAGTAATACTTATTTTATGGGCTGTTTGACGGCACGTAAAAACAAAAAAAAGAGACGGTCTTATCTTTTCCTCTGCTTTTTTTGTCATGTTTTGTTGTGGCTGAATATGTTTTGAAATATACATTTGCACTGTGAATGTATTCATTCATTTTATTTGTTTTGTTTATCCGTTTTCGTATTTTGTGCTGAGGCGATCTATTTTTATTTCAGCTATGAACGGTTGAAATGATACAGTTCTTTTTCATCGACAATTCTGAAACGTCGTATTCGTGTTTTTTAATTCTCCTCCTGATGCGATAACCTATGGCGAAAAGAACAAAAGCCGACGCCCTGAAAACGCGACAACATTTGATTGAAACAGCAATCATTCAGTTTGCCACACGAGGTGTCAGCAACACGACACTTAATGATATTGCGGACGCAGCCCTCGTGACACGGGGCGCTATCTACTGGCATTTTGCCAACAAAACGCAACTCTTCAATGAACTCTGGCAGCAGCAACCGCCATTACGTGATCTTATTCAGGATCGGTTAACTTCCCGTGTTGGCGATAATCCCTTACAGCAACTGCGTGAGAAGCTCATCGCAGGGTTGCAATATATTGCAGAAATTCCCCGGCAACAGGCTTTATTACAAATTCTATATCATAAATGTGAATTTCATGAGGGAATGATATCAGAACAAGAAATACGCGAGAAAATTGGTTTTAGCCAGAAAGGACTACGTGACGCATTGCAGGCGAGTATGGCTGAAGAGTTGATTTCCCGGACGCTGGATTTAGACGTCGTCTTAATTATTATTCACGGTAGTTTTAGCGGTGTTGTGAAAAACTGGTTGATGAATGACACCCGCTACGATCTTTATCAGCAGGCCCCGGCGCTGGTGGATAATGTATTAAGGATGTTAATTCCTGATGGAAATGTGAAACAATTAGCGCCGAAAAAAGGATGACATACCTATATAACGATTTCTTCTGTTTATCAATCGCTCGCTATTGCAGATCGTTACAGTTGACCAACTTGAGTGGATTGACAGAATCCATATTGCGGCATTTATCGACTTCCGTGGTGATCAGTTCAATCCACTGAATCAGTAATGCATCAAAAAGGAATACGGAGACGGCAAACACAACCAGCCACCAATACTTACGAATCATTGTCCAATCCTGTGTATTCATGCCCATGCGTGGAGGAAATATACACGAAAAACGCGAGCTGAAAAGCAGGCTTACAATGCTTTTACTTTGCTGTGATCTTCGCCACATCCGACGCCGTTCGGCTCTTTTTCGACAGGTTTTGGGTCTTTCTCTTTTTGACTTTCCTCAGCTCTTCGACAGCGTAGTGTGAACGGATGTTGAGACGTCTGAGTCCCATCTTCACATACTCATCATTAACTTCAATGCCGATGAATTTACGTCCCAACGCCACGGCCATAGCGCCTGTTGTAAAGCTACCCGCGAAGGGATCCAGCACCGTATCACCAGGATTTGAGGAGGCCAGAACGATCCGCTTTAACAGAGCGATGGGTTTTTGCGTCGGATGGTTTTCATATTCATCCATCAAATAACGCACGCGGGGAAATTCCCAGACGTTGCCCGGCACTTTTTGTGTGTTGTAAGGCTGCGGAGGGTTTTTACGATAGTCAATCAACGCTCTTTTCGCACCGGTTTTGGTCTCAACCAGAATGGCGTCACTGTTGAAGGTGTACTGTCGGGCATCTTTGACCATCATCAGGATCGGTTCATACATTGAGCCAAAGAATTTCTTCGCCTGCACGCCCGAACTGTCATAAGACCAGACGATCCGGCTTTTGATGGTAAACAGCGTTCGGCATTTGAGATCAATATGCGGCATGTTTTCGGTACTGTTCATGATGTACATCGTGCCCTGTTTTTTCAGTACCCGATGGCACTCCTCAATGCAGTTGAACAGCCAGGCGAGGAAAATGTCCTCATCCCAGGACTCCACCATACCATCAAAATTTTTTCCGATATTGTAGGGCGGGTCGGCAAAGATTAAATCGACGCTGTCAGCGGGGAGTTTTTTGAGTTCTGTCAGCGCATCTCCGTGGATGATCGACGCGGATTCATCACCAAAATACTGGGGTTCACAACGTGAGTTCATATCTGCTCCACAAAAGAGACGTATAAAAAAGGCGCTTCCCCATGCCGAGTAGCGCCTTTTTAAACAAGCAATTAGCTAATCGAGATTAGTTCATGCCGTATTTTTTCAATTTTTTACGCAGCGTACCACGGTTGATGCCCATCATCAGAGCAGCACGGGTCTGGTTACCACGGGTGTATTGCATCACCATGTCCAACAGGGGCTGTTCTACTTCAGCCAGTACCAGCTCATAGAGGTCATTAACATCCTGACCGTTCAGTTGAGCAAAATAGTTCTTCAGTGCCTGTTTAACCGAGTCACGCAGGGGTTTTTGGGTTACCTGATCCTGAGAGTTAACGGTAGAAACGGTCAGTACGTCAGAATTTACGCGTTGTTCGAACATAGTTCTGTCAGCTCTTTATTTCTGTTTACGCAAAATTTTCGAAGTATGCCTCCAACGCCTCCAGCTGTTCGCTGGCATCCTCAATGGCGTTGAATGTGCGCCGAAACTGGTCATTTGGAGCGTGCTCCTGGAGATACCAGGAGACGTGTTTACGCGCGATTCGGTACCCTTTTGCCTGGCCATAAAAGTCATGCAGTTCCCGAACATGCGCACAAAGCAAGCGCTTAACCTCTGCCAGAGGCAGGGGGGATAGCAACTCCCCAGTGTCCAGATAATGCTGGATTTCCCGAAAGATCCAGGGTCTTCCCTGAGCTGCGCGGCCTATCATCAGGGCATCAGCCCCCGTATAGTCAAGCACAGCTCTGGCTTTAAGCGGGTCAGTAATGTCACCATTCGCGATAATCGGAATGGAAACTTTCTGCTTAACTGCCCGAATACTGTCGTACTCAGCGTCTCCATTGAACAAACAAGCACGGGTGCGTCCATGAATGGTCAGAGCCTGAATGCCACAGTCTTCAGCCAGTTGGGCAATCTCTACGCAGTTACGATGTTCCGGAGCCCAGCCGGTGCGAATCTTTAGGGTTACAGGAACGTCCACAGCATTAACCACCCCGGTTAGTATCGACTTCACTAAATCCGGGTATTGCAAGAGGGCTGAACCTGCAAGCTTGCGATTCACTTTTTTAGCCGGACACCCCATATTGATATCAATAATCTGGGCGCCGCTTTCCACGTTAATCCGTGCGGCATCGGCCATCTCAACAGGGTCGCTACCGGCAATTTGCACCGTGCGAATTCCTGGCTCATCAACGTGCACCATCCGTAAACGGGACTTGTCGCTTTCCCAAACTTGCGGGTTAGACGACATCATCTCGGATACGGTCAACCCGGCTCCCATCTCATAACACAGCGTCCGAAAAGGTCTGTCAGTGATGCCAGCCATGGGCGCTGCGATCAGGCGATTTCTAAGCTGGTATTGTCCGATGCGCATGAGTTAAGAAATGACCATACTGTGACTGCAAGGCGGCGTATATTACGCATTTTTTTCACGAGATGAAAGGCCAAACTTTGACCAATCCTCTGCGGTGGATCAAAGAATCGCCGGTAAAGTCAACGCCATAAAATAATTAGCCATATAAATCATTGCATTACAAAAAAGCGACGAAAATCTGCACGCATATAATTTTGCATAACTTCTCATTTTTTCTTCGCGGCGGTGGGAGATAACAAGATAATCTGCTGAATTAATCAGCAGATTATGGTGACTTAATGTGACAATGCTCTCATTTCAGCAGATGATTGCGCAACGCATCAGCCATTACTCAACCACGACACGACCATTCAGCGGCTGGGTCGGGCGATTGTTGTCATGATGCATCGTATGGCTGAATTTTTCTAACTGTGCGGCGGAAAGTGTCAGAGGATGCTTGAGGACAATCCAGGTCACCCCTTCAGAGCAAGGAGGCGTGGTCAGAGAGCCGCTGAAGCGCCAATACATCTTTTCTGCAGGCAGCAGAGCGTTCAGATCCATTTGCGTCGTCACATTAACGTTCTGCTCGGCTTTTTCGGGCATGGTCGCCCACAGTTTATCCAGTTCGGTATTCGCCGCGCCTTTATCAAACATGACCGCAACAACGGCCACCGCACCATTAGCGTCTTTATGTACGAGGTGCATTTCCATTGCGTAATGCTTTCCATGAACCGTATTTTCGCTTGGGGCATGGAAGTGGAATTGCTGCAACGTAAAGGGTTTTCCGTCAATGGTGATGGTATCGGCGGTCGTATTCTTCAATCCGGCCTGAATTGTGTGGCCATTGTTAATGAGAGTGATGGGGCCGTCAGTGTAATGGGTTTTCAGCGGTGTCAGATGCGCATTTAGCGACTGGTCGATGTTAACAGGTGACTGATTCATCCCTGTCTGGCAGGTTTTATACTCTTCACTGAGTGCGCCCCAGTGCGCTGGGGCGCCTTCTCCTTCATAGCTCCAGTGTGACGCCATTGCGGTGGATGACATGATGCTTAACGTGAGAAGGGTCGCCTTGCTCAAAGAATGGTTCATGAAATTCTTCCAATGAATAAAATAGATTTTTATAGTTGTAAACTCAATGAGTTACGCGTCTATTTTACCGTAGGAGAAGACGTGGCAGGAGTGGGCGAAATGCTGAAAAACGTGGCCGGTAGTACGGCCACGTGCAAGAGACAGGGTTATTTCTTACGGCCTGTGATTCGACACCACTCTTCTTTCTCAACCACCGGATCGAGAGCGAAGAGATCGGCATAGGCTTCACAAACACTCTCCGCCTGGCTGGCAAGGATACCGGAAAGCCCCAGCAGGCCGCCTGTAACGGGCAGGACGCTGATTAATGGGGCCAGCTCGCGTAATGGGCCAGCCAGAATGTTGGCGACCACCACATCGGCTTTCATGGTCTCTGGCTGATCCTGCGGCAGGTAGAGTTCCAGACGTTCTGACACGCCGTTACGCTGGGCGTTATCACGGCTGGCCTGAATCGCCTGCGGGTCGATATCGATACCGATCGCTTTCGCCGCGCCCAGTTTCAGTGCGGCAATCGCCAGGATGCCGGAACCACAACCGAAATCAATGACGGTCTTACCGGTTAAATCGAGGCCGTCGAGCCACTGCAGGCACAGCGAGGTGGTGGGATGAGTACCGGTACCAAATGCCAGGCCGGGGTCGAGCATCACATTGACGGCATTTTCATCCGGCACGTCGCGCCAGCTTGGACAGATCCACAGGCGTTCGCCAAAACGCATGGGGTGGAAATTATCCATCCACTCGCGTTCCCAGTCCTTATCTTCTAGTTGTTCGATTTTATGAGCGAAACCGGCGCCCAGCAGCGGATGGTGTTCCAGGATGGCGACGACTTCTTTCATATCGGTTTCTGCATCAAACAGACCGATAACGTCGGTGTCGCCCCAAAGACGCGTTTCGCCCGGTAAGGGCTCAAAAACCGGTGTGTCGTGCGTATCCTGAAAAGTGATGGATACGGAGCCCGCTTCCATCAGGGCATCGCTCAACGCTTCCGCGTTACCGCCCGTCGTATTCAGTTTTAATTGGATCCATGGCATGGCAAAACTCTTTATTTATCAGTAGTCAATACAGCAGCTTGCGGGGCAGGAGAACCGAAACGGTTTCCGACCAGGAAAGCCAGCAAACTTAGCAGTAACGAGGGCACAATCGGGTGAAAACCCAGGTACTGAACGTTAAAGGTGGCGAGAATCGCGTACAGCACGCCGCCGACAATCATCGCACTCAATGCCCCTGTCGCATTCGCGCGCTCCCAGTAAAGGCCAAGCACCAGCGGCCATAAGAACACCGCTTCCAGGCCGCCAAACGCCAGCAGGTTCAGCCAGATAATCATCTCTGGCGGTTTCCAGGCAGCAAGTAAGAGCAGCGCACCCAGAAGCAGTGTAATCACAGCCGACATCCGCTTGAGCCGCCTCTCATTTTGCAATTGCTCGGGACGAAGATTGAGATAGAGATCTTTAATGATCGTAGCGGAACTTTGCAGCAACTGGGCGTTGATGGTCGACATAATGGCCGCCATTGGCGCAGCGAGGAAGATCCCGGCGGCGAAAGGCGGCAGCACTTTGACCATCAGCGTGGGGATCACCAGATCCGGCACCGTCAGGTCAGGGATCACCGCACGACCCAGCGCGCCCGCAAGGTGCATGCCGAACATCAGGATCGCCACCACAATCGTGCCGATAATGATGCCACGGTGCACCGCTTTGCTGTCTTTATAAGAGATACAGCGTACCGCCGTATGCGGCAGGCCGATCACACCAAAGCACACCAGCACCCAGAATGAGGTCATAAAGGTCGGAGACAGAATATCATCGGCGCCCTGTGGTGAAACCAGTTTCGGGTCGATAGCGTTTAAGGTCTCTACGGCATGGCTCAGGCCTCCCGCCGCATGCACGATACCGATTAACAGCACAATGGTGCCAATCAGCATCACCAGTCCTTGCATGGTGTCGTTAAGTACGCTGGCACGAAAGCCGCCAAACGCGGTATACAGCGCAATGCTGATACCGAAAATCAGCAGGCCTGTTTCATAGGGAATTCCTGCCGCGGTTTCCAGCAGGCGTGCGCCGCCAATGAATTGCACGGTCATGGCGCCAACAAACGCCACAAGCAGACTGAGGCTCGCCAGCCAGACCAACAGACGGCTCTGGTAGCGGGCAAAAAGCATATCGTTGAGGGTAACAGCATTATAGCGGCGGGCAAGAATGGCGAATTTCTTGCCGAGGATCCCCAGCGAAAGCCATACGGCGGGAAGCTGAATCATCGCCAGCAACACCCATCCCAGTCCATATTTATACGCTGCGCCCGGTCCGCCAATAAACGAACTGGCGCTGATATAAGTGGCGGTCAGGGTCATCGCCAGGACGATGCCGCCCATGGAACGGCTACCCAGAAAATATTCGTTCAGGAAGGTGCCGGTTTGCCGCTTACGCATCGCGTAAACAGAGAGGCCGAAAACCACGATCAAATAGGCTACCAGAGGCAGAATGACTTCAAGCTGCATCGTCATCCTCCAGGGGAATATCACGATAGATAAATTTCACCATCGCCCAGCACAGCAAAATAAAGATCAGCGGCGTCAGCAGGCAGGCCACTTCAAACCAGTGCGGCAATCCTGTTACACCCGGCGTCACTCCGGGTATGTAAGCCGCCGCTATCCAGGCGGCCAGATAAAGAAGGGTCAGCCACAGCGCCCAACGCGCCTCTTTATGGGCCTGAACAAAACGGTTGTCCATTTTTTGTCCCTTGTCGAAAAAGAAAGCGGGGATTGTACCTTAAGCCGCAGGTTTGGGGGGAGAGAAAGGTGGTGCTGGACGAGCAATCTTACCCGCCGGGATTAAGGCGGCAAAAATAAGAGCGATCAATTTATCAGAACGAATGCTTCTGAAAATTAACTATTTCCATTTTGATTTTATTATCTCTGTTACAGGTAATAATATTGATTACTCTCACTTTTATTTAAAGATGAATATTGAAAAAGAGATATCCCTCCTCATTCATTAATAATGAAAGCACTAACGAAATATTATTAAATGATATCGCAATAAGACTCGATGGTTATAGAGTAGATGAATGACTTGTAATCTTTTAATGGCTATTTATATGGATATTTTCTTATGCGTCTTATTTTGTTTGTCAGATCTCATATTTCGTTATTAACCGCAATTTACAGAGTGATATAACAATAATATTCTTAACCGGCGCTGAGCCTGTTCTCGGGCTTTCTGAGTATGTCAATTCATAGTGATATCGCCTTTTCTTTATTCTGTCGGAGACGGAAAGGTCTTTTTGCGTTTATTCATGGACTTATTATATGAAATTAAATAAGAGAATAAGTATTAGTGCCGTGGCAATACTGGTTAGCTGCAATGTTCTGGCAGCTGAATCTGTTATCGATTTACGTCACGACTACTTCGATGACGGGAAAATCAATAAAGATCGTATCTATTTTGCACATCGCTTTGATAACCAATTCGGGTTTTCTGTTGAAACCCGTTATAAATCAAGTGGTGATGATGCAAACGAGCCTTTTAATGAATTAGATAATAATGGTAGTGAAGCGACTATCAGCTATCGCTACTTCATCAACCCCAAAATGTATCTGATCCCTGCTTTTAATATTGATAGTAATTCGGGTAATACTGTCTATAAACCTAACCTGTTACTTGGCACTGTATTGGGTAATGGTTTTTATCTTAATCTGCGCTACCGCTATGATTATACCTTGCAGAATAATGAAGCTCTGAATAATAAAGCAACAGGGCGTTATGATACATGGCTTGGCTATAAGACAGGTGCATGGAAGTTTGAATACAACTTTGTTTACTTGCATGCTAACACCGATATTTATAATGAAAGCCATGCCGACTATGAGCATGATATGAAGATTGCATATTCTGTCACCAAAAACTGGGCGCCTTATATTGAGATAGGGAATGTTTCTGTCAACAGATTGCAGGATGACAGGCAAACACGTTTCCGGATAGGTTTCCAGTATACCTACTAAAGAGAAAAGGGATGAAAGGGAGTTGTACAGAATGTTAAAACAATGGGATGAAGTATTTCATCGATATACTAATAATCCGGATGCGGCAAAATTAATACTGCGGGTTGTTTTTGGCGGACTCATGCTATTTCATGGCGTAGCGAAAGCGAAACACGGACTTGGCGCAGTCGTGTTTCTGCTGGAATCTCACCATATGCCGGCTTTTATCGCATGGGGATCGTTCATCGGCGAAATAGTCGCGCCGTTAATGCTGATTCTCGGTGTCATGACACGTTATGCGGCGGCAATTTTTACCTTCACGATGCTGTTTGCGACATATCTGGTGATGGACGGTAAAGTATTGGCTCTGACGCCTCAGGGAGCATGGGCTCTGGAGTTACAGGCCATTTATCTGTGTGGTGGGCTTTGTATGCTTTTTCTTGGCGGTGGAAAATATTCCGTAATGTCTGAATTTTCTTCTCGTCGGTAAAAAAGAGAAAGCCTGAAAAGTCGGGCCTTTTAAGAAGACTTGTCGATATAAAAAATGGGCTCTTGCGAGCCCATTTTGCTGTACACGAGAATTACTTCTCAGTGAGGCCGAGCTTTTTCTCCAGATAGTGGATGTTAGTACCACCTTGCTGGAAGTGCTCGTCGTTCATGATGCGTGTCTGCAGATCAACGTTGGTTTTAATACCGTCGATGATCAGTTCCTGCAGCGCGTTTTTCATACGGGCAATCGCTACATCGCGGGTTTCGCCGTAGCAGATAAGCTTGCCGATCATGGAGTCATAGTATGGCGGTACAGTGTAACCGGCATAGATATGCGACTCCCAGCGCACGCCAAAACCGCCAGGCGCGTGGAAACGGGTGATTTTACCCGGGCTTGGCAGGAAGGTGTTCGGGTCTTCGGCGTTGATACGGCATTCCACCGCATGGCCTTTGACCTGCACTTCTTCTTGCTTGATCGACAGCGGCTGGCCAGCAGCAATGCGCAACTGTTCTTTGATCAGATCCACACCGGTGATCATTTCAGTAACCGGATGTTCAACCTGAATACGGGTGTTCATTTCAATGAAGTAGAACTCGCCGTTTTCGAACAGGAACTCAAAGGTGCCCGCGCCGCGATAGCCGATATCCACACAGGCTTTCGCACAACGCTCGCCAATGAAGCGGCGCAGTTCCGGGGTAATACCCGGTGCCGGTGCTTCCTCGACGACTTTCTGGTGACGACGCTGCATAGAGCAATCACGCTCAGCCAGATAAATCGCGTTACCCTGACCGTCTGCCAGCACCTGAATTTCGATGTGGCGTGGGTTCTCGAGGTATTTCTCCATATAAACCATGTCGTTGCTGAAAGCCGCTTTCGCTTCCGCTTTGGTCATGGAGATGGATTGCGCCAGTTCGGCATCGCCGCGTACTACGCGCATACCGCGACCGCCGCCGCCGCCGGACGCCTTGATGATAACCGGATAGCCGATGCGTTTTGCATGGGCGCGGTTAGCATCCATATCGTCGGTCAGCGGGCCGTCAGAACCTGGTACAGTCGGGACGCCAGCTTTCTTCATCGCGGTGATGGCAGACACTTTGTCACCCATCAGACGGATGGTGTCCGCTTTCGGGCCGATGAAGATAAAGCCAGAGCGTTCAACCTGCTCAGCAAAATTGGCGTTCTCAGAGAGGAAGCCATAACCCGGATGAATCGCTACCGCGCCAGTGATTTCAGCGGCGCTGATGATAGCCGGGATGTTCAGATAGCTTTTTACGGACGGAGCCGGACCAATACAAACCGTCTCATCCGCCAGCAATACGTGTTTTAAATCGCGATCCGCGCTTGAGTGCACAGCGACAGTCTTGATACCCAGTTCTTTACAGGCACGAAGAATTCGCAATGCAATCTCGCCGCGGTTGGCGATAACAATTTTATCCAGCATGTTCGCCTCGTTACTCGATGACGACCAGCGGCTCGTCAAATTCTACCGGTTGACCACTTTCGACCAGAATGGCTTTCACGGTACCTGATTTGTCCGCTTCGATCTGGTTCATCATTTTCATGGCTTCAACGATGCACAGGGTATCGCCTACATTGACTTTCTGACCCACTTCGATGAACGCTTTAGCGTCCGGGCTCGGGGTGCGGTAGAAAGTACCAACCATTGGGGAACGTACGATGTGACCACTGATTTCTGCCGCGGCGGCTGCCGGCGCTTCTGCTGCCGGAGCAACTGCGTTAGACAGAGCAGGTTGCTGCTGCATCATTGGTGCAGCGTAGGCTTGTTGCATCACCGGGAAGCTACCTGCTGGCGCTGCGCGGCTGATGCGTACAGACTCTTCGCCTTCAGAAATTTCCAGTTCGGAGATGCCTGATTCTTCAACCAGCTCGATCAGTTTTTTAATCTTACGAATATCCATGAGTGGGTTCCGTACTCTTTGTTTAGTGTGATTGTGACAGGCATTAAGCGCTGTCTGTAAAGCGTGAGTCCCGATGGCAAAACGGCTTCTGCCTGCCAGGACGCCGGTATATTCCGTCTCAACGAGATATGTGAGACTTGTCGGTTAACATGCAGCGATTTGCGGCAATCCTCCGGCAAAAAACAAAATATACCTTCAATGCTCGATTGTCACCTTTTCAGCGGTCTAAAAATGCCGTCCAGGGAGCCAAGGTCGCACATTATAATGATTTCGTAGCAATTGGCAGCTAAATACTGGTCTTATCAGGGAAGATAATCAACCGCTAACACACAAATAACATCCTGGTCTCTGCATTTTGCAACCGGGTGCACAGTTCGCTGAACTAGCGCCACCACTGGCGAAACTTCTTGTAACGGCAGGCCAAAAGCAGCAGTGCGAGCAGGGCATAAATGATGGGTTGAGGCGACAAAATCTTCACCGACCACAGATAATGGATCGGTGCCAGGATCGCCACCAGATAGACGAAATTGTGCAAAAGATGCCAGCGTTTACCCAGTTTTCGTTGTGCAGCCTGCGTTGACGTTAGCGTCAGCGCGAGCAGGATGAGCCAACTGATGATCCCAAGCGTCAAATAGGGGCGCGTAATTAACTCTCGCCCCAACAACCCGAGATTATGGATACCTAACTCCAGCAGCGCGTAACTGGTCAGATGCAGCGTGGCCCAGGCGAAACACCATAACCCCAGCAGACGTCGGGTACGTATCAATAATGGCTGTTTAGCGTAGCGCGCGAGCGGCGTGACCAGCAAGGCGGCGAGTAAGAATTTCAGAGCCGTCCTACCGGTGAAATGCTGGATATCTTTCACCGGATCGGCACTTAACCCGCCCGTGTTGATCGCCCAAAACAGCCAGATAAAGGGTAATAATCCTGCCAGATGTAGCAGCACTTTTAGCCAGGTCACCTGTTTTGCACTTAGCCGCACTTAGAAATTCTCCCGTAAATTCAAGCCGCGATACAGCGAGGCCACTTCATCGGCATAGCCGTTAAACAGTAGGGTGGGTTGCCGTTGGACATCCAGAATCCCGCCTGCGCCGATAAACCGTTCTGTAGCCTGCGACCAGCGCGGATGATCGACATGCGGATTCACGTTAGCGTAAAAACCGTACTCATCGGCAGCGGCAAGATTCCAGGTAGTAGGGGGGCGTTCGCGAGTCAGTTTGATGCTGACGATCGACTTTATGCCTTTAAAGCCATATTTCCACGGTACCGTCAGGCGAATGGGTGCGCCGTTTTGTGGCGGCAACGCTTTACCATAAACGCCAACGGTCAGCAGCGTTAGCGGATGCATAGCCTCGTCCAGCCGTAATCCTTCGACGTAGGGATATTTTAATCCGCCGCCAATAAAGCGATCTTTTTGTCCTGGCATATCGTCTGGTGCATAGAGCGTCTCAAACGCCACATATTTTGCATTGCTGGTGGGCTCGACGAGCGCCAGCAGCTTATGTAAAGGAAAACCAATCCACGGCACCACCATCGACCAGGCTTCGACGCAGCGCATCCGGTATATGCGTTCTTCTAAAGGAAAGCGAGTGGTCAGCGCATCGTGATCCAGGGTTAATGGTTTGGCCACTTCGCCGCTGATTTTTAGCGTCCAGGGATCGGTTTTCAGGCTGCCGGCATTGGCGGCAGGATCGGCTTTATCCAGACCAAATTCATAGAAATTGTTATAGCCGGTGACCTTATCTTCTGGGGTTAACGGCAGTGTATTTTGCCACTCCTGCGGTTTGCTGAAGTCCAGTGGTTTTCCGGAGGGGGCGGGGGGACGATCGTTGCCTTTGAACCAGCTCAGGAGATCGGCCTGTGCGGATATCGGCAGCGACAGCGCGGCAGCCCCTATCCCCAGCGCTTTCAGCACCTGGCGGCGATGCATAAAGAAAGCCGATTCAGCAGTGACATCGGCTTCGGTAAGAGGATGTAATTTCTTCATAACAGACTCCCGGCGGACCTATAACGCGTAGTTACTATGGCAGGGAGTCTGTCAGCGCGCAGCGAAATTTCGTTAATTAAGTGTAAATTTCTGCGGCGTCTGCGTTTACTTCACTTTAACCAGCGTACGGCCCTGTATCTGGTTATTGATGATGGCATCGGCAAACTTCGGTGCATCGGCCAGCGAAATTTCCGTCGCCGCCTGCGCGTAGAACGATTCCGGCAAGTCATTCACCAGGCGCTGCCAGGCCTGAGCACGGCGCGCCGGTGGCGTCATGACGGAATCCACCCCTTGCAGGCGAACGTTGCGCAAAATGAATGGCATCACCGTCGTTGGCAGGGCAAAACCGCCCGCCAGGCCACAGGCGGCCACACAGCCACCGTAGTTCATTTGCGCAAGTACTTTTGCCAGCACTTTATCGCCCACGGTATCGATCGCCCCGGCCCACAGCTGTTTTTCCAGTGGACGAGATTCGGCGAACTCATCACGGCCCAGAATCCGGCTTGCGCCCAACTGACGGAGATATTCATGGGTACTTTCGCGTCCTGACACCGCAACAACCTGATAGCCCAGCTTATGTAACAGAGCGACCGCGGTGCTGCCTACGCCGCCGCTGGCGCCGGTGACCACGATTTCACCGTCTTGCGGACGAATGCCGGCCTCTTCAAGCGCCATCACGCACAGCATGGCGGTAAACCCTGCGGTGCCGATCACCATCGCTTTACGGCTGTCCAGCCCTTTTGGCAGCGCAACCAGCCAGTCCGCTTTCACACGTGCCTGTTCTGCCAGACCACCCCAATGATTTTCGCCAACGCCCCAACCGGTCAGCAACACTTCCTGACCTGCATGAAAACGCGGATCTTCGCTGGCCCGGACGGTGCCGGCAAAATCAATTCCAGGAATCATCGGAAAGTTGCGGATGATTTTTCCTTTTCCGGTGATGGCGAGCGCATCTTTATAGTTCAGACTGGACCAGTGGACATCCACCGTGACATTGCCTTCCGGCAACTGACTTTCTTCAAGCGTCTGCACGGATGCCAGGGTTTTACCGTCCTGCTGTTCTAAGATCAAAGCCTGCATAACCTGTCCTCAATTTTGCATGGTGGTTGGAAAATGACTTCTGAAGACTATACTCGCTAATTGAAACATGAAGCCGATGCAACGCAATAAATTGCCAGATACACCTGATTTGGTAGTATGCACTCACTCTTTGCGCAACCGGACGAATTTTGCGTTTGGTTAAGCAGTTTCGTGTCGCAATTCAACCGTCGGAGTTAACTCAAGGATGCGATTAACGACGAAATTCTCAGCTTTTGTCACGCTGCTCACCGGGTTAACAATCTTTGTGACCCTGATTGGCTGCTCGCTGAGCTTTTATAACGCCATCCAGTACAAGATGAACCATCGTGTCCAGGCGGTGGCGACAGCGATTGATACGCATCTTGTCTCACACGATTTCAAGCAGTTATCGTCGAAAATTGACGAGCTGATGGTGTCAGCGGACATCGTGCGCGTCGATTTGCTGCAGGGCGATAAGATCATTTATAGCCAAACCCGCAGCAGCAGCTATCGTCCGGTCGGTACCAGCAATCTGTTTCGCGAGCTCTCGGTTCCGCTGATAAAGCATCCGGGAACGACAATGCATCTGGTCTATCAGGATCCGATGGGCAACTATTTTCATTCACTGATGACCACTGCGCCACTGACGTTGGCCATTGGCTTTATTGTGCTGATGTTGTTTCTGTCGGTACGTTGGCTTCAGCGTCAACTTTCGGGTCAGGAACTGCTGGAGATTCGTTCGACGCGGATTTTGAATGGCGAACGCGGAGCCAGCGTGCGCGGTACTGTCTACGAATGGCCGGCGCGCACCAGTAGTGCGCTGGATATGCTACTGGCTGAAATCCAGAGCGCCCAGGAGCAGCGGAGTCGTCTCGATACGCTGATTCGCTCTTACGCCGCACAGGACACCAAAACCGGCCTTGGCAATCGACTCTTTTTTGATAACCAACTGGCGACGCTGCTGGACGATCAGGAAAAAGTGGGTGCGCATGGTGTGGTGATGATGATTCGTCTGCCGGACTTTAACCTGCTGCGTGACAGCTGGGGGCGTAACCTCGCCGAAGAAGAACTGTTCAGTCTGATTAATTTACTGTCCACCTTTATGATGCGTTATCCGGGGTCACTGCTGGCGCGCTACCATCGTAGTGATTTTGCTGTCCTGCTGCCGCATCGCACCCTGAAAGAGGCAGAAAGCGTGGCTGGACAACTGTTAAAAGCGGTTGATGCGCTTCCGACGAATAAAATCCTCGACCGTGACGATATGATACATATTGGCATTTGCGCCTGGCGTAGCGGGCAGTCGACCGAACAGGTGATGGAACATGCGGAAGCGGCGACCCGCAACGCCGTGCTCCAGGGCGGGAATAGCTGGGCGGTGTATGACGATTCGCTGCCGGAAAAAGGACGTGGCAACGTACGCTGGCGCACACTGATTGAACAGATGCTCAGCCGCGGCGGCCCACGAATTTATCAGAAACCCGCCGTCACCCGGGACGGGCATGTTCATCATCGGGAACTGATGTGTCGCATCTTTGACGGTAATGAAGAGGTCAGTTCGGCGGAATACATGCCGATGGTTTTACAATTCGGTTTATCAGAAGAATATGACCGTTTACAAATAAGCCGTGTCATACCGCTGTTGAACTACTGGCCAGAAGAGAATCTGGCCATGCAGGTGACGGTGGAGTCGCTCATTCGCCCGCGTTTTCAGCGTTGGCTGCGTGATACCTTGATGCAGTGTGAAAAATCGCAACGAAAACGCATAATTATTGAACTTGCAGAGGCGGATGTAGGTCAACACATCAGCCGGTTGCAGCCCGTCATCCGTTTAGTGAATGCATTGGGTGTTCGGGTTGCTGTCGCGCAGGCGGGTTTAACGCTGGTGAGTACCAGCTGGATTAAAGAACTCAATGTGGAACTGATTAAGCTCCATCCGAGCCTGGTCCGGAATATTGAGAAGCGAACGGAAAACCAGTTGCTGGTTCAAAGCCTGGTGGAGGCGTGCTCAGGCACCAGCACCCAGGTTTACGCAACAGGCGTGCGTTCGCGCGGTGAGTGGCAGACGCTGACAGCGCGTGGTGTTTCGGGTGGACAGGGGGATTTTTTTGCAGCCTCCCAGCCGCTGGATACCAATGTGAAAAAATATTCTCAAAGATACTCGGTTTAACCTGCCGTTTGTTCAGTTTTCACGTAGAATAACGCGCGCTGTGCCTTCTTGGGGGTGTGCTTGTCTGCTCGCCATTTTGTAACAGCACGCATGCAGGTGAATGACCTTAAACCGGTTGCAAATGAGGGCGAGGATTGCTGCTGAAGTGCTCAGCCCTGAGGGACTCAGGTAGAGATTTGTAACAGAGGAAACGAACTGCACTAATTTTCACCGTAGCAGATGATTTTTGCGCCTTGTCGCTGCTGCGTGTGGTTGGTAAAGTAAGCGGATTTTGTTTTCCGCCCCAGCTTTCAGGATTATCCCTTAGTATGTTGAAAAAATTTCGTGGCATGTTTTCCAATGACTTGTCCATTGACCTGGGTACCGCGAATACCCTCATTTATGTAAAAGGACAAGGCATCGTATTGAATGAGCCTTCCGTTGTGGCCATTCGTCAGGATCGTGCCGGTTCACCGAAAAGCGTGGCTGCAGTAGGTCATGATGCGAAGCAGATGCTGGGTCGTACGCCGGGCAACATTGCTGCTATTCGCCCAATGAAAGACGGCGTTATCGCTGACTTCTTCGTGACTGAAAAAATGCTTCAGCACTTCATCAAGCAAGTGCACAGCAACAGCTTTATGCGTCCTAGCCCGCGTGTGCTGGTGTGTGTACCGGTTGGTGCCACTCAGGTTGAGCGTCGTGCTATTCGTGAATCCGCACAGGGCGCTGGCGCCCGCGAAGTCTTCCTGATCGAAGAACCGATGGCTGCGGCAATTGGCGCTGGCCTGCCGGTTTCTGAGGCAACCGGTTCGATGGTGGTTGACATCGGTGGCGGTACGACGGAAGTCGCCGTAATCTCCCTGAACGGTGTGGTCTATTCTTCTTCTGTCCGTATCGGCGGCGATCGCTTCGATGAAGCTATCATTAATTATGTGCGCCGTAACTACGGTTCTCTGATCGGTGAAGCCACCGCAGAGCGTATCAAGCATGAAATCGGTTCTGCTTATCCGGGCGACGAAGTGCGTGAAATCGAAGTGCGCGGTCGTAACCTGGCAGAAGGTGTTCCTCGCGGCTTCACCCTGAACTCTAACGAGATTCTGGAAGCCCTGCAGGAGCCGCTGACCGGTATCGTTAGCGCGGTGATGGTTGCACTGGAACAGTGCCCGCCGGAACTGGCGTCTGATATCTCCGAGCGCGGTATGGTGCTCACTGGCGGCGGTGCGCTGTTGCGTAACCTTGATCGTCTGTTAATGGAAGAAACCGGCATTCCAGTTGTTGTGGCTGAAGACCCGCTGACCTGTGTGGCGCGTGGCGGCGGCAAAGCGCTGGAAATGATCGACATGCACGGCGGCGACCTGTTCAGCGAAGAGTAATCGGATACCGGCAGGAGAGCGTCACGCTGTCCTGCCGACTCTGATACGAGAATACGCAAACTTATGAAGCCAATTTTTAGCCGTGGCCCGTCGCTACAGATTCGCCTTATCCTGGCGGTGTTGGTGGCGCTCGGCGTGATTATTGCCGACAGCCGCCTGGGTACGTTCAGCCAGATCCGGACGTACATGGATACCGCCGTCAGTCCTTTCTACTTTATTTCCAATGGTCCACGAGAACTGCTTGATGGCGTCTCGCAAACGCTCGCAACACGCGACCAGCTTGAGCTTGAAAACCGGGCATTGCGCCAGGAACTGCTGCTGAAAAACAGTGAACTGTTGATGCTGGGGCAGTATAAACAGGAGAACGCGCGTCTGCGTGAGCTGCTGGGTTCGCCGCTGCGTCAGGATGAGCAAAAGATGGTGACGCAGGTCATCTCCACGGTTAACGATCCCTACAGCGACCAGGTGGTTATCGACAAAGGCAGCGTAAACGGCGTTTACGAAGGTCAGCCGGTGATCAGCGATAAAGGCGTTGTCGGCCAGGTTGTCGCGGTAGCGAAACTCACCAGCCGTGTTCTGCTGATTTGCGATGCCACTCATGCCTTGCCTATTCAGGTGTTGCGCAATGACATCCGGGTAATTGCGGCGGGTAACGGTTGCACTGACGATCTGCAACTCGAACATCTGCCGGCCAATACCGATATTCGTGTGGGCGACGTGCTGGTGACATCGGGTCTGGGGGGGCGTTTCCCGGAAGGTTATCCGGTTGGCGTGGTCTCTTCTGTTAAGCTGGATACTCAACGTGCTTATACGGTGATTCAGGCGCGTCCGACTGCGGGCTTGCAGCGTCTGCGCTATCTGCTGTTGCTGTGGGGGGCCGACCGTAACGGCGCCAACCCGATGACGCCGGAAGATGTGCATCGTGTGGCGAATGAACGACTGATGCAGATGATGCCGCAAGTGCTGCCATCTCCGGATATGATGGGGCCACCACCGCCTGTGCCTGCACCAGCGACCGGTGTCACATCATCACCTGCCGCTCAGCCAGCGGGCACGACGCCGCCTCCATCGCGTGCGCCGGGAGGCCAGTAGTGGCAAGCTATCGTAGCCAGGGCCGCTGGGTTATCTGGCTTTCGTTCTTTATCGCACTGTTGCTGCAAGTGATGCCCTGGCCGGAAGAGATCATTGTTTTCCGGCCAAACTGGGTACTGCTCATATTACTCTACTGGATCCTCGCTCTGCCTCATCGCGTCAATGTGGGCACAGGTTTCGTGATGGGTGCCATACTGGATCTTATTAGTGGTTCCACGCTTGGCGTGCGGGCGTTGTCGATGAGCATTATCGCCTATCTGGTGGCGCTAAAATTCCAGCTCTTTCGCAATCTGGCGCTCTGGCAGCAGGCGCTGGTGGTGATGTTGCTTTCGCTGGTGGTGGATATTATTGTTTTCTGGTCAGAGTTTTTAGTGATCAACGTCTCTTTCAGACCTGAAGTATTCTGGAGTAGTGTAGTCAACGGTGTGCTCTGGCCGTGGCTTTTCTTGCTGATGCGTAAAATCCGTCAGCAATTTGCCGTGCAATAAAGGTTTCTATGACGTCTCTATACTTAGCTTCCGGTTCGCCGCGCCGCCAGGAACTGCTTACGCAGTTAGGCGTTTCTTTCGAACGTATTGTCACGGGAATAGAAGAAACACGTGGCGAGGGAGAAAGCGCGCAACAGTATGTATCGCGTCTGGCGCGGGAAAAAGCCCAGGCCGGCGTGGCGCAGACGCCAGGCGATCTCCCCGTGCTGGGGGCGGATACCATCGTTATCCTCAACGGTGAAGTGTTAGAGAAACCGCGTGATGCCCATCATGCGGCGTTCATGCTGCGCAAATTGTCCGGCCAAACGCATCAGGTGATGACGGCCGTTGCGTTGGCGGATAGTCAGTATGTGCTCGACTGCCTGGTGATGACGGAGGTGACGTTCAGAGCGCTGACGGATGCGGATATCGCTGACTATATCGCCAGCGGTGAACCGATGGATAAAGCAGGTGCATACGGTATTCAGGGGCAAGGTGGTTGTTTTGTCAGGAAGATAAATGGCAGCTATCATGCCGTGGTCGGCTTACCGCTGGTTGAAACGTATGAGTTGCTGAGCAATTTTAACTCACTGCGTGAGAAAAGGGATAAACATGACGGCTGAATTGTTGGTAAACGTAACGCCATCGGAAACGCGCGTGGCGTACATTGATGGCGGTATTCTGCAGGAAATACATATCGAGCGCGAAGCGCGACGCGGGATCGTAGGCAATATCTACAAAGGTCGGGTCAGTCGCGTACTTCCGGGTATGCAGGCGGCTTTTGTAGATATTGGGCTGGATAAAGCCGCGTTTCTTCATGCTTCCGACATTATGCCGCACACCGAATGCGTGGCGGGCGAAGAGCAGAAGCAGTTTACCGTTCGCGATATTTCAGAGCTGGTGCGCCAGGGGCAAGATCTGATGGTGCAGGTGGTAAAAGATCCGCTGGGCACCAAAGGCGCGCGTCTGACCACCGACATCACCTTACCATCTCGTTATCTGGTCTTTATGCCCGGCGCCTCGCACGTGGGCGTTTCTCAGCGTATCGAAAGTGAAGCCGAGCGTGAGCGTCTGAAGAAAGTGGTCGCCGAGTACTGCGACGAGCAGGGTGGATTTATCATCCGCACGGCGGCAGAAGGGGTCTGTGAAGACGATCTGGCGTCAGATGCTGCGTACCTTAAGCGTGTCTGGACCAAAGTGATGGAGCGCAAAAAGCGCCCGCAGACCCGTTATCAGATGTATGGCGAACTGGCGTTGGCGCAGCGTGTGTTGCGTGATTTTGCGGATGCGCAGTTAGACCGCATCCGCGTGGATTCTCGCCTGACCTATGAAGCTCTGATGGAGTTTACTGCCGAATACATGCCGGAGATGACCAGCAAACTTGAGCATTACAGCGGTCGTCAACCGATCTTCGATCTCTTTGATGTCGAAAACGAAATTCAGCGCGCGCTGGAGCGCAAGGTCGAACTGAAATCCGGCGGCTATCTGGTTATCGATCAAACCGAAGCCATGACCACTGTTGATATCAACACCGGGGCATTTGTTGGCCATCGCAATCTCGATGACACCATCTTCAACACCAATATTGAAGCGACCCAGGCGATCGCCCGCCAGCTTCGACTGCGTAATCTCGGCGGCATCATTATTATCGATTTTATCGACATGAATAATGAGGATCACCGACGCCGGGTTCTGCATTCGCTTGAGCAGGCGCTGAGTAAAGATCGGGTGAAAACCAGTATTAATGGTTTTTCCCAGTTGGGTCTGGTGGAAATGACGCGCAAGCGCACGCGTGAGAGCGTGGAGCATGTGTTATGTAATGAGTGCCCGACCTGTCATGGACGCGGCACGGTGAAGACGGTAGAAACCGTCTGTTATGAGATCATGCGTGAAATTGTTCGCGTGCATCACGCCTACGACTCCGATCGCTTCCTGGTCTATGCTTCTGCGGCCGTCGCGGAAGCCCTGAAAGGGGAAGAATCACACGCTCTGGCGGAAGTGGAGATTTTTGTCGGCAAACAGGTCAAAGTACAAATCGAGCCGCTCTATAACCAGGAGCAGTTTGACGTCGTAATGATGTAAACCGATGCAGTGTCGCATGACCAGCGGCGCTTATTTTGGCAGACAAGGAGAGACGCGTGAGGCGATTGCCGGGGATATTACTGCTCACTGGAGCCGCGCTCGTCGTTGTCGTAGCGCTGCTGGTCAGTGGCTTGCGCCTGGCGTTACCCCATCTCGACAGTTGGCGACCGACGATCCTCAGCAAAATTGAGTCTGCAACGGGATTGCCGGTCAAGGCCAGCCAGATCTCAGCCAACTGGCAAAATTTCGGACCCACCCTCGAGGCGCGTGATATTCACGCTGAACTGAAAGACGGCGGTGAATTTTCGGTTAAACGCGTTACCCTTGCGCTGGATGTCTGGCAAAGTTTGTTGCACATGCGCTGGCAGTTTCGCGATCTCACCTTCTGGCAACTGAATTTCCGTACCAACACGCCGATTGAACGCAGCGAAAGCGGTGACGGGCTGGAAGCCAGCCGAATCAACGATCTTTTCCTGCGCCAGTTCGATCACTTCGATCTCCGCGACAGCCAAATCAGCTTTCTGACGCTTTCCGGCCAGCGCGCCGAACTGGCGATCCCACAACTCACCTGGGTTAACGGTAAAAATCGCCATCGTGCAGAAGGCCAGGTGAGCCTCTCCAGTCTGACCGGTCAACACGGCGTTATGCAGGTGCGTATGGATCTGCGTGACGATGACGGTCTGCTGAATAACGGCCGTGTCTGGCTACAGGCTGACGACATTGACGTCAAACCGTGGCTGGGCAAATGGATGCAGGACAACGTGGCGCTGGAGACTGCGCGCTTTAGCCTCGAAGCCTGGATGACGCTCAGCAAAGGGGACATCGCCGGCGGTGATGTCTGGCTGAAACAGGGCGGAGCGAGCTGGAAAGGCGACAATAACCTCCATACGCTCTCTGTCGACAATCTGACGGCGCATATCAGTCGTGAACAGCCGGGCTGGCAGTTTTCTATTCCCGATACCCGCATCACGATGGACGGCAAGGCCTGGCCGCGCGGGGCGTTACAACTGGCCTGGATCCCCGAGCAGGAAGTCGGCGGCGCAGACGGAAAACGCAGTGATGAACTGCGCATCCGCGCCAGCAATCTGGAATTGTCCGGGCTTGAGGGGCTGCGCCCGATGGCGTCGAAACTTTCGCCTGCGCTGGGTGATATCTGGCGCGCTACCCAGCCGAGTGGAAGTATCGATACCCTGGCGCTTGATATCCCGCTTCAGGCAACAGAGAAGACGCGTTTCGAGGCTTCATGGCGGGATCTGGCGTGGAAACAGTGGAAGCTGTTGCCGGGAGCCGAGCATTTCTCCGGTACGCTCTCCGGTAGCGTGGAAAACGGGTCGCTGACCGCCGCGATGAAAGAGGCAAAAATGCCCTATGAGACGGTTTTCCGCGCGCCGTTAGAAATTGAAGACGGCGTTGCCACACTGAACTGGCTGAAGAATGACAAAGGTTTTCAACTGGATGGCCGCAACATCGATGTGAAAGCGAAGGCCGTTCATGCGCGCGGCGGTTTCCGCTATCTGCAACCGGCTGGTGATGACCCCTGGCTGGGGATTCTGGCGGGCATCAGCACCAACGACGGCTCTCAGGCCTGGCGTTACTTCCCGGAAAACCTGATGGGCAAAGCGCTGGTGGATTATCTCAGCGGTGCGATTCAGGGCGGTGAAGCGGATAACGCGACGCTGGTCTACGGCGGCAATCCGCATTTGTTTCCGTATAAGCACAATGAAGGCCAGTTTGAAGTGCTGGTCCCGCTGCGTAATGCGAAATTTGCCTTCCAGCCGGACTGGCCGGCGCTGACCGATCTGAATATCGAGCTGGATTTTCTTAACGACGGCCTGTGGATGAAAACCGATGGCGTTAATTTGGGGGGCGTGAAGGCCACCAACCTGACGGCCATTATCCCGGATTACTCCAAAGAGAAGTTACTGATCGACGCCGATATTCAGGGACCAGGCAAGGCGGTAGGGCCGTATTTTGACGACACGCCGTTGAAGGATTCGCTGGGTGCCACGCTTGAGCAGCTGCAGATTGACGGCGATGTGAATGCTCGCTTACATCTGGATATTCCGCTGGACGGCGAACAGGTTACCGCCAAAGGCGATGTGTTGTTGCGCGATAACAGCCTGTTTATCAAGCCGCTCGACAGCACCCTGAAAAACCTCACCGGTCAATTCAGCTTCGTTAACGGTAATCTGAAAAGCGAACCGATGACGGCGAACTGGTTTAATCAGCCGCTAAACGTTGATTTCAGCACCACGGAAGGGGCAAAGGCGTATCAGGTGGCGGTGAATCTCAACGGTAACTGGCAGCCAGCCCGTACCGGCGTTTTGCCTGCACAGGTGAATGACGCACTCAAAGGCAGCGTGGCGTGGGATGGCAAAGTCGGTATCGACCTGCCGTATCATTCCGGCACGACCTACAACGTTGAGCTGAACGGCGATCTCCGGAATGTAAGCAGTCACTTACCTTCTCCACTGGATAAAAGAGCGGGTGAGGCATTACCCGTTAAAATTAAAGCCGCGGGCGACCTGCGTAGCTTTACGCTGACCGGCAGTGCCGGGCAGGAAAATCATTTTAACAGCCGCTGGTTACTGAATCAGAAGCTGACGCTGGATCGTGCAATCTGGACGGCGGAAAGCCGGACGACGCCACCTTTGCCGGAACGCGAAGGCATTGAGCTGAATCTGCCTGCGATGGATGGTGCGCAATGGCTGGCATTATTCCAGAAAGGCGCGGCGGACAACGTCGGTGCTAACGCGAATTTCCCACAACATGTCACGCTGCGTACCCCCGCGTTAACGCTGGGAGGACAACAGTGGAACAACCTGAGTCTCGTTTCTGAAGCCGCGTCGAATGGGACAAAAATCGAGGCGCAGGGGCGTGAAATCAACGCCACGCTGGCCATGCGCAATAACGCCCCGTGGCTGGCGAACATAAAATACCTCTATTACAACCCCTCCGCCGCCAAAAAAACAGATAACCGTGAGGCGCCAGCCTCCCCATTCGCATCGGTAGAACGCGTGAGTTTCCGCGGCTGGCCTGACGTGCAGTTGCGCTGTGAAGAGTGCTGGATGTGGGGCCAAAAATACGGACGTATCGATGCGGATGTGGCCATTCAGGGCGACACGCTGAACCTGAGCAACGGCTTGCTGGATACCGGCTTCACCCGACTGACGGCGGACGGACAATGGGTTAACACCCCCGGCAGCGAACGTACTTCCTTAAAAGGGAAACTGCGGGGTAATAAGATTGATGCAGCAGCAGGATTTTTTGGCTTCTCAACTCCTATACGCGATGCCTCGTTTAACGTTGATTACGATCTGCACTGGCGCAACCCGCCGTGGCGGCCGGAGGAAGCCTCGCTGAACGGTATTATCCGTACCCGGCTGGGCAAAGGGGAGATCACCGAGCTAAGCACCGGGCACGCGGGGCAGTTGCTGCGTCTGCTGAGCTTCGACGCGCTGCTGCGTAAACTGCGTTTTGATTTCAGTGATACGTTTAATGAAGGATTTTACTTCGACTCCATTCGCAGCACCGCCTGGATTAAGGACGGCAAGTTGCATACGGACGATACGCTGGTGGACGGACTGGAAGCGGATATTGCCATGAAAGGGTCGGTTAATCTGGTACGCCGCGAACTGAATATCGAAGCGGTTGTGGCACCGGAAATCTCCACCACGGTGGGCGTCGCGGCCGCGTTTGCGGTGAACCCAATTGTGGGTGCGGCGGTCTTTGCCGCCAGTAAAGTGCTTGGGCCGCTGTGGAGTAAAGTCTCGATCCTGCGCTATCGGATCACCGGCCCGATCGACAAACCACAGATTAATGAAGTCCTGCGCCAGCCGCGGAAAGAAAAATCGCAATGATTTGACGGGGGCAAGGAATTGCCCCACTCTCAGTACATAGATCCTCTATCGCAGTCATTAACGAGTAGCAATAACGATGAGTCTGAACCTGGTAAGTGAACAATTGCTAGCGGCGAACGGCCTGAAACATCAGGATCTGTTTGCCATTCTGGGCCAACTGGCCGAACGCCGTCTTGACTACGGCGATCTCTATTTTCAGTCGAGCTATCACGAATCCTGGGTTTTAGAAGACCGCATTATTAAAGATGGTTCTTACAATATCGATCAGGGCGTGGGCGTTCGCGCAGTGAGCGGTGAAAAAACCGGGTTTGCCTATGCTGATCAGATTAGCTTGCAGGCGCTGGAACAGAGCGCACGCGCTGCGCGGACCATCGTGCGTGACAGCGGCGACGGAAAAGTGAAGACTCTCGGTGCCGTGGAGTATCCGGCGCTGTACACCGCTGTCGATCCGCTGCAAAGCATGAGCCGCGAAGAAAAGCTCGATATCCTGCGCCGTGTGGATAAAGTTGCCCGCGAAGCGGATAAACGAGTGCAGGAAGTGTCGGCGAGCCTGACCGGCGTATATGAATTGATCCTCGTTGCGGCTACCGACGGAACGCTGGCCGCTGATGTGCGTCCGCTGGTGCGTTTGTCGGTCAGCGTGCAGGTGGAAGAAGACGGTAAACGTGAACGCGGCGCCAGCGGTGGCGGCGGGCGTTTTGGCTACGATTATTTCCTTGCAGATCTGGATGGTGACGTCCGCGCCGACGCCTGGGCGAAAGAGGCCGTGCGTATGGCACTGGTGAACCTGTCCGCCGTTGCGGCGCCAGCCGGGACGCTGCCCGTGGTATTAGGTGCTGGCTGGCCGGGCGTGCTGCTGCATGAAGCCGTGGGGCATGGTCTGGAAGGAGACTTTAACCGTCGTGGTACGTCAGTATTCAGCGGTCATATGGGCGAACTGGTCGCCTCTGAACTGTGCACCGTGGTGGACGATGGCACGATGGCGGACCGCCGGGGTTCTGTGGCCATTGACGATGAAGGCACGCCGGGTCAGTACAACGTGCTGATCGAAAACGGTATTCTGAAAGGTTATATGCAGGACAAACTGAATGCGCGCCTGATGGGTGTTGCGCCGACCGGAAACGGCCGCCGGGAGTCTTACGCACATCTGCCGATGCCGCGCATGACTAACACCTATATGCTGCCGGGTAAATCCACGCCGCAGGAGATCATTGAGTCCGTAGAGTATGGCATCTACGCGCCAAACTTTGGCGGTGGTCAGGTGGATATCACTTCCGGCAAATTTGTCTTCTCGACCTCGGAAGCCTGGCTTATCGAGAACGGTAAAGTGACAAAGCCGGTGAAAGGGGCGACGCTAATTGGTTCAGGTATCGAAGCGATGCAGCAGATCTCAATGGTGGGCAACGATCTGAAGCTGGATAACGGCGTTGGCGTCTGCGGTAAAGAAGGCCAGAGCTTGCCAGTTGGTGTGGGTCAGCCGACGCTAAAAGTGGATAACCTGACGGTCGGCGGCACGGCCTGATTGTCAGTTGTCGAATGACCACTGATGTATCCGTAGGCCCGGTAAGCGGTAGCGCTACCGGGCAATTTGTTACTTCTCTTTTCCTCGCCCATGCATTCCCTGGAACAACTGCGCCACGTCGATGAAATAGTCGGTCAGATAGTTAATCACCACCTGCACCTTCAGCGGCAGCTTGTCTTTTTCGGTGTACAGCGCATAAACCGGACGCGGATCGGACTGATAACGCGGCAGTAAGATCTCCAGTTCTCCCCGATTGATCTCATTGATGACCCACATCAACGGGACGTAGGCGATACCCGCACCCGCAGTGAGCCAGCGGTTGAGGGTCATGGGATCGTTGGTCACAAACCGTCCCTGCGGGATCAGGCGTGTGGAGATCCCTTCCGGCGCGATCAGTTCGAACTCATTATCCGGGCGCACGCTGTATTCCAGCCATGAGTGGTTGGTAAGATCGGCTGGCTTTTCCGGCATACCGTACTGGGTAAGATAGCTTTTCGCCGCACATACCACCATCGGCATTGCCCCCAGGCGGCGGGAAAACAGACTGGAATCCTGCAGGGCACCCACGCGGATGACCACGTCCAGACCATCCGCGATCAGATCGGGCGCCGGGATGCCGGTGACCAGATTGACCGTCAGGCCAGGGTGTTCTTTGAGCATCTTCGCGGTGATCCCGGCGAGAACATTTTGTGCCATGGTTGAAGAACAGCCAATACGTAGCGTACCGATAGGCGTGTTGTTAAAGGCATAAAGCTGTTCGTGAACATCCTGCACTTCATGCAGCATCCGCCGACAGCCCTGATAATAAATTCTACCGGCTTCGGTCAGCCCGATGCTGCGTGTGCTGCGGTTTAACAGCTTGACCTGTAACTCGTCTTCCAGTTTCGATACCGTCTGACTGATGGACGAAACACTCATTTGTAGCTGGCGGGCGGCGGCGGTGAAGGAACCAAATTCCACCACTTTTGCAAACACCGACATGCGTTTTAGTCGTTCCATTATTCACTCTGGCTTAAAAGTGATTTAGATCACATATTATAGATAACAGCATAACAGTTACGGTAATATATTATTATTCATATAAAGGCCGTGTCGCTCTCGCCTGGCTTTCCTTGCCCTTCATGGCGTCGACACTGGCTGAAAACCGTATCGCCTGCACTCTCTTTATAATCAAGGTCAACATGAGTCTGTTTCCCGTTATCGTGGTGTTTGGTCTCTCCTTCCCACCGATATTCTTTGAATTGCTTCTTTCACTGGCGATTTTCTGGCTGGTACGCCGGGTGCTGGCGCCTACAGGCATCTATGATTTTGTCTGGCATCCGGCTCTGTTTAATACTGCGCTGTATTGCTGTCTCTTTTACTTGATATCGCGCCTGTTCGTTTGAGGTTGAAGTGAAAACACTAACAAGAAAAATCTCCCGTACGGCCATTACCCTCGTTCTGGTCATCCTGGCGTTCATCGCAATCTTCCGCGCCTGGGTCTATTACACCGAATCGCCGTGGACGCGTGACGCCCGCTTTAGCGCCGACGTTGTGGCGATCGCGCCGGATGTCGCTGGGCTTATCACCGACGTTAACGTGCGCGATAACGAACTGGTGAAAAAAGATCAGGTGCTGTTCACCATCGACCAGCCGCGTTACAAAAAAGCGCTGGAAGAGGCCGAAGCTGATGTTGCGTATTACCAGGTGCTGGCGCAAGAAAAACGTCAGGAAGCCGGGCGTCGTAACCGTCTTGGCGTGCAGGCGATGTCCCGCGAAGAGATTGACCAGGCTAATAACGTCCTGCAAACCGTATTGCATCAGCTTGCCAAAGCGCAGGCAACCCGCGATCTCGCAAAGTTGGATCTCGAACGTACCGTTATTCGCGCTCCAGCGGATGGCTGGGTGACCAACCTGAACGTCTATACCGGTGAGTTTATTACGCGCGGCTCTACTGCAGTGGCGTTGGTGAAACAAAATACGTTTTACGTACTGGCCTATATGGAAGAGACCAAACTGGAAGGCGTTCGCCCAGGCTATCGTGCAGAAATTACCCCGCTGGGTAGCAACAAGGTATTAAAAGGGAGGGTCGATAGCATCGCGGCAGGGGTCACTAACGCCAGCAGTACCCGCGACGACAAAGGCATGGCGACGATCGATTCGAATCTGGAGTGGGTACGTCTCGCGCAACGCGTTCCGGTGCGTATCCAGCTTGACGATCAGCGGGAAAATCTGTGGCCTGCCGGTACCACGGCGACGGTAGTGATCACCGGCAAGCAGGATCGTGATGAAAATAACGACTCGTTCTTCCGTAAAATGGCGCACCGTCTGCGCGAGTTTGGTTAATCGCGATGGGCATTTTTTCCATTGCCAACCAGCACATTCGCTTTGCGGTCAAACTGGCCAGTGCGATTGTCCTCGCGCTGTTTGTTGGCTTTCACTTTCAGCTTGAAACACCGCGCTGGGCGGTGCTGACGGCGGCGATAGTCGCGGCAGGCCCGGCTTTTGCGGCGGGGGGCGAACCGTACTCCGGCGCAATCCGCTATCGCGGGATGCTGCGTATTGTTGGCACCTTCATTGGCTGCATTGCGGCGCTGATCATTATCATTGCAATGATTCGCGCACCGCTACTGATGATTCTGGTGTGCTGTATCTGGGCGGGGTTTTGTACCTGGATCTCCTCGCTGGTACGCGTTGAGAATTCCTATGCGTGGGGCTTATCGGGCTATACCGCGTTGATTATCGTCATTACCATTCAGACTGAACCGCTGTTGACGCCGCAATTTGCCGTAGAACGCTGTAGCGAGATTGTCATTGGTATTGTCTGCGCCATTATGGCGGATCTGCTTTTTTCTCCGCGATCGATCAAACAAGAGGTGGATCGCGAACTGGATAGCCTGCTGGTGGCGCAGTACCAACTGATGCAGTTGTGTATTAAACATGGTGATAGTGAAGAAGTGGACAAGGCCTGGGGCGATCTGGTGCGTCGGGCCACGGCGCTGGAAGGAATGCGCAGCAACCTGAACATGGAGTCCTCCCGTTGGGCGCGCGCCAATCGTCGTCTTAAAGCGATCAATACCCTGTCACTGACCATGATTACGCAATCCTGCGAAACCTATCTGATCCAGAACACGCGTCCGGAGTTGATCACTGATACCTTCCGTGAGTTCTTCGCTATGCCGGTTGAAACCGCGCAGGATGTGCATAAACAGCTTAAGCGTCTGCGCCGGGTGATTGCCTGGACCGGCGAGCGTGAAACGCCCGTCACGCTGTATACCTGGGCCGGCGCGGCAACGCGCTATCTACTGCTAAAGCGCGGCGTGATCAGCAATACCAAAATCAGCGCCACGGAAGAAGAGGTGCTGCAGGATGAACCGGTGGTGAAAGTTGAATCCGCCGAGCGCCACCATGCCATGGTGAATTTCTGGCGCACCACGATCTCTTGTGTGCTGGGGGCGCTGTTCTGGCTGTGGACCGGCTGGACTTCCGGCAACGGCGCGATGGTGATGATTGCGGTGGTCACCTCTCTGGCGATGCGTCTGCCGAACCCACGCATGGTCGCTATCGACTTTATCTACGGTACGCTTGCCGCGCTGCCGCTGGGAGCGCTCTATTTTCTGGTGATCCTCCCCAATACCCAGCAGAGTATGCTGTTGCTCTGTCTGAGCCTTGCGGTGCTTGGGTTCTTTCTGGGGATCGAAGTACAGAAGCGGCGACTGGGCTCTATGGGGGCGCTGGCCAGTACCATTAACATTATCGTGCTGGATAACCCGATGACCTTCCACTTCAGCCAGTTTCTGGATAGTGCATTAGGGCAGATTGTAGGTTGTATGCTGGCTTTCCTGGTTATCGTCACCGTGCGCGATAATTCACGCGATCGTACGGGGCGCGTGCTGCTCAATCAGTTTGTCTCGGCGGCCGTCTCGGCGATGACCACCAATGTGGTGCGGCGTAAAGAAAACCATCTTCCCGCGCTTTATCAGCAATTGTTCCTGTTGATGAACAAATTCCCCGGTGATTTGCCGAAGTTCCGCCTGGCGCTGACGATGATCATCGCACACCAGCGTCTTCGGGATGCGCCGATTCCGGTTAACCACGACCTCTCCGCGTTCCACCAGCAGTTGCGTCGTACGGCGGACCATGTCATTTCAGCCGTGAATGACGACAAGCGCCGGCGTTACTTTGGTCAGCTACTGGATGAGCTGGACGTGTATCAGGAAAAGCTGCGGGTCTGGGAAGCGCCACCACAGGTCACCGAACCGGTGAAACGGTTGACCGGCATGCTGCACAAGTACCAGCATGCGCTGACCGATAGCTAACCTTGAGAAACCGATGCCAAAAGCGTCGGTTTTTTTATGGCTATACTTATTCGATGTGCGCAACTCAGGACATCAGAAGGAGAAAACACCATGCAAACGCTTCAGGACAACGAACTTTTTCAGACAGGATATCTGGTTGATGGGCTGTGGAAAACGCTGGACACCACATTTGATGTGCTGAATCCGGCGACCGGTGAAACGATCGCAAAGGTAGCAAAAGCAGGAAAACAACAGACGGAAGACGCCATTGCGGCGGCGAGTAAAGCGTTTCCTGCGTGGCGGGCGAAAACGGCAAAAGAGCGTTCGGCGATCTTGTACCGCTGGTATGAACTGATTATCGAAAACAAAAGCTGGCTGGGAAGGCTAATGACCGCCGAACAGGGAAAGCCGCTGAAAGAAGCCGAGGGAGAAGTCGAGTACGCTGCCAGCTTTATTCAATGGTTTGCCGAACAGGCGAAACGCGCCAACGGTGAAATCATCCCCCCGATCAAACCCGGCTCCCGCATTCTGGCTACCCGTGAACCGATAGGCGTGGTGGCGGCAATCACGCCGTGGAATTTCCCGATGGCGATGTTGACGCGTAAGCTTGGTCCGGCACTGGCAGCAGGCTGTACCGGGGTGATAAAACCGGCCAACAACACGCCGCTGAGTGCCTTTGCGCTGCTCACGCTGGCGAAGAAGGCGGGGGTGCCCGATGGCGTGCTCAACGCCGTAGCGGGTAATACGCAGGAAATCAGCGACGCCATCATGGCAAGCCATGCGGTGCGAAAAATTTCATTCACTGGTTCAACGGCGGTGGGTAAAACGTTGGTGCGCAACGCCGCAGAAACCATGAAGAAAGTGTCGATGGAACTGGGTGGTAATGCCCCTTATATCGTATTTGACGATGCTGACATCGATGCGGCGGTAAAAGGCGCTATTGCCAATAAGTTCCGAAATGCCGGACAGGTCTGCGTCAGTGTGAACCGGTTTTATATTCATGAGTCCGTTTATGACGATTTCACTTACAAACTGGCAGAGGCGGTTCAGGCGCTGAAAGTCGGGAATGGTATGGAGGATGGTGTCGTCGTCGGGCCGCTGATTGAGCCTTCTGCGGTCGATAAAGTGCGTGAGCATGTTGAAGATGCCGTTGCGAAAGGGGCGAAAGTGCTGGCTGGCGGGAAACCGCACGCGCTCGGTGGGAACTTCTGGCAGCCTACGGTGCTGGGGGAATGCAGCGACGGCATGAAACTGGCGAGTGAGGAGACATTCGGGCCTGTGGCGGCGTGCTTCCGCTTTACCAGCGAAGAAGAGGTGATTCAGCGCGCGAACAACACACCGTTTGGCCTGGCTGCTTACTTCTATACGCAAAACCTACAGAGGGTATTCCGTGTCTCCCAGGCCATTGAAAGCGGCATGATTGGGATAAACGAATGCGCGGTATCCACCGAACTGGGACCGTTTGGCGGGGTGAAAGAGTCTGGACTGGGCCGTGAGGGATCCGTGCTGGGGTTAGACGAATTTCTGGAAGTGAAAACCCTACATCTTGGCGGCCTGTAGCCAGCCCGGTACCGGGAAGGTGGCGATAGATGAATATCTATACATTTGATTTTGATGAAATTGAGGATCAGGACGACTTCTACCGTGAGTTTGCACGGATGTTCAGTCTGGCTAAAGAGCAAGTGAGTGATCTCGATTCCCTGTGGGACATCATCATGAAGGACGTGTTGCCGCTACCGCTGGAGATCGAGTTTGTACATTTACCCGACAAGTCACGCCGACGCTATGGCGCATTGATTTTATTGTTTGAGGAGGCGGAGGAAGAACTGGAAGGTCAACTGCGTTTTAATGTCCGTCATTGAGAGATAAAAAAAAGCCCCCGACAGTCGGGGGCAATGTCGTCGGACTAGACGACGAGGGTTTATTTGTACAATTCGGCAGTGGCATGCCAGGTGTCACCGCTACGGGCTTCGGTGATCTGATACGCTGATGCGCCTTTTTCCTGGGCTTTTTTGTTCAGCATTTCATGCATGTCCATTGGGCTTGAGCCGATTGCACTTACGGAGACAGAGCCAATCGCTTCGCGATTTTGCGCTTGTTCTGCGTTGATAGAATCTGCGGCGAATGCGCCGAAAGAAAGAACAGAAAGAACGCTTAACGCAGCAACAGTTGTTTTGATTTTCATGATAAGTACCTCGTCGAATTTATTATTGGGGGTCTTCGTTTCGTGACCCTCATCACAAAATCAAGTATACACTAATAACGCTATAAATTAATACCACGCTAATTGTTTCTGATGGTTTTAGGGACTAAAAAAATTTTTTTTATTCAGTTCAGGAATTAAAAATCAAGGTTTTTTATTTTATTATCATTAAAATCATAAAGTTATAGGTTTTTGCGATTTGTGCGGTTTTAGCTTTGGTTATTCACCATGTGAATGTTTTTTGGCAGATAAACGCACTAATTGTTAAAGGATAAGCAGTGATATTCACGGCGAATGCGCGAAAAGGCAGGGTTATCCCCCGCCACGTTTGCGGCGGGGTGGAAGGGGTCAGAGCTCTTGTTCGAACAGTTCCAGAATAGCTTCGTAGAGATCTTTCACCGTAAAGCCATTAGCTGGGGTCGTAAAGATGGTGTCATCTCCGGCGATGGTGCCGAGAATACCTTCTGCTTTACCCAGGGAGTCCAGCAGGCGAGCGATCAATTGTGCTGCACCTGGGCTTGTGTGGATAACCACCACCGCATCATTAAAGTCGATATCAAGAACCAGGTTCTTCAGCGGGCTGGAGGTGGTGGGAACGCCCAGTTCAGCCGGAAGGCAGTAGACCATCTCCATTTTCGCGTTGCGGGTACGGACGGCACCAAACTTTGTCAGCATGCGTGAGACTTTGGACTGATTGATGTTATCAAAACCCTGATCCTGCAATGCGAGGACAATTTCGCCCTGAGAGCTGAATTTTTCTTCTTTAAGTAGCGCTTTGAACGCCTTTACTAATTCTTCTTGCTTAGCTGAGCTTCGCATAAGTCACCCGTAATATGAGAGCGGAAACAACATTATTATGCATACAGATGAATTTTTATGCAAATAGTCTGCCCAAATGAAGGCTGAAATAATGTTATGAAAGAGCGGAATTTTATCAAATTTCGTTATCAAGAAACATGCCTGTGTCACGCCTCGCAAATAAGCTTAAAAGTAAATTAATTGTTATCAAATTGATGTTGTTTTGGGCCGACAGTAGGGTATATTGTCACCACCTGTTGGAAAGTTGCTCTACTGCACAGACATCTTCGTATTACGTCAATTAAATGCATAAAAGCTAAATTCGCGTGACAACACAGAAATGAATACGCGTGATTGTATTCATAGAAATTGTGGTTTAACGTCGCCGCCGCGGAGCAACAAACACTTAGTTTATCAATATAATAAGGAGTTTAGGATGAAAGTCGCAGTCCTCGGCGCTGCTGGCGGTATCGGCCAGGCGCTTGCACTACTGTTAAAAACCCAACTGCCTTCAGGTTCAGAACTCTCCCTGTACGACATCGCTCCAGTGACTCCCGGTGTGGCCGTTGATCTGAGCCATATCCCAACTGCTGTGAAAATCAAAGGCTTCTCCGGTGAAGACGCGACCCCGGCACTGCACGGTGCTGACGTGGTGCTGATCTCCGCGGGCGTGGCGCGTAAACCGGGTATGGACCGTTCCGATCTGTTTAATGTCAACGCAGGTATCGTGAAGAACCTGGTACAGCAGATCGCGACGACCTGTCCGAAAGCCTGCATCGGTATCATCACCAACCCGGTGAACACCACCGTCGCCATTGCAGCAGAAGTACTGAAAAAAGCCGGCGTTTACGACAAAAATAAACTGTTTGGCGTGACCACGCTGGACATCATCCGCTCCAACACCTTTGTGGCGGAACTGAAAGGTAAACTGCCGACTGACGTTGAAGTGCCGGTTATTGGCGGACACTCTGGCGTGACTATTCTGCCACTGCTGTCGCAGATCCCGGGCGTGAGCTTCACTGACCAGGAAGTGGCTGACCTGACCAAACGTATCCAGAATGCGGGTACCGAAGTGGTTGAAGCGAAGGCGGGTGGCGGATCCGCAACCCTGTCTATGGGCCAGGCGGCTGCACGTTTTGGTCTTTCACTGGTTCGCGCACTGCAGGGCGAAAAAGGCGTTGTAGAATGTGCCTACGTTGAAGGCGACGGCCAGTACGCACGTTTCTTCTCGCAGCCGCTGCTGTTGGGTAAAAACGGCGTGGAAGAGCGTCAGTCTATCGGCAAACTGAGTGCATTCGAGCAGAACGCGCTGGAAGGCATGCTGGATACCCTGAAGAAAGATATCCAACTGGGTGAAGAGTTCGTTAACAAGTAAGCGAACCGTGAAGCCGTAAAAAAACCGGAGCCAGTTCATCTGCCTCCGGTTTTTTATTGTCTGGCTACCGAAAACTAGTTAGTTGCCGGGTATTCCTGAATGGTAACCTGCAGTGTCAGCTGCTTATCATCACGCATGACAATCACCGGAATTACCGAGCCAGGTCGAATCTCAGCCACCTGGTCCATCGTTTCCAGCGCGGAGACGGCGGGTTTGCTGTTCACAGAGATAATCAGGTCGTTAACCTGAATACCTGCCTGCGCAGCAGGGCCATCTGGTGCCACTTCATTCACGACGATCCCCTGGATTTGGTCCATGCCGCCACCCTGGGCGTGCAGCGGCGCGATTTCACGACCGCCAATCCCAATGTAACCACGGATGACACGACCATCGCGGATGAGCTTATCCATAATTTTGGTCGCCAACTGGAACGGAATGGCAAAGCCGATCCCTTCTGGCGTTTCACCGTCATTGCTTTTATCAAACGACAGAGTGTTGATACCCATGAGCTCGCCCAGCGAGTTCACCAGCGCACCGCCGGAGTTACCGTGGTTGATAGAGGCATCTGTTTGCAGAAAGTTCTGCCGTCCGGTTGGGTTCAACCCGATACGCCCCGTGGCGCTGATAATACCCTGAGTGATGGTCTGTCCGAGGTTATAGGGGTTACCGATCGCCAGCACCACGTCGCCGATATGCGGAGAACGCTTGTTATTGATCGGAATCGTGGGCAGACCGCTGGTGGCGTTAATTTTCAGAACGGCCAGATCGGTCAACGTATCGGAGCCAACCAGCAGCGCTTCAAAGACACGCCCGTCCTGCAAGGCAACGATAATCTGATCGGCATCGTTGATTACATGCTTGTTGGTAATGATATAACCGCGTTGATCCATAATTACGCCGGAACCCAGGGTGCGGATTTCCAGTTGATTATGCGCGGTGCTGTTCATACTGCGGTTATAGACGTTGACCACAGCAGGGGCCGCGCGACGTACTGCAGAGTTATAGCTGGCGGGCGTCTCGTCGGCACTGTCATATTGCGGTGCAGAAAGCGTGTTGATTTTGCGAAGCGAAGGCATGGCAGCCAGAAGAATGGCGCCAACAATCAAACCTATTGCAACCGAACGTAAGAGCTTCACTAACATGATGGAGGCGTCATTAATAAAGGGAACGGCAGCAGCATATCACGAGTTAACCGGACATCACACGCGAGGCTGATGTCCGGGATCCTGGATTTAGCGCAGGAGCAAATAAATGCTCTCGTTTCCGCGAATAATTTGTAACGCGATAATGGACGGTTTGGCTTCCAGCACTTTACGCATTTCGGCGATAGAGTTTACCCGGTCACGGTTAACCCCGATGATCACATCATCCTTCTGCAGGCCAGCCTGTGCGGCAGGACTGCTCTTTTCAACGCTGTCAATTTTGATGCCTTTGCTGCCGTCTTTGAGCTGACCGTCGCTCAGCGTCGCTCCTTGCAATGCCGGCGCAATCATCTCTGCGCTGGCAGAAGAGGAGGTGCTGGTATCGAGCGTGACTTCCACTTCCTGTGGTTTGCCGTTACGTAACAGACCCAGCTTCACTTTGGTGCCAGGTTCTGTGGTGGCGATACGGGAGCGTAGCTCAGCAAAACTATTGAGCGGTTTACCGTTGAGGCTGGTGATCACATCGCCGGACTTAATACCCGCTTTGGCGGAACCGGAGTTTGGCAGCACTTCGCTGACAAAGGCACCGCGCTGCACGTCCATTTTGAACGCTTTGGCGATGTCGGCGGTCATTTCGGTCCCTTTAATGCCCAGAAGGCCGCGCTTGATTTCACCAAACTGAATCAACTGCTGTGCCAGAATGCGGGCCATATTGCTGGGGATAGCAAAACCGATCCCGACGCTACCGCCGCCAGGCGCCAGGATGGCGGTGTTAATACCGATCAACTCACCGTTGAGGTTAAGCAGCGCGCCGCCGGAATTCCCGCGGTTAATTGAGGCATCGGTTTGAATAAAGTTTTCCAGCCCTTCCAGGTTCAACCCGCTGCGTCCCAGCGCCGAGACGATACCTGAGGTGGCCGTTTGCCCCAGGCCAAACGGGTTACCGACCGCCACAGCGAAATCACCCACGCGCAGTTTATCCGAGTCGGCGATGGCGATTTGCGTAAGCTTGCTGGCGTTTTGAATTTGCAGCAGGGCGATGTCGCTTTGATCGTCGCTGCCAATCAGTTTGGCCTCAAATTCACGCCCGTCATTCAACTGAACGCTGATCTTTTGCGCCTGATTAATCACGTGGTTATTGGTCAGCACATAGCCTTTTGCGGCATCGATAATGACCCCGGAACCCAGCCCTTCAAACGGTTGTGCCTGTTGATCCGGCAGGTCATCGCCGAAGAATTTTTTAAATTCTTCGGGGACTTTCTGTGTCTGAGTGGCGGTGCCTTCAACCTTCACGCTGACAACGGCAGGTAGCACTTTTTCGAGCATTGGGGCAAGACTGGGAAGCGCGGGTTGGCCAGGGACCTGGCCGGGAATCGACGCAATGGCCTGAAACGGCGCCGAGAGAGTTAACCCGACACTTAACGCTAATGCACTCAACAGCTGGGTTTGTATTTTCATTGATCCTGCTCTCGTACCTTGAGTAAAGGGAAAGACGATTCAAAACAGTTTGATGTTATTGAATTTTCAATCAGCTAACAATGCGGATAATGATTAAATGATAGTCGGGACGGGAGAGAAGAGGTGGGCGCAATCGCTGCGCCCAGAAAAAATATTAACGGTGTGCGGTTAGTCGCGCTTTGCGCCACTGCGCAGTAGGCCGGAGGCGCCTTCGGAATAGTCACGCGGCATTTGTACCGGCGCCTGATCGTTGCTGGCTTCAGACTCGGCCAGACGGTTACGGAACGGGTTAGATTCGGCTGACAGTTCCGGCAGCAGGCTGCTGGAGCTTTTCGCCATGTGCTGATACAGCTGGCGGTAATCGTGGGCCATGGTGTCCAGCAACTCGGCGCTGCGGGCAAAATGGCTGACCAACTCTTCGCGGTACTCTTCCAGCTCTGCTTTGTTCTTTTCCAGCTCGTATTGCAACGCCTGTTGCTGACGTAACTTCCGGTTGCCAAAACGCATGGCTACAGCACCGACGATGATGCCGACGACTAACCCAATTAGCGCGTATTCCCAGGTCATGAACATCTCCCGTTGTCTTGTGTTTCCGTAGGGTGTTGGCTTGAGGCTTCATGCCTTCGCCTGATACTGCCACTATAACCGCTAATCCCGCAGAAGTGGAATCCCGTCTTTATATCGCGTAGTGTAGAACAGCCTTTTTTTCGTCAACCGTGAACGACGGCACATCGATTTTCAAGGAATAACAAGAACATCATGCAGAGCTTTACCCCCACATCGCGTTATCTGAAAGCCATTAACGATGGCACTCACCAACCCGACGACGTGCAAAAAGAGGCGGTCAATCGTCTGGAGAAGATTTACCAGGCGTTGATATCGGATAAAACCTCTGCCGCTGAAACAAAAGGGTTTATGGCCCGCGTTGGTAAGCTACTGGGAAAAAAAGAAGACGCGCACAGCGTTCCGGTACGTGGCTTATATATGTGGGGAGGCGTAGGGCGGGGGAAAACCTGGCTCATGGATCTGTTCTACCACAGCCTGCCCGGCGTTCGTAAGCAGCGTCTGCATTTTCATCGCTTTATGCTGCGTGTGCATGAGGAGTTGACCGCATTGCAGGGGCAGACCGACCCGCTTGAAACTCTGGCGGACCGCTTTAAGGCCGAAACGGATGTGCTGTGCTTTGACGAGTTTTTTGTGTCTGATATTACCGATGCCATGCTGCTCGGCGGCCTGATGAAGGCGCTCTTTGCGCGCGGCATCACGCTGGTGGCGACCTCGAATATTCCCCCTGATGAGCTGTATCGCAACGGTTTACAGCGTGCGCGTTTTCTTCCTGCTATCGATGCGATTAAACAACATTGCGACATCATGAACGTAGATGCCGGCGTGGATTATCGTCTGCGGACGTTGACCCAGGCGCATTTGTGGCTCTCACCGCTGAACATTGAAACGCAGCAGCAGATGGACAACCTCTGGCTGGCGCTGGCGGGTGTCAAACGTGAACAGGGCCCGGTTCTGGAGATTAATCACCGGCCCCTTCCCACGCTTGGCGTGGAAAACCAGACGCTGGCAGTCTCATTCCACACGCTGTGCGTTGATGCCCGCAGCCAGCATGACTATATTGCGTTGTCGCGTCTCTACCACACGGTCATGCTGTTTGATGTACCCGTGATGACGCCGCTGATGGAAAGCGAAGCGCGCCGTTTCATCGCACTGGTGGATGAATTTTATGAACGTCACGTCAAGCTGGTGGTCAGCGCTGCCGTGCCTTTATATGAGGTGTATCAGGGGGAGCGACTGAAGTTCGAATTCCAGCGCTGCCTGTCGCGTTTGCAGGAGATGCAGAGCGAGGAATATCTCAAGCAAGAACACATGCCCTGACCGCGGCCAATAAACTGTTGTGCAAATCACATAAAGGGGTCGATCTTTGACCCCGACTTCTCTATAATCTTGCGACCCCACGTTACAAGAAAGTTTTTTTCCCAAAACTTTTTGTGTGCTGGCATTGGCTATTCGAAGGGGTAGGTTTGCCGGACTTTGTCGTGTGAACCTCAACTGACATAACGTTTGGGTGTTCACCAACGTGTAACTTATTTATTGGGTAAGCTTTTAATGAAAACTTTTACAGCTAAACCAGAAACCGTAAAACGCGACTGGTACGTTGTTGACGCGACCGGTAAAACTCTGGGCCGTCTGGCTACTGAACTGGCTCGTCGCCTGCGCGGTAAGCATAAAGCGGAATACACTCCGCACGTAGATACCGGTGATTACATCATCGTTCTGAACGCTGACAAAGTTGCTGTAACCGGCAACAAGCGTACTGACAAAGTGTACTATCACCACACCGGTCACATCGGTGGTATCAAAGAAGCGACCTTTGAAGAGATGATTGCTCGCCGTCCTGAGCGTGTGATTGAAATCGCGGTTAAAGGCATGCTGCCAAAAGGCCCGCTGGGTCGTGCTATGTTCCGTAAACTGAAAGTTTACGCTGGTAACGAGCACAACCACGCGGCACAGCAACCGCAAGTTCTTGACATCTAATCGGGATTATAGGCAATGGCTGAAAATCAATACTACGGCACTGGTCGCCGCAAAAGTTCCGCAGCTCGCGTTTTCATCAAACCGGGCAACGGCAAAATCGTTATCAACCAACGTTCTCTGGAACAGTACTTCGGTCGTGAAACTGCCCGCATGGTAGTTCGTCAGCCGCTGGAACTGGTCGACATGGTTGAGAAACTGGATCTGTACATCACTGTTAAAGGTGGTGGTATCTCTGGTCAGGCTGGTGCGATCCGTCACGGTATCACCCGCGCTCTGATGGAGTACGATGAGTCCCTGCGTGGCGAACTGCGTAAAGCAGGCTTCGTTACTCGTGATGCTCGTCAGGTTGAACGTAAGAAAGTCGGTCTGCGTAAAGCACGTCGTCGTCCGCAGTTCTCCAAACGTTAATTGTTTTCTGCCTCTGGCAGATTACTGTTGGCGAAAAAACCCGCTTCGGCGGGTTTTTTTATGGATAAATCTGGCGTAATCCTCTGACAAAACCCTCTTTTTCCCCATTTCCAGAATCGACTCACCACAAAGGTCACAAAATCTGGTAAACTATCATCCAATTTTCTGCCCAAATATCGGGTATTGCTCATTTTTTGTTTGCTTTTTGAACGATGATGACATTTCCGAAGCGGGTGACATCACTTCTGACTGGCCATGCGATGGCCGGTAGCAGTAAAAATTCTGAATATACCTGGAGGTTTTCATGGCTGTCGCTGCCAACAAACGTTCGGTAATGACGCTGTTTTCTGGTCCTACTGACATCTATAGCCATCAGGTCCGCATTGTGCTGGCTGAGAAAGGTGTAAGTTTTGAGATCGAGCATGTGGAAAAGGACAATCCGCCTCAGGATCTGATTGACCTCAACCCGAATCAGAGCGTCCCGACACTGGTGGATCGTGAGCTGACCCTATGGGAATCTCGCATCATTATGGAATACCTGGATGAGCGTTTCCCACATCCACCGCTGATGCCGGTTTATCCGGTTGCTCGTGGCGAAAGCCGCCTGTACATGCACCGTATCGAAAAAGACTGGTACACGCTGATGAACGTCATCGTGAACGGGTCTGCTTCAGAAGCTGACGTTGCCCGCAAACAGCTGCGTGAAGAACTGCAAGCTATTGCGCCGGTATTCGGTCAGAAACCGTATTTCCTGAGCGATGAATTCAGCCTGGTAGATTGCTACCTGGCGCCGCTGCTGTGGCGTCTGCCGCAACTGGGTATTGAGTTCAGCGGTGCGGGAGCGAAAGAGCTGAAAGGGTATATGACTCGCGTCTTCGAGCGTGATTCTTTCCTGGCGTCCTTAACCGAAGCTGAACGCGAAATGCGTCTTGGCCGGGGATAATAAGGATGGATTTGTCACAGCTAACACCGCGCCGTCCTTATCTGCTGCGTGCTTTCTATGAGTGGTTGCTCGACAACCAGCTCACGCCGCACCTGGTGGTGGATGTGACGTTGCCTGGCGTGCATGTTCCAATGGAATATGCCCGTGACGGGCAAATTGTCCTGAACATTGCACCGCGTGCGGTAGGGAATCTGGAGCTGGCTAACGACGAAGTGCGTTTTAACGCGCGTTTCGGCGGCGTTCCGCGCCAGGTTTCTGTGCCGTTAGCGGCGGTGCTGGCGATTTATGCACGTGAAAACGGTGCCGGAACGATGTTCGAACCGGAAGCCGCTTATGACGAAGATGTGGCTAGTCTCAATGATGATGACGCGACCTCAGGCGCAGAGAGCGAAACCGTTATGTCAGTTATTGACGGTGATAAGCCGGATCATGACGATGACAACAATCCGGATGACGATCCGCCGCCGCCACGCGGTGGACGACCAGCATTACGTGTTGTTAAATAGATAAAAACAGGCCCCACAGGGCCTGTTTTTGATCGCGCCGACCGTGGTTTCACCCTCCTTCCGATCCTGTGTTACGATGAGCCTGCTGTTGTTTGTCACCGTGACTCGCAAATAGGTCCTATGAACACATTCGATCCGCAAGCAGAAGATTCTCCAGCAACCATTGGGCGTAGCCTTCGTCGTCGTCCGTTGGCACGTAAAAAGCTGTCGGAAATGGTTGAAGAAGAATTAGAGCAGATGATCCGTCGCCGTGAGTTTGGCGAGGGGGAACAGTTGCCATCCGAACGGGAGCTGATGGCTTTTTTCAACGTTGGTCGCCCCTCCGTGCGTGAAGCGCTGGCGGCGCTGAAGCGTAAAGGTCTGGTGCAAATCAATAACGGTGAACGCGCCCGCGTTTCGCGCCCTTCGGCGGACACCATCATTGGCGAGCTCTCCGGCATGGCGAAAGATTTCCTCGCGCATCCCGGCGGCATTGCTCATTTTGAGCAGCTACGCCTGTTCTTTGAATCCAGCCTTGTGCGCTATGCGGCGGAGAACGCCACGGATGAACAAATCGATCGACTGGCAAAAGCGCTAGAGATCAACAGCCAGTCGCTGGATGACAATACCCTGTTTATCCGCTCGGACGTGGATTTCCACCGCGTACTGGCGGAGATCCCTGGCAATCCTATCTTTATGGCGATCCACGTCGCGCTGCTGGACTGGCTGATCGCCGCACGCCCGACCGTGCCGGATCGCGAGCTTTACGAGCATAATAACGTGAGTTATCAGCAGCATATTGCCATTGTGGAGGCCATCCGCCAGCACGATCCCGACGAGGCCGATCGCGCCCTGCAATCTCATCTCAACAGCGTTTCCGCCACCTGGCACGCTCTCGGGAAACATTCAAAAATGCGCAAGTGATCGCGATCCTGACGATCGTTTAGTGAAGCAGATCGCACTATAAGCGTTCTGTATTGTATTGCTGCTTATTTGATCTGGTATAACAGGTATAAAGGTATGCAGTCAGATAACACTAATCAAGACAGAGGTCGTTATGGCAAAAGATTTACGAGGCGTAATGCCAGCGTTGTTAACCCCTTTCGATAACCAACAGAAACTGGATATTGAGAGCCTGCGCCGACTGGTGCGTTTCAATATCGCGCAGGGAATCGATGGGTTGTACGTGGGCGGCTCCACCGGTGAAGCCTTTGTGCAGAGCTGTGCGGAAAGGGAGCAGGTGCTGGAAGTGGTCGCGGAAGAGGCGAAGGGCAAGGTCACGCTGATCGCTCATGTTGGAACAGTCAGCACCCACGAGAGCCAGCAGCTCGCCCGTGCAGCGCATCGTTGCGGTTTTGACGCCGTCTCAGCGGTGACGCCGTTCTACTATCCGTTCAGCTTTGAAGAGCACTGCGATCATTACCGGGCCATTATTGATTCGGCGGATGGTTTGCCGATGGTGGTCTATAACATTCCGGCGTTAAGCGGCGTGAAGTTAACGCTGGATCAGATCAACACGCTGGTGACGTTGCCTGGCGTAGGCGCACTGAAGCAAACATCGGGCGATCTGTTCCAGATGGAGCAGATCCGTCGCGAGCATCCGGATCTGGTGCTTTATAACGGTTATGACGAAATTTTCGCTTCAGGCCTGTTGGCGGGAGCAGATGGCGGTATCGGCAGCACTTACAACATCATGGGCTGGCGCTATCTGGGAATTGTGAAAGCGCTCAAAGAAGGTGACATCCGGACTGCGCAAAAGCTGCAAACAGAGTGCAATAAGGTTATCGATCTCCTCATTAAGGCTGGCGTGTTCCGCGGGCTGAAAACGGTTCTGCACTATATGGACGTGGTTTCTGTCCCGCTGTGCCGCAAACCGTTTGCCCCCGTGGATGAAAAATACGTGCCTGCATTGAAAGCACTGGCGGAACAATTGCTGGCGGAACGTTCCTGACGGGGTGCCGGATGGCGCTGACGCTTATCCGGCCAACAAAACACAACAGAATACGATACGTAGGCCGGATAAGGCGAAGCCGCCATCCGGCAATACAATAAAGAAATCGTCGGGAGAGTAAAATGAGTATTTCTACCCAAAGCATCCCGTGGTATCGCCATCTCAACCGGGCTCAATGGCGGGCATTTTCTGCCGCATGGCTGGGATATTTGTTGGATGGTTTTGATTTTGTGTTGATTGCTCTTGTGCTGACGGAAGTGCAAGGAGAGTTCGGGCTGACGACGGTTCAGGCGGCGAGCCTGATTTCGGCAGCCTTTATTTCCCGCTGGTTTGGCGGGTTAATGCTGGGCGCAATGGGCGACCGTTATGGGCGTCGACTGGCGATGGTCACCAGTATTATTCTGTTCTCCATGGGGACGCTGGCCTGTGGTTTTGCGCCGGGTTACACCACCATGTTTATCGCCCGACTGGTGATTGGCATGGGGATGGCAGGCGAATACGGCTCCAGTGCGACCTATGTTATTGAAAGCTGGCCGAAACACCTGCGCAATAAAGCCAGTGGTTTTCTGATCTCAGGCTTCTCCGTTGGCGCCGTCATCGCAGCTCAGGTGTACAGCCTGGTGGTGCCGGTCTGGGGCTGGCGCGCGCTGTTCTTCATTGGCATTCTGCCGATTATTTTTGCCCTCTGGCTGCGCAAAAACATACCAGAAGCTGAGGACTGGAAAGAGAAGCATGCAGGCAAAGCGCCGGTACGTACGATGGTCGATATTCTTTACCGGGGTGATCATCGCGTCGTCAATATTCTGATGACGATGGCGGCCGCGACGGCACTGTGGTTCTGCTTTGCCGGTGACCTGCAAAATGCAGCGATTGTCGCGGTGCTGGGTTTGTTGTGTGCGGTGATCTTTATCAGCTTTATGGTGCAAAGCAGCGGCAAGCGCTGGCCAACGGGCGTGATGCTCATGATCGTTGTCCTGTTCGCTTTCCTCTACTCGTGGCCGATTCAGGCATTGCTGCCTACTTATCTGAAAACGGAACTGGCATACGATCCTTCCACCGTGGCGCGGGTGCTGTTCTTTAGCGGTTTTGGCGCGGCGGTCGGCTGCTGCGTGGGGGGCTTCCTCGGTGACTGGCTGGGGACCCGCAAAGCTTATGTATGTAGCCTGCTGGCCTCGCAGGTGCTAATCATTCCGGTGTTTGCGATTGGCGGTACCAACGTCTGGGTACTTGGTTTGCTTCTGTTTTTCCAGCAGATGTTGGGGCAAGGGATTTCGGGGATTTTACCGAAACTGATTGGCGGTTATTTCGATACCGATCAACGTGCCGCCGGTCTGGGCTTCACCTATAACGTCGGGGCGCTCGGCGGAGCGCTGGCACCGATTCTGGGGGCGCTGATTGCCCAGCGACTGGATCTGGGTACTGCGCTGGGCTCGCTCTCTTTCAGCCTGACCTTTGTGGTTATCCTGTTGATTGGTCTGGATATGCCGTCCCGCGTCCAGCGCTGGCTGCGACCAGAGGCGCTGCGTACGCATGATGCTATCGACGGTAAACCGTTTAGCGGCGCCATCCCATTTGGCGGTGATAAAAGCCCCTTAGTCAAAAGCAAAAGTTAATCCATTTGCCCGGTCATGCACCGGGCAATATACGTAAGGGAAGAAGCATGTCGTTACTTACACAACTGGATAAAAGCATTGCCGCGCGTGGTGGTCTGATAGTTTCCTGCCAGCCGGTTCCCGGCAGCCCGCTGGATAAACCTAAGATTGTGGCGGCGATGGCGCTGGCAGCTGAGCAGGCGGGGGCCGTCGCGTTACGTATTGAAGGCGTTGAGAATCTTAAGGCGACGCGTGCCGTGGTTTCCGTACCGATAATCGGCATTCTCAAGCGCGATCTCGCGGATTCACCGGTGCGCATCACCGCGTTTCTGGAAGATGTCGATGCCCTGGCGCAGGCCGGCGCTGACATTATCGCAATAGATGGCACCGACCGCGTGCGCCCGGTTCCGGTAGCGTCGCTGCTGGCCCGTATCCATCATCACCAGCTGTTGGCAATGGCCGATTGCTCGACGCGGGAGGACGGCCTGGCCTGTCAGGCACTCGGTGCGGAAATTATTGGCACCACGCTTTCGGGTTACACCACGGCAGAAACGCCTGAAGAGCCGGATCTGGCGCTGGTGAAAGCGCTGAGCGAAGCGGGTTGTCGCGTGATTGCTGAAGGCCGCTACAACACCCCGACGCAGGCTGGCGAAGCGATGCGCCACGGTGCCTGGGCGGTGACGGTGGGATCTGCGATTACCCGTCTGGAGCACATTTGTGAGTGGTATAACACGGCGCTGAAAAAGGCGGTTTTATGACGACGCTGGCCATTGATATTGGCGGTACGAAGCTTGCCGCCGCACTGGTGGGGGAAGATTTGCAGATTCGCGAACGTCGCGAGCTGTCTACGCCCGCCAGTAAAACGTCGCAGGCGCTGAGGGAGGCGCTGAAAACGCTGGTGGAACCGTTGCAGTCGCAAGCGCATCGGGTGGCGATAGCCTCGACGGGGATTATCCGCGAAGGCAACCTGTTGGCGATAAACCCGAGAAATTTGGGCGGGTTGCTTCACTTTCCGCTGGTGCAAACGTTAGAAGATCTCACCGGTTTGCCAACGCTGGCAATCAATGATGCTCAGGCTGCGGCATGGGCGGAATACCACGCACTGAACGAGGATACGCGGGATATGGTGTTTATCACCGTTTCAACTGGCGTAGGCGGCGGTGTGGTCAGCGACGGTAAGCTCGTCACCGGTATGGGGGGTCTGGCCGGACACTTGGGTCATACCCTCGCGGACCCAAATGGGCCGGTGTGTGGCTGTGGACGAGTAGGATGCGTCGAGGCTATCGCATCGGGACGCGGTATTGCTGCTGCGGCGCAAGGTTCGCTTGCCGGATGCGATGCAAAAACCATTTTTTCCCACGCGGCAGAGGGTGATGAACAGGCCAGTCGCCTGATCGCTGACTCCGCACAGGTGCTGGCGCGGCTGATTGCCGATACGAAAGCGATCACGGATTGCCAGCGGGTGGTTGTTGGCGGCAGCGTTGGGCTGGCGCAGGGGTATCTCGCGCAAGTCCGCGCCTGTCTCGAACGCATGCCCCCGGTTTATCACGTAGAATTAAGCACAGCATACTACCGCCACGACGCGGGACTGCTGGGCGCGGCATTGTTAGCGCAAGGAGAGAAGGATGATATTAGGTGAAGTTCGTTCGTTGTCTGCTGCCGGTTTACATCCCGTGCTGGAAGAGGCGCTGACGCTGGCGTTAACCGCCAGACCCCAGGAGCAAGCCCCTGGTCGCGTTGAGCTACGTGGGGACGATATCTTTATGAATGTCATGCAGTTTGCCACGCAATCGGCCACAGAGAAAAAGGCCGAACTGCACGAGCAATACATCGATATCCAGCTACTGCTGGCTGGAGAGGAGCGCATTCAGTTCGGCGTGGCGGACTCCGCGCGCCAGTGTGAAAAGTGTCATGTTGAGGAGGATTATCAACTTTGCCGTGAGATTGCTGGCCGTCAGAGCATTACCCTACAACCAGGCATGTTCGCGGTGTTTATGCCAGGTGAGCCGCACAAACCGGGATGCAGTGTGGGAGAACCGAAAGAGATTAAGAAAGTAGTCGTCAAGGTTCGCGCCAGCCTGTTAGTCGCATGATAATGCCGGATGGTTTTTACCATCCGGTCTTACGCTTTACACATCTATCCCGTTCATTATTTCGTCAACGATGTTTCTGGGGATTCAGCTTTTCGCGCTGTCAGGGCCAATTGCGAACGAATGAGTTCATCTGCCAGTAATTTTTCGTCAGGCAATTGCACTTTGTATTCGCTTGCCATCACGGTATTCGGTAAACCGTTCAATGCGTAGTGTGCTTCTCCAGCCCCTTTTCCCGCGCACAGGATTAGCCCAACCGGCGGATTTTCGCCCGGCATAGTCCAGTGCTCTTTGGCGTAGTTCAGGTACATGTTCATTTGTCCTGCATCGGCATAGCTGAATTTGCCCACTTTCAGATCAACAACTAACAGACAGCGCAAGCGGCGATGGAAGAAAAGCAGGTCGACGCGAAACCAGCTGTCGTCAATGCGTAACCGGCGCTGTCGGCTGACAAACGCAAAATCGTCTCCGAGTTCAAGCATAAACTCCATCAGATGGTTAATTAGCGCTTCTTCCAGATCGGATTCCGAATACTCATCTTTCAGATCGAGGAATTCGAGAATAAAGGGATCGCGTATTGCGTGTTCTGGTAAGACTTCGGGCGCGGTGGGCGCAGCCTGTTGCAGCAAGGCGGGTTTATCATGAGAAAGCAGTGTCCGTTCGTAAAACTGAGACGCGATTTGCCGATCGAGTTGTCGTACCGACCAACCGTTGCGTAATGTCTCTTTCTCGTAAAAGGTGCGGGCATCGGGTTTTTTAACTGACAGGAGACGGACATAAGCTGACCAGGGCAGCGGGAATATCCTGGCGAGTTGTTTGAGATTTAAAGATTCGCCAGACAGTGTCTGGTGAATTTCAATATACTGAAAATAAAGATAAAAAGCTCTAATTTGCCGCAGATTTCCGGTTGAGAATCCACGTTTATAGCGCCGGGTTAAATCTACGGACAGTTGCTCAATCAGTTGAGCACCATAAGCTGCCCGCGCTTCACCGCCCTGCTCAAACTCGACAATGCGTCGGCCAATTTCCCAGTACGTTGCCGTCATAATCGCGTTGATGTTGCGGACGGTCTCTGTCCTTGCAGTATCCAGAAGATAGATTATGCCGTCGTGGATTTGCTGATAATCGCCTGCGTGTTGTGCTGATGTTGTTGCCATCATATTATCCCTGACATGATAGTTACAGATTGAAAATATATCGCTATCAGTACACTTAAGTGGATATACGGTCAATTCTTCTCAGCCCATTACATTTACTTACGGCGAAATTTGCGAGCCGCTTTCGAAGAATGAAGGTGGGATAGTGCGAAGAGTAAGAGTGACTCCCCTCTCTGATCGCGTACTCAGAGCAGGGGAGTCAGAAAGGTTTATTACACTTCCAGCCAGTTCATAATCCCGTCGGCGGCTTTGCGACCTTCGGCAATGGCGGTAACTACCAGATCTGAACCACGCACAATGTCACCACCGGCGAAGATTTTCGGGTTGCTGGTCTGGAAGGCGTTATCGCTGCCTTCCGGGGCGATAATGCGCCCCTGAGAGTCCAGCTCGACGCTGTGTTTTGCCAGCCACTCCATGCTGTGAGGGCGGAAACCAAATGCCATCACCACGGCATCCGCCGGAACGATATGCTCGGAACCCGGGACGATTTCCGCACGACGGCGGCCTTTTGCATCCGGCGCGCCCATTTCGGTACGGGCCATTTTCACACCGCTGACTTTACCATTCGCATTGATTTCAATACCCAGCGGCTGCACGTTGAACTGGAACTCCACACCTTCTTCACGCGCGTTTTTCACTTCGCGTCGGGAACCCGGCATGTTTTCTTCGTCACGGCGATAGGCACAGGTGACGTGCGTTGCGCCCTGGCGAACGGAGGTCCGCACGCAGTCCATAGCGGTATCGCCACCGCCCAGCACCACTACGCGTTTACCTTCCATATTGACGTACGGTTCGTCGGTCGTTTCACCAAAGCCCATGATCTGCTTCGTATTGGCGATCAGGAACGGCAGGGCATCGAATACGCCATCTGCGTCTTCGTTTTCCAGCCCGCCGCGCATGGACTGATAGGTACCTACGCCGAGGAATACCGCATCGTAATCTTTCAGCAGGTCGTCGAGCTGGACGTCACGTCCCACTTCCACATTCAGTTTGAACTCGATTCCCATGCCGGTGAAAATTTCACGGCGGCGGGTCATCACCTCTTTTTCCAGCTTGAAGGCCGGAATGCCAAAGGTCAGCAGGCCGCCAATCTCCGGGTGACGGTCAAACACCACAGCCTTCACGCCATTGCGGGTCAACACGTCGGCACAAGCCAGCCCGGCTGGACCGGCACCGATGATCGCGACCCGCTTGTCAGTCTGGCGAACGCCGGTCATATCCGGACGCCAGCCCATTTCGAACGCTTTATCATTGATATAACGCTCGATGTTGCCGATGGTCACGGCGCCGAACTCATCGTTTAGCGTGCAGGAACCTTCGCACAGACGATCCTGCGGGCACACGCGGCCGCACACTTCCGGCAGCGTATTGGTCTGGTGAGACAGTTCCGCGGCTTCAAAAATGCGCCCTTCGTTGGCGAGCTTTAGCCAGTTCGGAATGTAGTTATGAACCGGGCATTTCCACTCACAGTACGGGTTGCCGCAGGAAAGACAACGGTCCGCCTGCGCTTTTGCCTGACCTTCCGAAAACGGTTCGTAGATTTCAATAAACTCGATTTTGCGGATCTTCAGCGGTTTCTTCGGCGGATCAACACGCTGCAGGTCGATAAATTGGTATACGTTCTGACTCATTGCTGCTACCCCTTACTGCGCCTGCACGCGCAGCTCTGCTGCGCTACGACTACGGTGACCCAACAGTGCTTTTACATCACTGGACTTCGGTTTAACCAGTGCGAATTTGTTAGCGAAGGCTGACCAGTTAGCCAGAATCTCTTCCCCGCGCTGTGAACCGGTATGCTGCACGTGTTCGGTGATCAGGCCACGCAGATGCTCTTCGTGGATAGCCAGTTCGTCAACGCCCAGCACTTCGACCAGTTCCGGGTTTACGCGTTTACGGAACTCACCATCTTCGTCCAGCACATAGGCGAACCCGCCCGTCATACCCGCGCCGAAGTTCACCCCGGTTTTGCCGAGGATACAGACGATCCCGCCGGTCATGTATTCACACCCGTTGTCGCCAATCCCTTCTACCACGGTAATTGCGCCAGAGTTACGCACGGCAAAACGTTCGCCCGCCCGCCCTGCGGCATACAGACGACCACCGGTCGCGCCATACAGGCAGGTGTTACCGATGATGCTGGCTTCATGGCTGCGGAAAGCGGAACCGACCGGTGGACGCACCGCCAGCAAACCACCCGCCATGCCTTTACCGACATAGTCGTTAGCATCGCCGGTCAGGTACAGCTCCACGCCGCCCGCGTTCCAGACGCCAAAGCTCTGGCCTGCCGTGCCGTTGAAGTACGCTTTAATCGGGTCAGAGGCCAGCCCCTGGTCACCATGTGTCTGGGCAATGTACCCAGAGAGCGACGCGCCAACGGAACGATCGGTGTTGCGAATATCGAACCAGAAGGTTTTGCTCTGGCGCTCATCGACATACGGTTTCGCCTGTTGCAGTAACTGCGCGTTCAGCACGCCATTATCAAACGGCGGATTGTTTTCGGTGCAGTGCAACGCTTTGCCGGGGTGCGGCTCCGCGGTTTCCAGCAGTCGGGACAGTTCCAGCTTTTGCTGTTTGGCGGTAAACCCGTCCAGCTCTTTGAGCAGGTCGGTACGGCCAATCAGGTCCACAAGACGCGTCACGCCAAGCTGCGCCATCAGTTCGCGCGTTTCGCGAGCGATAAACTCAAAGTAGTTGGTCACTTTGAACGGCAGACCGTGATAATGGTTCTTGCGCAGTTTGTCGTCCTGGGTTGCCACACCGGTTGCACAGTTGTTGAGATGGCAAATACGCAGGTATTTACAGCCCAGCGCCACCATCGGGCCGGTACCGAAGCCGAAGCTTTCAGCACCGAGGATCGCCGCTTTGATGATATCTACGCCGGTTTTCAGACCACCATCGACCTGCAAACGAATCTTATGACGCAGGCCGTTGGCGACCAGCGCCTGCTGAGTTTCCACCAGCCCCAGTTCCCACGGACAACCCGCGTATTTCACCGAGGAGAGCGGACTTGCGCCCGTACCGCCGTCATAACCGGCGATGGTGATCAGGTCAGCGTAGGCTTTCGCCACGCCGGTAGCGATGGTACCGACGCCCGGTTCGGACACCAGCTTCACGGAGATCATCGCCTTCGGGTTCACCTGTTTCAGGTCGAAAATGAGCTGCGCTAAATCCTCGATAGAGTAGATATCGTGGTGCGGCGGCGGGGAGATCAGCGTCACGCCCGGCACCGAGTAGCGCAGTTTGGCGATGTACGGCGTGACTTTATCACCCGGTAGCTGACCGCCTTCGCCCGGTTTCGCGCCCTGCGCGACTTTAATCTGAATCACGTCGGCGTTGACCAGATATGCTGGCGTTACGCCAAAGCGACCGGAAGCCACCTGTTTGATGCGGGAGACTTTGTTGGTGCCGTAGCGTGCCGGGTCTTCGCCGCCTTCGCCGGAGTTTGAGTTCCCGCCGATACTGTTCATCGCTTCCGCCAGCGCTTCGTGCGCTTCCGGGCTCAGTGCGCCGATAGACATCGCCGCGGTATCGAACCGTTTGAACAGTTCGCTCGCCGGTTCAACGTCATCAATGCTGACCGCGTTGTCGCCAGGATTAATCGCCAGCAGATCGCGCAGTGTTGTCGCGGGACGTTCATTGACCAGTTTTGCGTATTCCTGATAGTCGCTGTACTCACCGCTCTGTACCGCCTGTTGCAGCGTGCGTACCACGTCCGGGTTGTAAGCGTGGTATTCACCGCCGTGCACATACTTCAGCAGTCCGCCCTGGGGAATCGGTTTACGCGCCAGCCACGCGCGTTTGGACAGGTTCAGCAGGTCCTGCTGGAAGTCAGCAAAGCCCGCGCCGCCGATGCGACTGACCACGCCCTGGAAGCAGAGATTCACGACATCATCATGCAGGCCCACCGCTTCAAACAGTTTGGAGCAACGATAGGAAGCGATGGTCGAAATGCCCATTTTGGACATGATTTTGTACAACCCTTTATTGATGCCGTTACGGTAGTTCAGCATCACAGTACGGTAGTTTTTGGCGATCGCCTGGGTGTCGATCAGACGGCCCAGCGTCTCGTACGCGAGGTACGGGTAGATAGCCGTCGCGCCAAAGCCCAGCAGTACGGCGAAGTGGTGCGGGTCACGGGCGCTGGCGGTTTCGACGATGATGTTGGCATCGCAGCGCAGGCTCTGTTCTACCAGCCGCGTCTGTACCGCCCCGACCGCCATTGGGGCCGGGACCGGCAGACGATTTTTGCCGATATTACGATCCGTCAACACCAACAGAACGGTGCCGCTGCGTACCATCTGCTCGGCGGTATCGCACAGTGCTTTGACCGTCTCTTCCAGCGTGGTTTGCGTCGCATCGAAGGTGATATCCAGCCGGTCAGCACGATAGTGCTCTTCTTTCATCGTGGTGAGCTGTTGGAAATCGGAGTACAGCAGAATCGGTGATTTAAAGCTCAGACGGTGCGCCTGACCTTCCGCCTCGCAGAAGACGTTCATCTCGCGACCGATGCTGGTGGCCAGCGACATGACATGCGCTTCACGCAGCGGATCGATAGGGGGGTTCGTCACCTGGGCAAACTGCTGACGGAAGTAGTCGTAAATGATGCGCGGCTGGCTGGAAAGTACGGCAAACGGAGTATCGTCACCCATTGAACCGACCGCTTCCTGACCGTTTTCGCCGAGCACGCGGAGAACGGAATCCAGCTCTTCGGCGCTGTAGTTAAACTGTTTCTGGTAGCTGGCGAGTGTATCGTCATCCAGCTCCCGCTGGCCCACCTGATCGTCAGCCAGATCTTCAAACGGCACCAGGCGGCGGACGTTTTTCTCCATCCACTCTTTATATGGATGGCGGCTTTTCAGGTCGTCATCCGTTTCGGCGGAATGCAGAATGCAACCGCCGCGGGTGTCGATAACCATCAGTTCGCCAGGGCCGACGCGGCCTTTTTCGACGACTTCGTCAGGCTGGTAGTCCCAGATCCCCACTTCAGACGCGCAGGTGATCAGCTTGTCTTTAGTGATGACATAGCGCGCCGGACGCAGACCATTACGGTCGAGGTTACAGGCTGCGAAACGCCCGTCGGACATGACGATACCGGCCGGGCCGTCCCACGGCTCCATATGCATGGAGTTAAAGTCGAAGAAGGCGCGCAGATCCGGGTCCATATCCGGGTTGTTCTGCCAGGCGGGCGGCACCAGCAGACGCATGGCGCGGATGATGTCCATCCCGCCCGCCAGCAGCAGTTCCAGCATGTTATCCATAGAACTGGAGTCGGAGCCGGTTTCGTTAACGAACGGCGCGGCGTCGTGCAGATCCGGGATTAGCGGGGTCTGGAATTTATAAGTACGGGCGCGAGCCCACTGGCGGTTACCGGTAATGGTGTTGATTTCGCCGTTGTGCGCCAGATAGCGGAACGGCTGTGCCAGCGGCCAGCGCGGCACGGTGTTCGTGGAGAAGCGCTGGTGAAACAGGCAAATGGCTGATTCCAGACGCAGATCCGCGAGGTCCAGGTAAAAGCGCGGCAGATCCGCCGGCATACACAGACCTTTATAGATGTTGACCAGGTTTGACAGGCTACAGACGTAGAAGTCTTTGTCTTCCTGCAGGCGTTTTTCAATACGGCGGCGGGCGATGAACAGACGACGTTCCATATCACGTGGACGCCAGCCCGCAGGCGCATTCACAAAAATTTGTTCAATACGCGGCAGGGAGGAGAGGGCGATTTCGCCCAGTACGCCTTCGTTGGTCGGCACATCGCGCCAGCCAACAATCGACAGAGTTTCTTGCTGAAGCTCTTCTTCGACAATACGGCGAGATGCTGCGGCCAGTTCAGGATCTTTGTTCAGGAAGATCATGCCGACCGCGTAGTTTTTGGCTAAACGCCAGCCGCGCTCTTGCGCAACGATGCGGAAGAAGCGGTCAGGTTTTTGCAGCAGCAGACCACAACCGTCGCCGGTTTTACCATCAGCGAGGATTGCGCCACGGTGCTGCATACGGGCCAGTGCGTGTATGGCGGTACGCACCACCTTGTGGCTAGGTTCGCCTTCTATGTGGGCGATCAGGCCGAAACCACAGTTATCCTTCTCAAGGGATTTATCGTACAACATATCAGTGAACCTCCCCAGGCTCTGCGTGACCCCTTCCGATACCGTTTGCGCACGGGCACACCAAGAGCATGGCGACGGGGTTTGCGTGTCATACGCTTACCTCGCATTCGCCCTCTTTATCATCCATTGCGCTTAGGTCAAACAAGTTTGAGGACTTGCTGTCAGAGGGAATCTCAATTACTGCATAAATATGATGAGCACACCGCTCATCCAGAAAGCTTCCAGCGGATTTCCAACTTATCGGGAATCCACACACAGGTCAAATGGCAATCTTATTTATCAAATAATGTGCTATAGAGCATGTATATTGATGAAAATATTAAAGATATTATCATTTTGACATTGAATTAACGTTCTGGAAACGAGACGAGGAGTGTGATCTGTCTCACTGTCATAACCGCTTGTTAGCTCATGTCTTCGCTTTATTCATCGTCAGATGCAGTGTTTTATGCTGGTTTGTTGTGGTATGGCGTTTCATGATACTGTTTTTGCGCAATCGACGTCAGAAGATAAAAAAAATGGCCGGGGATAAGGAAAAGTAATTGGCTGGGTTGTGAATGAAATATCGTTTATTTCGAATATATATGCAAATGATAAAAGCCTGCCGGGGCGATTGATCCAGGTCATCGCCGACAAGGGCTAAAAATGGCAGGCTTTGGCCTCTTTTCAAGGCGCGGTCTATCAGATTATGCAGTTACAGAAATTAGTCAATATGTTTGGTGGGGATCTTTCTCGTCGTTATGGGCAAAAGGTGCATAAACTGACGCTTCACGGCGGATTCAGCTGTCCGAATCGCGATGGCACCATCGGACGCGGCGGCTGTACTTTCTGTAATGTTGCCTCTTTTGCGGATGAAGCGCAGCAGCATCATTCGATCGCCGAACAACTCGCACATCAGGCGCATCTGGTTAATCGCGCGAAACGCTATCTGGCCTATTTTCAGGCCTATACCAGTACCTTTGCTGAAGTACAGGTGTTGCGCTCGATGTACCAGCAGGCCGTCAGCCAGGCCAGTATCGTCGGGTTGTGCGTGGGAACACGCCCCGACTGCGTACCGGATGCGGTGCTCGATCTGCTTTGCGAATATAAAGACCAGGGCTACGAAGTGTGGCTGGAACTGGGGTTGCAGACCGCGCATGACAAAACCCTGCACCGCATCAATCGCGGCCATGATTTTGCCTGTTACCAACGCACGACCCGCCTTGCCCGTGAGCGCGGTCTGAAAGTTTGTTCGCACCTTATAGTCGGCCTGCCGGGAGAAGGGCAAGCGGAATGCCTGCAAACGCTCGAACGGGTGGTTGACACCGGAGTGGATGGCATCAAACTGCATCCGTTACATATCGTGAAGGGCAGCATTATGGCAAAAGCCTGGGAAGCAGGGCGTCTGAACGGGATCGAACTGGATGACTACACGCAAACCGCAGGCGAAATGATCCGGCATACGCCGCCAGAAGTGATTTATCATCGCATTTCTGCCAGTGCACGACGCCCCACGTTACTGGCACCATTGTGGTGCGAAAACCGCTGGACCGGAATGGTCGAGTTGGATCGTTATCTGAATACGCACGGCGTGCAGGGTTCTGCGCTCGGACGGGCATGGGTTCCGCCCGGAACCTGAAGTATGACGGGCATTCGCATTTCTTGCACATTCTCTAACGTCTTGCCCAGAATTGAGTATTATTGTGCCAGGTTGTCGTAAAGGAAATCCCTGATGAAGCAAATTCGTATGCTGGCGCAGTACTATGTGGACCTGATGATGAAATTGGGTCTGGTGCGCTTTTCGCTGCTGTTGGCGTTAGCGCTCGTTGTGCTGGCAATTGTGGTGCAGATGGCGGTCACCATGGTGCTGCATGGTCGGGTCGAACAGATCGATGTCATCCGCTCTATTTTCTTTGGTTTGTTAATCACCCCCTGGGCGGTCTATTTTTTGTCGGTGGTGGTGGAGCAACTGGAGGAGTCTCGTCAGCGGTTATCCCGGCTGGTGCAGAAGCTGGAGGAGATGCGTGAGCGCGACCTTAAGCTCAACGTCCAACTGAAAGATAATATTTCGCAGCTGAATCAGGAGATTGCCGACCGCGAAAAGGCAGAGGCGGAACGCCAGTCAACGTTTGAGCAGCTCAAAGTTGAGATCAAAGAACGCGAAGAAGCGCAGATTCAGCTTGAACAACAATCCTCCTTCCTGCGTTCCTTTTTGGACGCCTCGCCGGATCTGGTTTTTTATCGCAATGAAGATAAAGAGTTTTCCGGCTGTAACCGGGCGATGGAACTGCTCACTGGCAAAAGCGAAAAGCAGTTAGTGCATTTAAAGCCTGCTGACGTGTACTCGCCGGAGGCGGCCGAAAAGGTCATTGAGACCGACGAAAAAGTCTTCCGCCATAATGTGTCGCTGACCTATGAGCAATGGCTTGATTATCCGGACGGGCGTAAAGCCTGTTTTGAAATCCGCAAAGTCCCTTATTACGATCGCGTCGGTAAACGTCATGGCCTGATGGGTTTTGGTCGCGATATTACCGAGCGCAAGCGCTATCAGGATGCGCTTGAGCGCGCCAGCCGCGATAAAACCACTTTTATTTCCACCATCAGCCACGAACTGCGTACGCCGCTGAACGGAATTGTCGGCCTGAGCCGCATTCTGCTGGATACCGATCTGACGGCCGAACAGGAAAAATACCTGAAAACGATCCATGTCTCCGCCGTGACGTTGGGGAATATCTTCAACGATATCATTGATATGGATAAGATGGAGCGGCGTAAGGTTCAACTGGATAATCAGCCGGTGGATTTCACGAGCTTTATGGCCGATCTGGAAAACCTCTCCGGCCTGCAGGCGCAACAGAAAGGATTGCGTTTTGTGCTCGAACCGACCTTACCGCTGCCGCATAAAGTGGTGACTGACGGCACGCGTTTGCGCCAGATACTGTGGAACCTGATCAGCAACGCGGTGAAATTTACCCAGCAGGGCCAGGTGACCGTGCGCGTACGTTATGACGCAGGCAGCATTCTGCATTTTGAAGTAGAAGACTCCGGTATTGGCATTCCACAGGACGAGCAGGACAAAATTTTCGCCATGTATTATCAGGTCAAAGACAGCCACGGCGGAAAACCGGCGACCGGTACGGGTATCGGTCTGGCGGTCTCGCGTCGTCTGGCGAAAAACATGGGTGGGGATATCACCGTGGCAAGCCAGCCAGGCAAAGGCTCTGTCTTTACCCTGACAGTGAATGCGCCAGCAGTGGCAGAAGAAGTCGAAGATGCGTTTGACGATGACGATTTGCCACTGCCGGCGTTGAACGTTCTGCTGGTGGAAGATATCGAACTGAACGTCATTGTGGCGCGCTCGGTGCTGGAAAAACTGGGCAATAGCGTAGATGTCGCTATGACCGGGAAAGCGGCGCTGGAGATGTTCACGCCAGGCGAATATGACCTGGTGTTGCTGGATATTCAGTTGCCGGATATGACCGGCCTCGATATCTCACGAGAACTGACTCAGCGTTACGCGCGTGAAGATCTGCCACCGCTGGTGGCGCTTACGGCAAACGTCCTGAAAGATAAAAAAGAGTATCTGGATGCGGGTATGGATGACGTGCTGAGCAAGCCGCTGTCAGTACCGGCATTAACCGCCATGATTAAGAAGTACTGGGATACCCGAGACGAGGAGGAGTGCACGGTGAAATCTGAAGAGAGCAGTAAATCGCAAGCGCTATTAGATATTCCGATGCTGGAACAGTACATAGAGCTGGTGGGGCCGAAGCTAATTACCGATGGCCTGGCGGTGTTCGAGAAGATGATGCCGGGCTATTTAAGCGTTCTGGAGTCCAATCTGACCGCGCGTGACAAAAAAGGCGTGGTGGAAGAAGGGCACAAAATTAAAGGCGCTGCCGGTTCCGTTGGTCTTCGTTATCTGCAACAACTGGGGCAGCAGATCCAGTCACCCGATCTTCCTGCGTGGGAAGATAACGTGGGCGAATGGATTGAAGAGATGAAGCAGGAGTGGCAACACGACGTTGCAGTATTGAAGGCCTGGGTGGCAAACGCTGGAAAAAAATGACCCCGGCTAGACCGGGGTGCGCGAATACTGCGCCAACACCAGGGAAATCGTGGCTGCGCCGTAAGTGTTAATTGTGATTTAAAGGCGCAGCACTCAAATTCGGGCCGCACGCATTTAAGATAGCAAATCTTAAATGCTTTGTTACATGAATCAGTTAAATGTGTGAAGCGTAGCATTTTAATCACAATTATTAATGTGCTGCTGATCGTAACGAAAAGGACATTTGAATGAAAAAAATAGGCGTAGTTCTTAGTGGATGCGGCGTGTATGACGGTGCTGAAATTCATGAGGCCGTACTGACGTTGCTGGCCATTGCCCGCAGTGGCGCGCAGGCCGTCTGCTTTGCGCCTGACAAAGCGCAGGCCGATGTGATTAATCATCTGACGGGCGAACCGATGGCGGAAACCCGTAATGTACTGATCGAAGCGGCTCGCATTACACGCGGCAATATTTGTCCGCTTTCTCAGGCAGTCTCAGCGGATCTGGATGCGCTGATTGTTCCCGGTGGTTTTGGCGCGGCTAAAAATTTAAGCAACTTTGCAAGCCTGGGCAGCGAATGCAGGGTTGATCCGGATTTAGCCGCGCTTGCTCTGGCGATGCATCAGTCGGGCAAGCCGCTGGGTTTTATGTGCATCGCACCGGCCATGCTGCCGAAAATTTTCGACTTTCCGCTGCGTCTGACAATCGGAACTGATATCGATACGGCAGAAGTGCTGGAAGAGATGGGGGCGGAGCATGTGCCGTGCCCGGTCGACGATATCGTTGTTGATGAAGACAATAAAATCGTCACTACGCCTGCCTATATGCTGGCGCAGGATATCGCTCAGGCGGCAATGGGTATCGAAAAACTGGTATCACGCGTGCTGGTTCTGGCGGAATGAAGAAAGGGGTTTTCGCCTTTCTGAGGCGAGTGATATTGCGCGTCGTGATTATCCTCGCCGTGTTTTGGGGCGGTGGCATTGCGCTGTTTAGCGTGGTGCCTGTGCCTTTTTCGGCGGTAATGGCCGAGCGGCAGATCGGCGCCTGGCTACAGGGTGACTTTGGCTATGTTGCTCATTCCGACTGGGTGAGCATGGATGAGATCTCTCCGTGGATGGGGTTAGCGGTAATTGCCGCAGAAGACCAGACCTTCCCGGACCACTGGGGTTTTGACGTTGCTGCCATCGAAAAAGCGCTGTCACATAATGAACGCCATGAAAGCCGTATTCGCGGTGCCTCAACGTTGTCACAGCAAACTGTTAAAAATCTCTTTCTTTGGGATGGTCGCAGTTGGCTGCGTAAAGGGCTGGAAGCCGGGCTTACGGTCGGTGTTGAAACTGTCTGGAGCAAAAAGAGGATCCTGACGGTATATCTGAATATTGCGGAATTTGGTGAGGGTGTATTTGGCGTGGAAGCCGCAGCTCAGCGCTATTTTGGTAAACCGGCCAGCCGATTGACTCAGTCCGAAGCGGCGCTGTTGGCTGCCGTATTACCCAATCCCTTGCGCTTTAAGGCCGCAGCGCCCTCAGGCTATGTGCGTAGCCGTCAGGCGTGGATACTGCGTCAAATGCGGCAGTTGGGCGGCGAGTCGTTTATGACCCGCCATGCACTGGATTAAGCTTCTCGCGAAGAGAGAGACAGCCCGGCGTGTTCTTTGGGTTGGGGAGCTTTTTCCAGCGCGACGGCCAGTACCGGTTGCGCGATAAAACGCTGCCACAATCTTTCCTGCTTACGTTGGCAGAACCATTTTGACCATGTCGCCAGCGGAATCAATGTCCCTTCACCAATGTTATCGCAAACCACCGGCACCACTTCCGATTCGCTGATTCGGTGGCAGAGAACGTTCTGCGGTTTTAGCGTCATGGTCACGATGTGGTTATCACGCAGATAGCGTTTTAGCTTCTTCAGCAACTTACGCAACTCGGCAAAATCGTCTTCGTAACGACATTGTTTGGCAAATTCGGTAAGGGTGATGGATGGCTTGCCATCATAATCGGCAATCACATCGTAAACGTAACCTGTTCCGCAGTCAGTCTCTACCGTGCCGTAATAACGCGGGATACCACTCCAGTCTTTCAGATAGCGAGAGAGATGCGCATAGTACTTCAGTTCGCGCTGTGTCTCTCTGTCGCCGCCCTGACCACTGTTGTAAACGATCTTAATACAACGCTGGGCATCATCCGGATGCGCATAACATTTACGATGTCGTCCGGTGCCCAGGGGAGTCTCTGCTGATAAACGAATCATAAGTGATATCCTGGAAATATTTACTGACAATAATCCAGTATGAACGCTCAAGTTAAATGAAACCTAAACGACTTGCCTTAAGGTTTTCTTAAGGTATGTCTTAAGTGAAAAAGCGCACGTTTTGTACAGGTATGAGGCAAAAAAATAAAAAAACGCCGGGTGGCGTTTTCTGTGAAGATATTCGTCGGGCGTGAAAATTTAGTCTTCGTCGAAACCCGAATTGAAAAGGGCGATGACGGCAGCCAGCGCTTCGACCTCTTGCGGACCGGAGGCTTCAATCTCAATTTGTCGGCCTTTGGCAGAGTCCAGCATCAGCAGCGCAATAACGCTGTTGGCTTCCGCTTCGGTGCCTTCATCATTTCGTAGCAGGACCTCCGCATCAAATCCCTGCATTAACTCAAAAAGTTTCATTGCTGGGCGAGCATGCATGCCCAGCTTGTTCGTGATTTCAACAGTTTGCTTCACGGTCATGTTTTGCGTTTTTCCAGCGTACGATGGCGTGACTGTACGTTTTTACCGCGTGAGCGGAAGTAGTCTGCCAGCTGTTCTGCAATATACACCGAACGGTGTTTCCCGCCGGTACAACCGATAGCCACAGTTAGATAGCTACGGTTGTTGGTCTCCAGCATGGGTAACCATAGCTCAAGATAGCTGCGAGTCTGGTAGATAAAATTGTGTACTTCTGTGTGCCTGTCGAGGAAGGCGGCGACGGGCTTGTCGAGACCGGTCATCGGACGCAGTTTCGGGTCCCAGTGGGGGTTCGGCAGAAAGCGGACGTCGAAGACGTAATCGGCATCGATGGGGATCCCGTGCTTAAAGCCGAAGGACTCAAACACCATCGTCAGTTCACGCTCACGTTTACCCAACAGGCGGGTCCGCAGCATTTCCGCCAGTTCATGCACCGACATTTCTGAGGTATCGACAATCAGGTCGGCGCGAGAACGCAGCGGTTCCAGTAAGTCACTTTCCTGATCGATGGCGCTTTCCAGCGACAGATTCTTGCTGGAAAGGGGGTGTAGACGACGGGTATCGCTGTAGCGACGAATCAATGTGTTGCGATCGGCATCAAGGAACAGCAGTTGCGGCGAGAACGCCTCAGGCAGGTTGTTCATCGCCTGCTCAAAAATTTCCGGCGACTCCGGCATATTGCGTACATCAATGCTGACGGCTGCCGAAATCTGGCGTTCGGCAAGCGTGCGAGCCAGATCGGGTAACAGCACCACGGGAAGGTTATCCACGCAGTAAAAACCCATATCTTCAAGCGCGCGCAGGGCGACAGATTTACCTGACCCTGAACGACCGCTGACGATCATCAGTACCATGTACTGTTTCTCCTCACCACGACAAAAGGGGAGTTATGCTTCATCCTGACCGCCTTCGGTGTCAGTGATGATTTGATACAACTCTTCATCGCTCTGCGCGGCGCGCAGTCGACGGCAGATCGTTTTATCTGCCAGACGCTTAGCCACCAGCGATAATGTATGCAGGTGCGTTTTGGTTTGATCCGCTGGTACCAGCAGGGCAAAAAGCAGATCAACGGGTTGATTATCAATCGCGTCGAAGGCGATGGGTGTTTCCAGTTGCACAAACACGCCGACGGCGCGCAGGGTATCTTCTTCAAGCTTACCGTGCGGAATGGCGATCCCATTGCCGATGCCGGTACTGCCCATTTTTTCGCGCGTCAGGATCGCTTCAAAAACGACCTGCGGCGGTAAACTGAGCTGTTTTGCCGCCAGTTCACTGATGATTTCCAGCGCGCGTTTTTTGCTCTGGCAGTGAACGGCACTGCGCGTACATTCCTGGTTAAGTACACTGCTCAGTTGTAGAGTCGTATCGTTATTTATCATAATTTCACCTAAGAATTTGCCCCGCCGCGGCGAGACAAATTCGGAGCGCTAACTGTACAAATGGCCTGTTGTTGTGCACAACAGGCCGTCCTGCACCCGCTAACTGCCCGGACAATTAGTGTTGTTTCAGTTTATCTTTATGCTTTGTGAGCTGTCTTGCCAGCTTATCGATTAAGCCATCAATGGCCGCGTACATATCCTGACCTTCCGCGCTGGCGTGAATTTCGCCACCGTTTACATGCAGTGTTGCATCCGAGATGTGGGTGACCTTCTCCACCTTTAACACAATATAGACCTGATTGATTCTGTCAAAATAGTGTTCGAGTTTGGCGAACTTGGTATTAACAAAGTCACGCAGGGCTTCTGTTATCTCGACGTTGTTTCCAGTGATGTTGAGCTGCATAGTGTCTTCCTTATCGGTTGGGTCAAACCAGTTGTTTGCGCTGGTTTGACGGCGGAATGGATAAAGACTCTCGGTACTTCGCAACGGTGCGGCGCGCCACCATGATGCCTTGTTCCGACAGCATCGATGTTAGCTTGCTGTCGCTCAGGGGCTTCGCAGGGTTTTCCGCCGCAATCAACTTCTTCACCAGTGCGCGGATCGCGGTGGAGGAAGCTTCGCCACCCCCCTCGGTATTCACATGGCTGGAGAAAAAATACTTCAGTTCAAAAATGCCGCGTGGACTGTGCAGATACTTCTGCGTCGTCACACGAGAAATGGTCGATTCGTGCATCTCGACGGCCTGAGCGATATCCGCCAACACCATCGGTTTCATAAATTCTTCGCCTTGCTCAAAGAAGGCTTGCTGCTGCTCAACGATACAACGGCTGACGCGCAGCAGGGTATCGTTGCGGCTCTCCAGACTCTTAATCAGCCACTTCGCGTCCTGCAAATTACTGCGGATGTACTGACTGTCGGCGTCATTACGCCCACCGTTGCACATCGCGGCGTAGTGCTGATTGATCTGCAGGCGAGGGAGGCTGTCTCCGTTGAGCTCGACCATCCAGTGGCCGTTATGCTTACGCACCAGCACGTCAGGGATCACGTATTCCGGTTCACCAGTCTGGATCGACTGCCCGGGGCGTGGATCGAGCGATTGGATCAGATTGACCGCTTCTTTGAGCACCTCTTCTTTGAGACGTGTGACGCGCATCAGAGTACGGAAGTCGTGGTTCGCCAGCAGATCGAGATGATCGCTGATGATCAACCGGGCTTCTTCAAGGAAAGGGGTCGCCTTGTCGAACTGCGAAAGCTGGATCAGCAGGCAATCACGCAGATCTTTTGCCGCCACGCCTACGGGATCAAACCGCTGAATACGTTTGAGAACGGCTTCAACTTCATCAAGACCGACCTCTTCATTGCCCATGCTTTCGAGGATGTCGTCCAGCGAAACGGTGAGGTAACCGGTGTCGTCAACCGCATCCACAATCGACGTGGCGATGGCGCGGTCGGTATCGGAGAACGGGGTGAGTTCCACCTGCCACATCAGGTAATCCTGTAGGGTCTGCGTGGTTTCACCCTGATAAACGGGTAGCTCATCGTCAATGTAGTCACCGCTGGTGCCTGAAGGCGTACCGGCGGTGTAGATCTCATCCCAGCTGGCGTCGAGCGGCAACTCTTCCGGCATCTCTTTTTGTTCGAGGGCGTCGGCGGTATCCAGCGTTTCGCTGTCCTGGGTTTCGTGGGTATCAACTTCGTCGTGAAGATCGGTTTGCTCCAGCAGTGGATTGCTCTCCAGCGCTTGCTGGAGTTCCTGCTGCAGTTCCAGCGTGGACAACTGCAGCAGACGAATTGCCTGCTGTAGCTGCGGCGTCATCGCCAGTTGTTGGCTCAGCCTGAGTTGCAAACCTTGCTTCATGTTCAGAGTTGTTTTCTCCCGCTATGACGTCGCAAACTTCTACCCTATCAGAGTCTGAAGTCTTCCCCAAGGTATACGCGTTTCACGTGTTCGTCCTGCAGGATTTCTGTTGGCGTACCGTGCGCGATCAGGTGTCCCTGGCTCACGATATAGGCCCGCTCACACACGGCCAGCGTTTCGCGAACGTTATGGTCGGTAATCAATACGCCAAGACCGCTGTCACGCAGATGTTCAATAATGCGTTTGATATCGATAACAGATATGGGGTCAACGCCGGCAAACGGTTCGTCCAGCAGGATAAATTTAGGGTTGGCGGCCAGCGCACGGGCGATTTCCACACGGCGACGTTCCCCCCCGGAGAGCGACTGCCCCATGTTGTCGCGCAGATGCTCAATGTGGAACTCTTCCATCAGCTCGTTAGCGCGGTCTTCACGCTGTTCGCTGGAGAGATCGTCACGAATTTGCAGAACTGCCATCAGGTTATCGTACACGCTCAGGCGACGAAAAATCGACGCTTCCTGCGGCAGATAGCCAATTCCGCGGCGCGCGCGGGCGTGCAGCGGCAGCAGACTGATGTCTTCATCATCAATGATGATGTTACCGGCATCACGCGGCACAATGCCGACGACCATGTAGAAGGTGGTGGTTTTACCCGCACCGTTCGGCCCAAGCAGACCGACAATCTCGCCCGAGTTGACGGTCAGGCTGACATCTTCCACGACGCGGCGGCCTTTGTAGGCCTTCGCCAGATTCTTTGCAGTTAATGTTGCCATAGCGAATTAGTTACTCTTCTTCTGAGCCGGGGTCTGGTTTTTATCCTGCAACTGCGACGGCACCAGAACGGTGGTCACACGCTTGCCTTTCTCACTGAAGGCCTGCATTTTCTGCTCTTTCACCAGATAGGTAATTTTGTCCCCGGTGATGTTGCTGTCGAGCTGTTCCAGGTATGCATTGCCGGTGAGCACGACAAAATCTTTCGCCAGTTCATAATGCATTTTCGACGCGTGACCTTTTACCGGCTTACCGTTGTCCTGCATTTGATAGAACGTGGCCGGGTTGCCGAAGCCGTCAATGACCTCTTTACCCTCTTCACCGCCAGGGCGGGTCACGACCACTTTATCGGCGTTAATTTTGATAGTGCCCTGGGTCACAATGACATTACCGGTGAAGGTCACAACGTTGCCCTGCATATCCAGAGACTGCTGGTCCGATTCGATGTGGATCGGCTGTTCGGTATCGCCGGTGACGGCGAACGCCGGAATGCTGGCGGCCAGAAGTGAGCTGGCAAGCACAAGATTAAGGCTGAGTTTGTTTGTTTTGAATTTCATAGGAGGTTCTAACCTTTTCAATCAGCTCGGCGTTCTTGCTGCGTAAGTTGCCGCGCATTTTCAGTCCGCTGGAGTTAAAAGTTGTTCCGTATAACGTGACGAGGTCTTCAGAGGTAACATCCTGCGTCACCAGATTGATCTGTGCGTTATCGGTGGTAATTTTTCGAAGTTGAGCGTCAGGCACCAGCGCGTTGACTTCAACGTGACCATAAAGATACAGCATCCGATCCTCGGTCAGCCTGGCTTTATCCGCTTTGATTGACCACGTCGGGATCTTGTCCTTATCAAACGTCGTTAATACGGGTTGTGTGAACCACGAAACGGCCTGATCGGAATAATATTCAACATGTTGGGCGATCAAACGATAGCTCAGCGCGCCTTCCGGACTGTAGACCATGGTGTCCGTATGCTCGCTCTTATAGGTCGGATCGCTTGTATTCACGACCACCTGCGCCGTGTCGTCTTTATCGGCCAGGTTAATCCCAATCAGCACCAGCACGGCCAATGACAGGAGAATGATAACCCAACGTCTGGCTTTACTCATATCGATTGCCCTTTGGCCTCATCAAGCTTACCCTGCGCCAGTAATAATAAATCACAGACTTCTCGTACCGCGCCGCGCCCGCCCGCGATCTTCGTGACATAATCCGCGCGCGGAAGCAGTAACGGATGCGCATCCGCAACGGCAATGCTCAGGCCAATTTTTTCCATTACCGGCCAGTCAATCAGATCGTCACCGACGTAGGCTACGTTTTCCGGTGCAATCTCAAGCTTTGCCAGCAGATCGTAAAAGGCGACCAGCTTGTCCGACTGCCCCTGATACAGGTGCGTGATACCCAGTGTGGTACACCTTTCTTCTACTAGTTTAGCCTTTCGTCCGGTAATGATGGCGACGTCAATATCAGACGTCAGCGCACAACGGATCCCGTAACCGTCACGGACGTTAAAAGCCTTCAGTTCTTCACCGTTGTTGCCCATATAAATCAGGCCATCCGACAGCACGCCATCGACATCAAGAATCAGCAGACGGATATTCTCTGCCTTGGCGATGACGTCCGCGCTGACGGGTCCATAACAGGTCGCAAGCGACGCACCTGCTTTGCTCATTTCTCGTTATCCTTGAATTTCTACACAACGCCTGCACGCAGGAGATCATGCATATGTAACACACCCAGTAACTGGTCGCCATCGGCAACCATCACGGAGGTGATATGGCGGGACTGCATTAAGTTCAGGGCATCGACCGCCAGAATTCCTGGACGCACACGAATGCCCCCAGGCGTCATCACGTCGGCAATACCGAGCTGGCGCACGTCAACGCCCATATCAAAGACGCGACGTAAATCACCGTCGGTGAAGATACCGTCGATCTTCATCGCTTCATCGCAAATCACGGTCATGCCGAGGTTCTTGCGGGTGATTTCCAGCAGCGCATCGCGCAGGCTGGCTTCTTTGGTGACATGCGGGATCTCATCACCCGTATGCATAATATCGTTCACGCGTAGCAGCAGTTTACGCCCCAAGGCGCCGCCCGGATGCGATAACGCGAAATCCTCCGCGGTAAATCCGCGCGCCTTTAACAACGCCACCGCCAGCGCATCGCCCATCACTAATGTGGCGGTGGTGCTGCTGGTCGGAGCCAGTCCAAGCGGACAGGCTTCTTGCGGTACTTTAACACACAGATGGACATCCGCAGCACGCGCCATGCTGCTTTCTGGTCGACCGGTGATGCAGATGAGCTGAACCTGCAGTCGCTTAAGAACCGGAATCAGGGCCGCGATCTCGCTGGATTCCCCGGAGTTGGAGATGGCAATCACGACATCCTGCGAGGTCACCATTCCCAGATCGCCGTGGGCGGCTTCGCCAGGATGAACGAAGAATGACGAGGTTCCGGTGCTGGCAAAGGTCGCGGCCATTTTGCGGCCTATATGCCCCGATTTCCCCATGCCCATCACCACCACTTTGCCGGTGCAGTTGAACATTTTTTCACAAGCGAGCGTGAAATCCTGGTTGATGTACTGATCGAGCTCCGCCAAGCCTTCACGTTCAATTGCCAGAACTTCTTTGCCGGCTTGCTGAAAGTCAAAACCCGGTTGTAACGCTAAGTGCGACATATGTCTGTTTCCAGTTATCCAACGAGAAGTGGCGATAGCCAATACAACATCGCCAGCCATACGATAAAACCGCCGGTCAACAGCGCGCCCGCGCCGCGACCGGACTGGCGGGGACGCCGCCAGCAGAGTAATGCAAAGATGATGCTCACCAGCAGCATCACGCTGTAGTCACGGCTGAACGCCAGCGGGTTGACATCACCCGGCGTAATCAGAGCGGGAAGGCCGAGGACAATGGTGAGGTTAAAAATGTTCGCGCCGATGATATTGCCCACCGCGATATCGTTCTCACCTTTGCGCACGCCAGCAATAGCGGTAGCCAGTTCAGGCAGGCTGGTGCCAATTGCGATTACCGTCAGACCAATTGTCAGTTCGCTCATCGCGAAATAATTGGCAATCACCGTGGCGTTATCCACCACCATTCGGGTGGCCATTGGCATGATAATCAGCGCAATGCCCAGCCATAAAAACGCCACCGGTAGCCCGCCTTCGCGCGGCAACTCGGCAACCTGTTCCCGGGTGAGGCTGTCATTGCCCTGACGCTCAGCGAGACGGGCGATTTTAACAATGAACAGCAGCCATAACACGGCCAACAGTAAAAGAAAGATACCATCGCTGCGGCTGAGTTGTCCGTCAAAGAGTACGGATCCGGCTACCACGCTAACCAGCAACATTAGCGGTAATTCGCGACGCAGAATATCGGAATGCACGGTAAAAGGGTGGATCAACGCGGCAAGGCCAAGGATCAATAAAATGTTGGTAATGTTAGAGCCGAGCGCGGCGCCGACAGCTAAATCTAACTGCCCGTGCAGAGAGGCGGCGACAGAAACAATAATTTCAGGCAGAGATGTGCCTATACTGACTACCGTCATACCGATAATCAGCGGCGGGATCCCGAACGTTCGGCACAGGATTGACGCGGCAAATACCAGGCGGTCGGCGCCGTAGACGACCAATAATAAACCAATGATTAACAGCGCCGTTGCTAAAAGCATCTAAAGTCCTTTCTTCAGGTATACTCGCCGGTCCACCGGGATCGTCTGGAAACCGTAACGAAGTCTTAATTTTGACTTTATGCAGCTAAAAAGTAAAACAAATGCCAGCTTTCGCTAACCAGGGCAGGTAATATTCTGTAAATATGATGGGTTCATGGTCAAATTCAGCGCCATGCTCAGATCAACAAGCAACACGAAGGATGAATCAATGGGTGAGTCTGTGGCGAATTTAGTCGATATGCGCGATGTCAGCTTTACGCGTGGCGATCGCTGCATTTTCGATAATATCTCCCTGACCGTGCCGCGTGGAAAGATCACCGCGATCATGGGGCCATCAGGCATCGGTAAAACGACGCTGTTGCGCCTGATTGGCGGACAAATTCCGCCTGATAAAGGAGAGATCCTGTTTGATGGCGAGAACATTCCTGAGATGTCTCGCTCGCGCCTCTACACGGTACGTAAACGGATGAGTATGCTGTTTCAGTCGGGGGCGCTGTTCACCGATATGAACGTGTTTGATAACGTTGCCTATCCGCTGCACGAACATACCACGCTTCCCGCACCGTTACTGAAAAGCACGGTGATGATGAAACTGGAAGCGGTCGGTCTGCGCGGGGCGGCAAAACTGATGCCCTCAGAGCTGTCTGGTGGGATGGCGCGCCGGGCGGCGTTAGCGCGCGCCATTGCGCTGGAACCGGATCTCATCATGTTTGATGAGCCGTTTGTCGGCCAGGATCCGATCACCATGGGTGTGCTGGTCAAACTGATTTCAGAATTAAACAGTGCGCTGGGCGTGACCTGTATCGTGGTCTCTCACGATGTGCCTGAGGTCCTGAGCATTGCCGATCACGCCTGGATTATGGCGGACAAAAAGATTGTGGCCCACGGCAGCGCGCAGGCGTTGCAAGAGAATGACGACCCGCGTGTGCGTCAGTTCCTGGATGGCATTGCAGACGGGCCGGTCCCGTTCCGCTATCCTGCGGGCGATTATCACTCTGATTTACTCGGAACAGGGAGTTAAGCCACTCATGCTGTTAAATGCACTGGCAACGCTGGGACATAAGGGGATTAAAACCCTCAGAACGTTCGGGCGTGCCGGGTTAATGTTGTTCAATGCGCTGGTCGGCAAACCGGAATTTCGTAAACACGCGCCACTGCTGGTGCGCCAGCTTTATAATGTGGGCGTCCTGTCGATGCTCATTATTATTGTCTCTGGCGTGTTTATCGGCATGGTGCTGGGTTTGCAGGGCTATCTGGTACTCACCACCTACAGTGCGGAAACCAGTCTGGGGATGTTAGTGGCGTTGTCGCTGCTGCGTGAACTCGGTCCGGTCGTCGCCGCGCTGCTGTTTGCGGGGCGTGCGGGCTCTGCGTTGACCGCTGAAATTGGCCTGATGCGCGCGACGGAGCAGCTTTCCAGTATGGAAATGATGGCCGTCGATCCACTGCGCCGGGTGATCTCTCCGCGTTTCTGGGCGGGCGTGATTTCTCTGCCGCTGCTGACGATTTTGTTTGTGGCCGTCGGGATCTGGGGCGGTTCTCTGGTCGGCGTAAGCTGGAAGGGGATTGATGCTGGCTTCTTCTGGTCTGCGATGCAGAATGCCGTCGACTGGCGTCTGGATCTGGTCAACTGTTTGATTAAAAGCGTGGTGTTCGCTATCACGGTCACCTGGATTGCATTGTTCAATGGGTATGATGCGATTCCGACCTCGGCGGGAATCAGCCGGGCAACCACACGCACCGTTGTGCATTCGTCGCTGGCCGTTCTGGGTCTGGACTTTGTACTGACCGCATTGATGTTTGGGAATTGAGTTCATGCAAACGAAAAAAAATGAAATTTGGGTGGGGATCTTCTTGTTAGCCGCATTGCTGGCCGCGCTGTTTGTCTGCCTGAAGGCGGCCAACGTGACCTCTATGCGTACAGAACCGACCTACACGATTTACGCGACATTCGATAATATCGGCGGCCTGAAAGTGCGCTCGCCGGTGCGTATCGGTGGCGTGGTGGTGGGGCGCGTGGCGGACATCTCCCTGGATCCAAAGACCTATTTACCGCGCGTGACGCTGGACATCGAAGAGCGCTATAACCACATCCCTGATACCAGTTCTCTGAGCATCCGCACGTCGGGTCTGCTGGGGGAACAGTATCTGGCGCTGAACGTCGGTTTTGAAGATCCTGAGCTGGGAACGTCTATCCTCAAAGATGGCGGCACAATCCAGGACACCAAATCCGCGATGGTGCTGGAAGACATGATTGGTCAGTTCCTTTACAACAGCAACAGTAAAGGCGATGACAATAAGAATTCTGGCGATGCGTCGGCACCGAACGAAGGCCATAATGAAGCCACTGGGCCTGCGGGCACAACGAATTAATCTCAGGAGAATCGAATTATGCTTAAGCGTTTAATGATGGTGGCTCTGCTGGTGATTGCACCGCTGAGCACCGCCATTGCAGCCGATCAAACCAATCCTTACAAGTTGATGGATGAAGCGGCGCAGAAAACCTTCGACCGCCTGAAAAACGAACAGCCGAAAATCCGTTCTAATCCGGACTATCTGCGTGATGTGGTTGACCAGGAGCTGCTGCCGTATGTGCAGGTGAAATATGCTGGTGCGCTGGTGTTGGGCCGTTACTACAAAGAGGCCACGCCGGCGCAGCGTGAAGCCTATTTCGCCGCGTTTCGTGAATACCTGAAACAGGCTTACGGTCAGGCGCTGGCGATGTATCACGGCCAGACGTACCAGATTGCTCCGGAACAACCGTTGGGCGATGCGACCATCGTTCCGATCCGCGTGACGATCCTCGATCCAAACGGTCGTCCTCCGGTACGTCTGGATTTCCAGTGGCGTAAAAACACGCAGACGGGTCACTGGCAGGCCTATGACATGATTGCCGAAGGCGTCAGCATGATCACCACCAAACAGAATGAGTGGAGCGATCTGCTGCGTACTAAAGGAATCGATGGTCTGACGGCGCAACTGAAATCTATCGCGCAGCAAAAAATCACGCTGGAAGAGAAGAAGTAATGACCCAGTCACTCAACTGGACGCGTGACGGTGACAAACTGGCGCTGGTGGGAGAACTGGACCAGGACGTGCTGAATCCCTTATGGGATGCGCGCGTCGAGGCGATGACGGGCGTGACCTGTATCGATCTCAGCCAGGTTTCCCGAGTGGATACAGGGGGACTGGCGTTGCTGGTTCATCTCATCAGTCTGGCAAAAAAGCAGGGCAACGAGGTGTCGCTGACGGGGGTGAACGACAAAGTCTATACTCTGGCGAAACTCTATAATTTGCCGGCTGACGTGCTTCCCCGCCTGTAATCCATGCCGGATGGCGGCGTAGACGCCTTATCCGGCCTACACTTCTTATTATTTTCGTAGGCCGGATAAGACGCGCTAGCGTCGCCATCCGGCTTTTTGCTGCGGTGATTTAGCCGCTTATCTTCTTGCTTATTTATGACAGCGCAACTTTGCTCTAAGATGTTGGGCTGTTTTCTCAATCTGACGAATGAAGAGCCCATGGAAAATAATGAAATTCAGAGCGTGCTAATGAACGCACTCTCCCTCCAGGAAGTCCACGTCTCTGGCGATGGCAGTCACTTTCAGGTTATTGCCGTGGGTGAGATGTTTGACGGCATGAGCCGGGTGAAGAAGCAGCAGTCGGTTTACGCGCCGCTGATGGAGTACATTGCCGACAACCGCATTCATGCCCTGTCGATCAAAGCATATACCCCCGCAGAGTGGGCGCGCGATCGCAAACTAAATGGTTTTTGAGTTACGGGTGACGCACCGGTAACGACGATGAATTTTAACTGAGAACAACATCATGGATAAATTTCGTGTACAGGGGCCAACCCGGCTCCAGGGCGAAGTCACAATTTCTGGCGCGAAAAACGCCGCTCTGCCGATCCTTTTTGCTGCACTGCTGGCAGAAGAGCCGGTAGAGATCCAGAACGTCCCGAAATTGAAGGACGTTGATACCTCGATGAAACTGCTGGGCCAGCTTGGCGCGAAAGTGGAACGCAATGGCTCCGTGCACATCGATGCCCGCGAGGTAAATGTTTTCTGCGCTCCGTATGAACTGGTGAAAACCATGCGCGCATCGATCTGGGCCCTGGGACCGCTGGTAGCCCGTTTTGGTCAGGGTCAGGTTTCTCTGCCTGGCGGTTGCACGATCGGTGCACGTCCGGTTGACCTGCATATCACCGGTCTGGAGCAACTAGGCGCCACGATCACGCTGGAAGAAGGCTATGTGAAAGCCTCTGTGGATGGCCGCCTGAAAGGTGCGCATATCGTTATGGATAAAGTCAGCGTTGGCGCAACGGTCACCATCATGTGTGCCGCCACCCTGGCGGAAGGCACCACCATCATTGAAAACGCCGCACGTGAACCAGAAATTGTCGACACGGCCAACTTCCTGATTACGCTGGGAGCGAAAATTTCCGGCCAGGGTACCGATCGTATCACCATTGAGGGCGTAGAACGTCTGGGCGGCGGTGTCTATCGTGTATTGCCGGACCGTATCGAAACCGGGACTTTCCTGGTGGCAGCGGCGATTTCTCGCGGCAAAATCATCTGCCGTAACGCGCAGCCGGATACGCTGGACGCGGTACTGGCGAAACTGCGCGATGCCGGCGCGGATATCGAAGTGGGTGAAGACTGGATCAGCCTCGACATGCACGGTAAACGTCCGAAAGCTGTCAACGTGCGCACCGCGCCGCATCCGGCATTTCCGACAGACATGCAAGCCCAGTTCACGCTGCTGAACCTGGTGGCGGAAGGGACAGGGTTCATCACGGAAACCGTGTTTGAAAATCGCTTTATGCACGTGCCTGAACTGAGTCGTATGGGTGCTCACGCAGAAATCGAAAGCAATACCGTGATTTGTCATGGTGTTGATAAACTTTCCGGTGCGCAGGTAATGGCGACGGATCTCCGTGCATCTGCTAGTCTGGTACTGGCGGGCTGTATCGCGGAAGGAACGACGGTTGTTGATCGTATTTATCATATCGATCGCGGTTACGAGCGTATCGAAGATAAACTGCGTGCGCTGGGCGCCAATATCGAGCGCGTGAAAGCCGAATAATTGAATGATATTGCGTAGCCCCGAGGCGCTGTGCGGGGCTACTGTTTTATGCCTTACTCTACATCCTGCTTTTCCCGGCGCGCAGCCCGCATCAGACGCGTCCTGTCGATGAATTCGTGTGTTTTGGCATCATGGTAGCGTGACGGCCAGATCACCCAGGGTTCCGTCCCGAGTGCTTTCGCAATAATCAACTCGCCTTTCGGCCATGGTCGGGTTAAAGCGTTTGCCAGCGTGGAGGAACTTAATCCATGTCTGCGCGATTCGGCAGCCATGGATGTTCCTTTTTTACGTAACCCGGCAATGATATCTGCCGGATGCCAGTCAATGAGTTTGCTCTCCATTTTCCCCTCGCTCGTGGTCTTCATTGTTGATTTGAACATTTAACCTGTAGAAGACACTATACGCTCAGAGAACTGATGTTCTAATAAGTTCGAGTAAAGAGTTTATATATTCAGAATTTATTAAGGATTATTGCGCTGATTGCAAAGGAAAAGAGAGGTGGGATGGTTTTTACCAGAGCTTTCTGGAATCATCCCGCACGGCCTGGCGGGATGATTCCCTTGTCATCAACGGTCACGCTGGACAGCGATATGTGCCAGGCCGATCAACGCTTCGCGCCATTGGGAATCCGGCAGCACTTGCAGCGAGGCGATGGCTTTGTCAGCCTCTTCTTCCGCACGCTGGCGTGTCCATTCCAGTGAGCCGCAGGCGTTCATCGCTTCCAGCACCGGTTCCAGAAGGTGTCGGCCATTGCCTTGTTCAATAGCGCTACGAATCATTTGCGCTTGCTCAGGCGTGCCGTTGCGCATCGCATGCAGCAGCGGTAACGTAGGTTTGCCTTCGTTCAGGTCATCGCCGACATTTTTACCGAGCTGCTCGCCATCGGCGTTATAATCCAACAGATCGTCAATCAACTGGAATGCGGTGCCCAGATAGCGACCATAGTCCTGCAGCCCTTTTTCCTCCGCTTCGCTACAACCTGCAAGGATACCGGAACACTGCGCTGCGGCTTCAAACAGACGCGCTGTTTTACTGTAGATCACCCGCATATAGCTTTCTTCCGTAATGTCCGGGTCGTTAACGTTCATTAACTGCAGGACTTCACCTTCAGCAATAACGTTCACGGCTTCAGACATCACTTCCAGCACTTTCAGCGAGCCGAGGCTGGTCATCATCTGGAAAGCGCGGGTATAGATAAAATCACCAACCAGCACGCTGGCAGCATTGCCAAACGCGGCGTTCGCCGTCGCTTTACCCCGGCGCATATCAGATTCATCCACCACATCGTCATGAAGCAGGGTTGCAGTGTGAATAAATTCTATCAGCGCCGCGATCGTGACATGGGCGTTTCCCTGATAGCCAACGGCGCGCGCGGCGAGGACGGCGATCATCGGACGAATGCGTTTACCGCCACCGCTGACAATGTAATAGCCTAACTGATTGATCAGTTGGACGTCGGAATTAAGCTGTTCAAGGATTGTCGCATTGACACCCGCCATATCTTGCGCGGTTAACTCATTGATTTTTTCTAAATTCATCGCAAAAGCCGGGCTTTTCGCCCCGTTTACCTCATCATGCGGCAAGGTAACTTAGGGTTTAGGGTTAGAAATATATGCTGATTGTACTGAAAAAACGCCGCAGATAAACGTTACCGTACACGTTGTGTTTTTTTTCTTCATGTATTGACTGTAGCACTTGTCAAAGGCTCACGTTTTGCGTAATATTCGCGCCCTATTGTGAATATTTATAGCGCGCTCTGAATCATTGAAAAGGTGTGCGCGGAAGCGGAGTTTTTTATGTACGCGGTTTTCCAAAGTGGTGGTAAACAACACCGAGTAAGCGAAGGTCAGACCGTTCGCCTGGAAAAGCTGGACATCGCAACTGGCGAATCTATTGAATTCGCTGAAGTTCTGATGATCGCAAACGGTGAAGATGTCAAAATCGGCGTTCCTTTCGTTGATGGCGGCGTTATCAAAGCTGAAGTTGTTGCTCACGGTCGTGGCGAGAAAGTTAAAATCGTTAAGTTTCGTCGTCGTAAACACTATCGTAAGCAGCAGGGCCATCGTCAGTGGTTCACTGATGTGAAAATTACTGGCATCAGCGCCTAAGACCTGAGGAGAGATTTAAATGGCACATAAAAAGGCTGGCGGCTCCACTCGTAACGGTCGCGATTCAGAAGCTAAACGCCTTGGCGTTAAGCGTTTCGGTGGCGAATCCGTTCTGGCGGGTAGCATCATCGTTCGTCAACGTGGTACCAAGTTCCACGCGGGCACTAACGTAGGTTGCGGTCGTGACCACACTCTGTTTGCGAAAGCAGACGGTAAAGTGAAATTTGAAGTTAAAGGCCCGAACAACCGTAAATACATCAGCATCGTTGCTGAGTAAGTTTTTCGTGGTCCGGTAACGGATAAAAGCCCCGCACCTTGTTGCGGGGCTTTTTACATTCGATGACCGGTAAATATGCTCGTGAAACCGTTTGTATGGGATAACGAGCCCTTGCAGGGAAAACGGGCATGAAGCAGCAGGCTGGCATTGGTATTCTTTTGGCACTCACGACCGCGATTTGTTGGGGCGCTTTGCCAATTGCTATGAAACAGGTGCTGGAGGTGATGGAACCTCCTACCATCGTGTTTTACCGTTTTTTAATCGCCAGTATTGGCCTCGGCGCGATTCTGGCCGCGAAGCGTAAGCTGCCGCCGTTGCGAATTTTTCGCAAAGCGCGCTGGCTGATCCTGTTGGCAATTGCTACCGCTGGACTCTTTGGAAACTTTATTCTGTTCAGCTCTTCCCTGCAGTATTTGAGCCCGACGGCTTCGCAGGTGATCGGTCAACTGTCGCCAGTGGGGATGATGGTCGCAAGCGTATTTATTCTTAAAGAGAAAATGCGCGGTACGCAGATTGTCGGCGCGATAATGCTGCTGAGTGGCCTGGTGATGTTCTTTAACACCAGTCTGATCGAAATTTTTACCAAACTGACGGATTACACCTGGGGTGTCATTTTTGGCGTCGGTGCGGCGATGGTCTGGGTCAGTTATGGCGTCGCGCAAAAGGTGTTATTGCGGCGGCTGGCGTCACCGCAGATCCTGTTTTTACTGTACACTTTATGTACGATAGCGCTATTGCCGCTGGCAAAGCCTGGCGTGATAGCCCAGCTCAATGACTGGCAGCTTGCTTGTTTGATTTTCTGTGGGCTGAATACGCTGGTAGGATATGGCGCCCTGGCGGAAGCGATGGCGCGTTGGCAGGCAGCTCAGGTGAGTGCATTAATCACGCTCACGCCGCTGTTTACGCTGTTATTTTCAGATCTTTTATCTATGGCCTGGCCCGATTTCTTCGCCAGACCGATGTTAAACCTTTTAGGTTATCTCGGTGCGTTTGTCGTGGTTGCGGGCGCGATGTACTCCGCCATTGGTCATCGTATTTGGGGCGGATTACGTAAGCATGAATCGGTGGTATCGCAGCCCCGCTCAGGCGAATGATTTACGGAGAGTAAAATGAAGTTTGTTGATGAAGCAACGATTTTGGTCGTTGCAGGTGATGGCGGTAATGGTTGCGTAAGCTTCCGCCGTGAAAAATATATCCCGAAAGGCGGCCCGGACGGTGGCGATGGTGGTGATGGTGGCGACGTCTGGATGGAAGCTGACGAAAACCTGAACACGCTGATCGATTACCGTTTTGAGAAATCATTCCGCGCTGAGCGCGGTCAGAATGGCGCCAGCCGTGACTGTACCGGTAAACGCGGGAAAGATGTCACTATTAAAGTGCCGGTAGGTACGCGTGTGATCGACCAGGGCACGGGCGAAACCATGGGCGACATGACTAAGCACGGCCAGCGTCTGATGGTCGCAAAAGGCGGCTGGCATGGCCTGGGTAACACCCGTTTTAAATCTTCCGTCAACCGTACGCCACGTCAGAAAACGATGGGGACGCCGGGTGACAAGCGTGACCTGCTGCTGGAGCTGATGCTGCTGGCGGACGTGGGCATGCTGGGGATGCCAAATGCGGGTAAATCCACCTTTATCCGCGCGGTCTCTGCGGCGAAACCGAAAGTGGCGGATTATCCGTTTACTACGTTGGTGCCGAGCCTCGGCGTTGTCCGTATGGATAACGAGAAGAGCTTCGTGGTGGCGGACATTCCCGGACTGATTGAAGGCGCTGCGGAAGGTGCCGGTCTGGGTATCCGTTTCCTGAAACACCTTGAGCGTTGCCGCGTATTGTTGCATCTCATCGACATCGATCCGATTGACGGTTCCGATCCGGTAGAGAATGCGCGGATCATCATCGGCGAGCTGGAAAAATACAGTCAGGATCTGGCGGCTAAACCTCGCTGGTTAGTGTTCAACAAGATCGATTTGCTGGACAAAGCCGAAGCGGAAGAAAAAGCCAAAGCTATCGCGCAGGCGCTGGGCTGGGAAGATAAATACTACCTGATCTCCGCCGCCAGTCAGCTGGGCGTGAAAGATCTCTGCTGGGATGTGATGACCTTTATCATCGAGAACCCAATTACTCAGGCGGAAGAAGCGAAGCAGCCAGAGAAAGTGGAATTCATGTGGGATGATTATCATCGCCAGCAAATCGCTGAAGTGGAAGAAGAAGCGGAAGATGACTGGGATGACGACTGGGACGAAGACGACGAAGAAGGCGTCGAATTCATCTATAAGCGTTAATCTCAAGCAAACCCCGGCCATGTTGCCGGGGTTTTTGTTTCTGCTGACTCAGTTATTCTGATAAATATCTTTGTACAATCGGCTTTCAAATCGAACCAGCGGAATGCGACGGTTACGTTGATCGGCAGGTTCTACCGCATAACCCGACAGATATTGTACGAACGCCATCCGTTGCCCGCTGGCGGTGGTAATAAAGCCCGCCAGGTTATACACGCCCTGCAATGACCCCGTTTTCGCGGAGACCTTACCGTCGACGCCCGCCTGATGCAGACCTGCGCGGTACTGTAGAGAACCGTCATAGCCTGCCAGCGGCAGCATAGAGATGAAGTTCAGTTCATTGTCATGCTGTGCGATGTATTGCAGCACCTGCATCATGGTCGCCGGTGCAATGAGGTTATGGCGCGACAGACCGGAACCGTCGGCAATAATTGTATTGCCAATATCAACCCCCGCTTGCTGACGCAGGATCTGACGTACGGCATCGGAACCTGCGCGCCACGTTCCCGGTACATTGAAGCGCGCGTGACCAATCATACGAAAGACGGTATCGGCAATCATGTTGTCCGACTTTTTCAGCATAATCTTAAGCAGATCGTGCAGCGGTGCTGATTGCTTGCTCGCCACAACAGTACCCGGCTCGTTGACCTGCGTCTGGCGTAACAATGTTCCGCTGTAGGTAATACCGGCTTGTTTTAACTCATCTTTCAGGATTGCTCCGGCATAACTGGCGCCGTCCTGGATGGCAAACGCCAGTGGGAGGGGCTCGGCGCGCTGCGGCAAACAACCGGTCAGCGTGAAGCGGTTTAAATCGCCAGGAACCACGTCCAGCTCACAATATTGCGCTTCCGCTGAACCGCGCGCGAGGGTGCGAACCTGACTGAACATGGTGACCGGATAGTAAGACGCCACGCGAATATAGGCTAAATCGTTCGCTTTTTGCGCACTGTAGAGCGAAATCGAGAAGCAGTTTCGATCGACAATCGCGGCCGCAGGCGGTGCGCTGAAACACTGGGTCATGTCGTTCCAGGGCCAACCCGGCGCTTTATCGTGACTGGCAAAAACGGAGGTATCAATCAGGACGTTTCCGGTGATTTGCGTGACGCCTGCTTTTTTCAGGTTCGCCACCATATTGCGAATATCCTGACGTTTTAGCGTCGGATCGGCGCCAAATCTCGCCACTAAGTCACCTTTCAATACGCCCGCATCAATGCTGCCTTTGGTTTCCAGCGTAGTGGTAAAGCGGAAGTCTGGGCCAAGCTGAATTAAGGCCGCCAGCGCGGTAATGACTTTCTGCGTACTGGCAGGAAGCGCCATTTGCTGACTATGATAATCAATGGCGGGAGTCGGGGCGCCGACCTTCTGAACCATAAGGGCAAGGTTGGCTCCGGCAGGGAGCTGGTTGATGTACTCGTCAACGTTCGCGGCCTGGACGCTGAACGCTACGCTGGTAGTCAATCCGATGATAAATCTGGAAAATCGCATAATCTCGCGCTAACAACCTGGAAACAAGCCGTCATACTACGGCGCAATGCCCTGAAAAGTAAACGATGACCCATAGGGAACTCCAGGGTAAAATGAGTATCAAATTAAGAATTGTAGCTGACCTGGACCTTATGTCCGGGTCGGTATTTTTTTGCTTCTGGTCCGGGTATGACGCCATACCGGGGCAGGCTTAACAGCCGGGGCACAGCGATCGCCCCCTACAGGAATGTTCAAGAGGTATAACAAATGCAAGCGATTCCGATGACCTTACGTGGTGCAGAAAAATTACGCGAAGAGCTGGATTTTCTGAAATCTGTGCGCCGTCCTGAAATTATCGCCTCTATCGCCGAAGCGCGTGAACACGGTGACCTGAAAGAAAATGCGGAATATCACGCGGCGCGTGAGCAGCAGGGTTTCTGCGAAGGTCGTATCAAAGACATTGAAGCGAAGCTGTCGAACGCGCAGATCATTGATGTCACCAAAATGCCGAATAACGGTCGTGTCGTCTTTGGCGCGACGGTCACCGTTCTGAACCTTGATAACGACGAAGAGCAGACATGGCGCATCGTTGGCGATGACGAAGCGGACTTCAAACAGAACCTGATTTCCGTCAACTCGCCGATTGCACGTGGCCTGATTGGCAAAGAACAGGATGACGTCGTGGTGATTAAAACCCCTGGCGGCGAAGTGGAATATGAGATCACTAAAGTAGAATACCTGTAAGTGCTCAAGATGTTGATGTATTGTAAAGAAAGGAAAAAGGCCGCATAGCGGCCTTTTATCAACGAAGAGAGCATGGCATTTTGCTCTCCTGCCTGCGGGAAATCCCTCGTTTTACACAGGTTTTGTGTTTGACTTTAGGATATTCTTAGCGTGGCAGCGAGATTTTGCGTTCTTTACTCGGGCGATAAAGCACCAGCATTTTACCGATGACCTGTACATTACAGGCGCCGGTTTCGCGCACGATAGCGTCCACGATCAAGGTTTTGGTTTCGCGATCTTCAGACGCGACTTTCACCTTGATAAGTTCATGGTGCTCTAACGCTTGTTCAATCTCGGCCAGTACCCCTTCGGTCAAACCATTATTGCCAAGCATAACGACCGGCTTGAGCGGATGTGCCAGACCTTTCAGGTGCTGTTTTTGTTTAGTACTCAGATTCATCGTATATTTTTGCTTACGTTGGGATTGAAAACGGGTCATTCTACCGCCATCTCCCATATATCGCCAAATAGTGCGTGGAAATTTACGCCTTATGGCAACGATGTTCTGCCCCGATGGGAAAGTTAAATGACAGGTAAGAAGCGTTCTGCCAGCTCGAGTCGCTGGCTACAGGAACACTTTAGCGATAAATATGTTCAAGAGGCACAGAAAAAGGGGTTGCGTTCCCGTGCCTGGTTTAAACTTGATGAAATACAGCAAAGTGACAAACTTTTTAAGCCGGGGATGACGGTAGTCGATCTCGGTGCCGCGCCAGGAGGCTGGTCACAGTATGTGGTCTCGCAGATAGGCGGCAAAGGCCGTATCATCGCATGCGATCTTTTACCTATGGATCCTATCGTTGGTGTGGACTTTCTTCAGGGCGACTTTCGTGATGAACTCGTTATGAAAGCGCTGCTGGAACGTGTGGGTGACAGTAAAGTTCAGGTTGTCATGTCAGATATGGCACCAAACATGAGCGGAACACCGGCGGTGGATATCCCCCGCGCCATGTATCTGGTGGAACTGGCGTTAGAAATGTGTCGTGATGTGCTAGCGCCGGGTGGAAGTTTTGTTGTGAAGGTGTTCCAGGGCGAAGGTTTCGATGAGTATCTAAGGGAAATTCGCTCCCTGTTTACGAAGGTGAAAGTTCGTAAGCCGGACTCTTCTCGCGCACGTTCGCGTGAAGTGTATATTGTAGCGACCGGGCGTAAACCATAACTGGTCGATTTCAGACGAAAGTTTGAAAGACGCTGGATATAGAGTATCCTGACGCTGTTTTTAACACAGTTGTAATAAGAGGTTAATCCCTTGAGTGACATGGCGAAAAACCTAATACTCTGGCTGGTCATTGCCGTTGTGCTGATGTCAGTATTCCAGAGCTTTGGGCCCAGCGAGTCTAATGGCCGTAAGGTGGATTACTCTACCTTCCTGCAAGAGGTCAACAACGACCAGGTTCGTGAAGCACGTATCAACGGACGTGAGATTAACGTTACCAAGAAAGATAGTAACCGTTACACGACTTACATTCCGGTAAACGATCCGAAGCTGCTTGATAACCTGCTGACTAAGAACGTCAAGGTTGTGGGTGAACCACCAGAAGAGCCGAGCCTGCTGGCTTCTATCTTCATTTCCTGGTTCCCGATGCTGCTGTTGATCGGCGTCTGGATCTTCTTTATGCGTCAGATGCAGGGCGGCGGTGGCAAAGGTGCCATGTCGTTTGGTAAAAGCAAAGCGCGCATGCTGACAGAAGATCAGATCAAAACCACGTTTGCTGACGTTGCAGGCTGTGACGAAGCGAAAGAAGAGGTCGCGGAACTGGTTGAATATCTGCGCGAGCCGAGCCGCTTCCAGAAACTGGGCGGTAAAATCCCGAAAGGCGTCCTGATGGTTGGCCCTCCGGGTACCGGTAAAACCCTGCTGGCAAAAGCCATTGCAGGTGAAGCGAAGGTTCCATTCTTTACGATTTCAGGTTCTGACTTCGTGGAAATGTTCGTCGGTGTGGGTGCATCTCGTGTGCGTGACATGTTCGAACAGGCCAAGAAAGCAGCTCCGTGCATTATCTTCATCGATGAAATCGATGCCGTAGGTCGCCAGCGTGGCGCAGGTCTGGGTGGTGGTCACGATGAACGTGAACAGACCCTGAACCAGATGCTGGTTGAGATGGATGGTTTCGAAGGTAACGAAGGTATCATCGTTATTGCGGCAACTAACCGTCCGGACGTTCTTGACCCTGCGCTGCTGCGTCCAGGCCGTTTCGACCGTCAGGTTGTGGTCGGCTTGCCGGATGTCCGTGGTCGTGAACAAATCCTGAAAGTGCATATGCGTCGCGTACCGCTGGCGCCGGATATCGACGCGGCAATCATTGCCCGTGGTACGCCTGGCTTCTCCGGTGCGGACCTGGCGAACCTGGTGAACGAAGCGGCGCTGTTTGCTGCTCGTGGCAACAAGCGCGTCGTGTCGATGGTTGAGTTCGAGAAAGCGAAAGACAAAATCATGATGGGTGCAGAACGTCGCTCCATGGTGATGACGGAAGCGCAGAAAGAATCAACCGCTTACCACGAAGCAGGCCACGCGATTATCGGTCGCCTGGTGCCGGAACACGATCCGGTGCATAAAGTGACAATTATCCCGCGTGGACGTGCGCTGGGTGTGACCTTCTTCCTGCCTGAAGGGGACGCGATCAGCGCCAGCCGTCAGAAACTGGAAAGCCAGATCTCCACGCTGTACGGCGGTCGTCTGGCAGAAGAGATCATCTACGGTGTAGAACATGTTTCTACCGGTGCGTCGAACGATATTAAGGTTGCCACCAACCTGGCGCGTAACATGGTGACCCAGTGGGGCTTCTCCGACAAACTCGGTCCGTTGCTGTACGCGGAAGAGGAGGGTGAAGTTTTCCTCGGCCGTAGCGTTGCTAAAGCGAAACATATGTCTGATGAAACCGCGCGTATCATCGACCAGGAAGTGAAAGCATTGATTGAGCGTAACTACAATCGTGCGCGTCAGCTCCTGAATGACAATATGGACATCCTGCACGCCATGAAAGATGCGCTCATGAAATATGAGACCATTGATGCGCCGCAGATTGATGACCTGATGGCTCGCCGCGATGTTCGCCCGCCAGCTGGCTGGGAAGAGCCGGGCTCTAACAATTCTGACAACAATGGCACACCTCGTGCGCCGCGCCCGGTTGATGAACCGCGCACGCCGAACCCAGGTAATACCATGTCAGAGCAGTTAGGCGACAAATAAGTTACCGTTGTTGATGACTGCGTTTTATTGAAAACCCTGGGGCTTGCTCCGGGGTTTTTTCTTATCAATTTATACCAGGGATAACACCATGAAACTCTATGCCCAGGGCACTTCACTGGATCTCAGCCATCCTCATGTGATGGGGATCCTTAACGTCACGCCGGACTCTTTCTCAGATGGTGGAACGCATAACACGCTGATTGAGGCGGTTAAACATGCCAATCTGATGATTAATGCCGGGGCGACCATCATTGATGTCGGCGGTGAGTCAACCCGCCCCGGTGCGGCGGATGTGAGTGTGGAAGAGGAGCTGGCGCGTGTTATCCCGGTGGTTGAAGCCATTGCTCAGCGTTTTGAAGTCTGGATTTCTGTTGATACCTCAAAGCCTGAAGTGATCCGCGAATCGGCAAGAGTGGGTGCTCACATCATTAACGATATTCGCTCGCTCTCTGAGCCTGGCGCGCTGGAGGCGGCGGCAGAAACCGGTTTGCCAGTTTGTCTGATGCATATGCAAGGGCAGCCGAAGACCATGCAGGAAGCACCCAAATATGAGGACGTGTTTGCCGAGGTGAATCGCTACTTTATTGAGCAAATAGCGCGTTGTGAAAGGGCAGGCATCGCAAAAGAGAAATTGTTGCTCGACCCGGGATTCGGTTTCGGTAAAAATCTCTCCCATAACTATACATTACTGGCGCGACTGGCTGAATTTCACCATTTTAATCTGCCGCTGCTGGTGGGAATGTCACGTAAATCGATGGTGGGCCAACTGCTCAACGTGGGTCCATCAGAGCGTCTGAGCGGTAGCCTTGCCTGTGCGGTCATTGCTGCTATGCAAGGGGCGCAGATCATTCGTGTCCATGACGTCAAAGAAACCGTAGAAGCGATGCGTGTGGTGGAAGCCACATTGTCCGCAAAGGAAAACAAACGCTATGAGTAACCGTAAATATTTTGGCACCGATGGGATCCGGGGTCGTGTGGGCGATGCGCCGATTACGCCTGATTTTGTATTGAAGCTGGGCTGGGCTGCGGGTAAAGTCCTTGCGCGCCACGGTTCGCGTAAAATCATCATTGGCAAGGACACCCGTATTTCCGGCTACATGCTGGAGTCTGCGCTTGAGGCGGGTCTGGCGGCGGCAGGGTTGTCCGCGTCGTTCACTGGCCCAATGCCAACGCCCGCGGTTGCCTACCTGACGCGTACTTTCCGCGCTGAAGCCGGGATTGTTATCTCGGCATCGCATAACCCGTTCTATGATAACGGTATCAAATTCTTCTCTATCGACGGAACCAAACTGCCCGATGCCGTTGAAGAAGCCATTGAAGCAGAGATGGAAAAAGAGATCACCTGTGTAGACTCCGCTGAGCTGGGTAAAGCCAGCCGCATTGTCGACGCTGCGGGTCGCTACATTGAATTTTGCAAAGGCACCTTCCCGAACGAGTTGAGCCTGAACGAATTAACTATCGTGGTGGATTGCGCCAATGGGGCAACCTACCATATTGCGCCGAACGTGCTGCGTGAACTGGGCGCGAAGGTGATTGCCATTGGCTGTGAGCCCAATGGCGTGAACATTAACGAAGAAGTCGGCGCCACCGATGTGCGTGCACTGCAGGCACGGGTGGTCGCGGAAAAAGCCGATCTGGGTATCGCGCTGGATGGCGACGGCGACCGCGTGATCATGGTTGACCATGAGGGCAATAAAGTCGATGGCGATCAGATCATGTATATCATCGCCCGTGAAGCCCTGCGTCAGGGACAACTGCGCGGTGGCGCGGTCGGGACGCTGATGAGCAATATGGGTCTGGAACTGGCGCTCAAGCAACTCGGCATTCCGTTTACCCGTGCGAAAGTCGGTGACCGCTATGTGCTGGAGAAAATGCAGGAAAAAGGCTGGCGTATCGGTGCGGAAAACTCCGGCCACGTCATTCTGCTGGATAAAACCACCACCGGGGACGGCATTGTTGCTGGTCTTCAGGTGGTAGCCGCGATGGTGCGTAACCACATGAGTCTTCACGATCTGTGCAGCGGCATGAAAATGTTCCCGCAGATTCTGGTGAATGTGCGCTACACCGCAGGCAGCGGTGACCCGCTGGAAAATGACGCCGTGAAAGCGGTGACGGCTGAAGTTGAAACGGCTCTCGGGAACCGTGGACGCGTATTGCTGCGCAAATCCGGCACCGAGCCGTTAATCCGCGTGATGGTTGAAGGTGAAGATGAAGCGCAGGTGACCGAGTTTGCCCATCGCATTGCGGATGCGGTCAAAGCGGTATAAGACAAACTTAACTGCATAAAAAGGCGGCATTTGCTGCCTTTTTATTAAAGGGAAACCAGGCTTTTGCTGTTTTTTTCCGCAGTTGATACAATGCACTAAAATTGCCCTTGCGAAGGTCATTCGCTTTGGTTAGTATTCACACCCGCTTCAGTGGGAAACGTAAAAATCCCGCTTTATTGGTCAGAAGCATTGGTATGCGGCAACTCCGCAAGGAACAGGTTGATTATGTACGAAGCTCTTTTGGTAGTTTTCCTTATTGTGGCAATTGGCCTTGTAGGCCTGATCATGCTGCAGCAAGGTAAAGGCGCTGATATGGGAGCCTCCTTCGGAGCAGGCGCTTCCGCTACGCTGTTTGGTTCAAGTGGTTCTGGTAACTTCATGACCCGTATGACAGCTGTGCTGGCGACGTTATTCTTCATCATCAGTCTGGTGCTGGGCAATATCAACAGCAACAAAACCAATAAAGGAAGTGAGTGGGAAAATCTGAGTGCGCCGGCGAAAACCGAACAACCTCAGCCAGCTGCTCCGGCTAAGCCGACCAGCGATATCCCGCAGTAAGTATTCAGTACCGAGGTGGTGGAATTGGTAGACACGCTACCTTGAGGTGGTAGTGCCCTAACGGGCTTGTGGGTTCGAGTCCCATCCTCGGTACCAAATTCCAGAAAAGAGACGCTGCAAAGCGTCTTTTTTTCGTCCGTGATTTGGGGCTGTTGTGGCGTTCTGTAGGTCGGATAAGTCGTTTACGTCACCATCCGACATAACTGACAACGCCTGATGGCGCTACGCTTATCAGGCCTACAAGCATCACACTATAATTTCGCCCACAAAAAAGGCCGCTTTCGCGGCCTTCATTTAAGAATCAAAACGTTACTTCGCTTTGTTTTCCAGGTTTTCGACCTGCGGCAGGCCCGTTGCTGAAGAGGCAGAAAGCAGTCCTGACTGGGCATAACCGAACAGTTTCTCGCGGGTATCGGTGATATCCAGGTTACGCATGGTCAATTGCCCAATACGATCGTCCGGCGAGAACACGGAGTCACCTTTCTCCATGGTCAGACGTTCTGGCTTGTAGGTCAGATTGTCAGACACGGTATTGAGGATCGAGTAGTCGTTGCCGCGACGCAGTTCCAGCGTCACCTCACCGGTAATCTGACTGGCAACCCAACGCTGCAGACCATCACGCAACATCAGCGCCTGAGAGTCGAACCAACGGCCCTGATAGAGCAGGCGACCTAACTGACGGCCGTGGGCATGATACTGCTCGATGGTATCTTCGTTGTGGATACCCGTCAGCAGACGCTCATAGGCGATATGCAGCAGCGCCATCCCCGGGGCCTCATAAATACCGCGGCTTTTGGCTTCAATAATACGGTTTTCAATCTGGTCACTCATGCCCAGTCCGTGACGCCCGCCGATGCGGTTCGCTTCCAGCATCATTTCAACGTCGTCGCTGAAGGTCTTACCGTTCAACGCTACCGGATGGCCCTGTTCGAAGCGAATGGTGACTTCTTCCGCCGCGATCTTCACATTCTCGTCCCAGAACTTCACGCCCATGATTGGGTTGACGATCTTGACGCTGGAGTTCAGAAACTCAAGGTCTTTGGCTTCATGCGTCGCGCCGAGCATGTTGGAGTCCGTGGAGTAGGCTTTCTCGACGGACATTTTGTAGTCGAAACCGCAGGCAATCATAAACTCAGACATCTCATGACGACCGCCCAGTTCATCGATAAAGTCGGTATCCAGCCACGGTTTGTAAATCTGCAGTTCAGCGTTTGTCAGCAGGCCATAGCGATAGAAACGCTCAATGTCGTTTCCTTTATAGGTACTGCCATCGCCCCAGATATTGACGCCATCTTCTTTCATTGCCGCAACCAGCATGGTGCCGGTGACCGCACGGCCCAGCGGCGTGGTATTAAAATAAGTGAGCCCGCCAGTGGTGTTATGAAATGCCCCGCACTGAATTGCGGCGATACCTTCAGCAACCAGTTGTTTACGGCAGTCAATCAGGCGAGCGTTCTCTGCTCCATATTCCATTGCACGACGAGGGATTTCATCATAATCCTCCTCGTCTGGCTGACCCAGATTCGCAGTATATGCATATGGGACAGCCCCTTTTTGTCGCATCCACAGCAGTGCCGCGCTGGTGTCCAGACCGCCGGAAAAAGCGATACCAATACGTTGACCTGCCGGGAGATGCTTGAGAATCGTCGTCATAAAATAAAACCCTGCTTGCTAGACTGATGGTGAGATCGGCTTTCTGCTTTAAGTGCATTTTTATGCAAAATAAATGAGTTTTCATTTAATCATCTTTTTGCGGAGACAGGAAGAGTTTCGTGTTTTTTTCCGTAAATAAAGGCAAGGCCGTGAGCAGATGATGCCGTCAATAAGGTTGACAAAATGTGGAGATAATCATTATAATACGCGCAGATTTTACGTCCCGTCCTCGGTACCAAATCCCAGCAGTATTTGCATCTTTTACCCAAAACGAGTAAAATTTGCCACGTTTCAGGCGCGGGGTGGAGCAGCCTGGTAGCTCGTCGGGCTCATAACCCGAAGGTCGTCGGTTCAAATCCGGCCCCCGCAACCACTTTCCCTTAGAGTTCTTTTTCAAATATACTGTGAAGACCATAGCCTTCGTAGCTGGATTTGAAAAAAATTCTTTCGGAAGGTTCTCCAGACCGCAGTTGCGGTTATAGGGTTCAGTTATCTAAAGCCCCGATTTATCGGGGTTTTTTGTTATCTGACTACAGAATAACTGGGCTTTAGGCCCTTTTTTTATGTCTTGGGGGTGGGCTTGTCCACATTAGAGCAAAAATTAACAGAGATGATTACAGCACCAGTTGAAGCCTTAGGTTACGAGCTGGTCGGCATCGAATTTATTCGCGGTCGCACATCCACACTGCGCATCTATATTGATAGTGAAGATGGCATCAATGTTGATGATTGTGCTGATGTGAGCCACCAGGTAAGCGCAGTTCTGGACGTTGAAGATCCGATTACTGTGGCTTACAACCTGGAAGTCTCCTCTCCGGGTCTCGATCGCCCAATGTTCACTGCTGAACACTATGTGCGTTTCCTGGGTGAAGAAGTTTCGCTGGTACTCCGCATGGCGGTGCAGAACCGCCGTAAATGGCAGGGCGTTATCAAAGCGGTAGATGGTGAAATGATCACCGTCACAGTCGAAGGAAAAGATGAAGTGTTCGCGCTGAGTAATATCCAGAAGGCGAACCTGGTTCCCCACTTTTAACAGTCTGGATGAGGTGAAAAGCCCGCGATGAACAAAGAAATTTTGGCTGTTGTTGAAGCCGTATCCAATGAAAAGGCGCTGCCACGCGAGAAAATTTTTGAAGCGTTGGAAAGTGCGCTGGCTACAGCGACAAAGAAAAAATATGAACAAGAGATTGACGTTCGCGTAGAAATCGATCGTAAAAGCGGTGATTTTGACACCTTCCGTCGTTGGGTGATCGTTGAAGAGGTGACCCAGCCGACGAAAGAAATCACGCTGGAAGCCGCACGTTTTGAAGACGAAAGCCTGAACGTGGGTGATTATGTTGAAGATCAGATTGAATCTGTGACCTTTGACCGTATCACCACTCAGACGGCGAAACAGGTTATCGTACAAAAGGTGCGTGAAGCTGAACGTGCGATGGTTGTCGATCAGTTCCGTGAACACGAAGGTGAAATCATCACCGGCGTGGTGAAGAAAGTGAACCGCGATAACATCTCTTTGGATCTGGGCAGCAATGCTGAAGCCGTGATCCTGCGTGAAGATATGCTGCCGCGTGAAAACTTCCGTCCTGGCGACCGTATTCGTGGCGTTCTTTACTCTGTTCGCCCGGAAGCACGCGGCGCGCAACTGTTCGTGACCCGTTCCAAACCGGAAATGCTGATCGAACTGTTCCGCATTGAAGTGCCGGAAATCGGCGAAGAAGTGATTGAAATTAAAGCCGCAGCTCGCGATCCGGGTTCTCGTGCGAAAATCGCGGTGAAAACCAACGACAAGCGTATCGACCCGGTCGGTGCGTGTGTCGGTATGCGTGGCGCGCGCGTTCAGGCGGTTTCGACTGAACTGGGCGGTGAGCGTATCGATATCGTCCTGTGGGATGATAACCCGGCGCAGTTCGTGATTAACGCTATGGCGCCTGCTGACGTTGCGTCTATCGTGGTGGATGAAGATAAACACACCATGGATATCGCCGTTGAAGCCGGTAACCTGGCGCAAGCAATTGGACGTAATGGTCAGAACGTCCGCCTGGCTTCGCAATTAAGCGGCTGGGAACTCAACGTGATGACCGTTGATGACCTCCAGGCTAAACATCAGGCTGAAGCACATGCCGCGATCGATACCTTCACCAAATATCTCGATATTGATGAAGAGTTCGCCACTGTTCTGGTTGAAGAAGGGTTCGCAACTCTGGAAGAACTGGCCTATGTGCCGATGAAAGAACTGCTGGAAATCGATGGCCTTGATGAGCCGACCGTTGAAGCACTGCGCGAGCGTGCTAAAAACGCACTGACCACTCTGGCACTGGCCCAGGAAGAAAGCCTCGGTGATAACAAGCCGGCTGACGATCTGCTGAATCTGGAAGGATTAGATCGCGATATGGCCTTCAAACTGGCTGCCCGTGGTGTTTGTACGCTGGAAGATCTCGCCGAACAGGGCATTGATGATCTGGCTGATATCGAAGGGTTGACCGACGAAAAAGCCGGTGAGCTGATTATGGCTGCCCGTAATATTTGCTGGTTCGGCGACGAAGCGTAATAAACTGTAGCAGGAAGGAACAGCATGACAGATGTAACCGTAAAAGCGCTGGCCGCAGAGATACAGACCTCCGTGGATCGCCTGGTACAGCAATTTGCTGATGCCGGTATCCCGAAGTCTGCTGATGACTCTGTGTCCGCACAAGAAAAACAAACTTTACTGGCGCACCTGAACCGTGAAAATGGTTCTGGCCCGGATAAGCTGACGCTGCAGCGTAAAACGCGTAGCACCCTGAACATTCCAGGTACCGGTGGAAAAAGCAAATCGGTACAAATCGAAGTCCGCAAGAAGCGCACCTTTGTGAAACGTGATCCGCAAGAGGCCGAACGCCTTGCCGCGGAAGAGCAAGCGCAGCGTGAAGCGGAAGAGCAAGCCCGTCGTGAGGCAGAAGAAATGGCCAAACGCGAGGCGCAACAAAAAGCTGACCGTGAGGCCGCAGAACAAGCTAAGCGTGACGCCGCTGATAAAGCGAAACGTGAAGCTGCGGAAAAAGACAAAGTGAGCAATCAACAGACTGACGATATGACCAAAACCGCCCAGGCCGAGAAAGCCCGCCGTGAGAATGAAGCTGCAGAGCTGAAGCGTAAAGCGGAAGAAGAAGCACGTCGCAAGCTTGAAGAAGAAGCGCGCCGTGTTGCGGAAGAAGCTCGCCGTATGGCGGAAGAGAACGCCGGCGTGTGGGCGGAGCAAGAAAAAGTGGAAGAAGATAAGAGCGATTATCACGTCACCACTTCTCAGCATGCGCGCCAGGCCGAAGACGAAAACGATCGTGAAGTGGAAGGCGGTCGCGGCCGTGGCCGCAACACGAAAGCGGCGCGTCCGGCGAAAAAAGGCAACAAACATGCTGAATCCAAAGCTGATCGTGAAGAAGCACGCGCTGCCGTTCGCGGTGGTAAAGGCGGGAAGCGTAAAGGTTCCACGCTGCAGCAGGGCTTCCAGAAGCCAGCTCAGGCCGTTAACCGTGATGTTGTGATCGGCGAAACCATCACTGTTGGCGATCTGGCTAACAAGATGGCGGTTAAAGGTTCTCAGGTCATCAAAGCGATGATGAAACTGGGTGCTATGGCTACCATCAACCAGGTCATCGACCAGGAAACCGCGCAGTTGGTTGCCGAGGAGATGGGCCACAAAGTTATCCTGCGTCGTGAAAACGAGCTGGAAGAAGCGGTAATGAGCGACCGTGACACGGGCGCTGCGGCTGAACCGCGCGCACCGGTTGTGACCATCATGGGTCACGTTGACCACGGTAAAACGTCTCTGCTGGACTACATTCGTTCAACGAAAGTGGCCTCTGGTGAAGCGGGTGGCATTACCCAGCACATCGGTGCTTACCACGTTGAAACCGACAACGGTATGATCACCTTCCTGGACACCCCGGGTCACGCCGCGTTTACCTCTATGCGTGCTCGTGGTGCGCAGGCAACGGATATCGTGGTTCTGGTTGTGGCAGCAGACGACGGCGTAATGCCGCAGACCATCGAAGCTATCCAGCACGCGAAAGCGGCGGGTGTGCCGGTTGTGGTTGCGGTAAACAAAATCGATAAGCCGGAAGCCGATCCGGATCGCGTTAAAAACGAACTGTCCCAGTACGGTATTCTGCCGGAAGAGTGGGGCGGTGAGAGCCAGTTCGTCCACGTTTCTGCAAAAGCAGGTACTGGTATCGACGAACTGCTGGATGCGATCCTGCTGCAGGCTGAAGTTCTCGAACTGAAAGCGGTCCGTAAAGGGATGGCGAGCGGTGCGGTTATCGAATCCTTCCTGGATAAAGGTCGTGGTCCGGTTGCAACGGTACTGGTACGTGAAGGTACGCTGAATAAAGGCGATATCGTACTGTGCGGCTTCGAATACGGTCGCGTTCGTGCGATGCGTAACGAGCTGGGCCAGGAAGTCCTGGAAGCGGGTCCGTCCATTCCGGTAGAAATCCTGGGTCTGTCCGGTGTGCCGGCAGCAGGTGACGAAGTGACCGTCGTACGTGATGAGAAGAAAGCACGTGAAGTTGCGCTGTATCGTCAGGGCAAATTCCGTGAAGTCAAACTGGCTCGTCAGCAGAAATCTAAACTTGAGAACATGTTCGCCAACATGACCGAAGGCGAAGTTCACGAAGTGAATATCGTGCTGAAGGCCGACGTACAGGGTTCTGTGGAAGCGATCTCCGACTCCTTGCTGAAACTGTCTACCGACGAAGTGAAAGTGAAGATTATCGGTTCTGGTGTCGGTGGTATCACCGAAACCGACGCAACCCTGGCCGCAGCGTCCAACGCGATTCTGGTTGGCTTCAACGTCCGTGCTGATGCCTCTGCGCGTAAAGTGATTGAATCTGAAAGCCTGGATCTGCGCTACTACTCCGTCATCTATAACCTGATCGACGAAGTGAAAGCGGCGATGAGCGGTATGCTGTCTCCTGAACTGAAACAGCAGATCATCGGTCTGGCTGAAGTTCGTGATGTGTTTAAATCGCCGAAATTTGGTGCCATCGCGGGCTGTATGGTTACCGAAGGAACGATCAAACGTCACAACCCAATCCGCGTCCTGCGTGACAACGTGGTTATCTACGAAGGCGAACTGGAATCCCTGCGCCGCTTCAAAGATGACGTTAACGAAGTCCGTAACGGTATGGAATGTGGTATCGGCGTGAAGAACTACAACGACGTTCGCGTTGGCGATATGATCGAAGTGTTCGAGATCATCGAGATTCAGCGTACGATCGCATAATCTTCGTTATGCCCGGTGGCACTGCGTTTACCGGGCCTACGTCCGGGTTGTAGGCCTGATAAGCGTAGCGCCATCAGGCTTCAAAGCGCCACCCGGCAATAATTTTTAAAAGGGGCTCAAGGCCCCTTTTTTGTCTGGAGAATTTATTATGGCGAAAGAATTTGGTCGCCCGCAGCGTGTGGGACAGGAGATGCAAAAAGAAATCGCAATCATCCTGCAGCGCGAAATTAAAGACCCGCGTCTGGGCATGATGACCACCGTATCGGGGGTCGAAATGTCCCGCGATCTGGCATATGCCAAAGTGTATGTCACCTTCCTCAATGACAAAGATGAAGACGCGATTAAAGCGGGTATCAAAGCGTTGCAGGAAGCGTCAGGTTTCATCCGTAGCCTGCTGGGCAAAGCGATGCGCCTGCGCATCGTGCCGGAACTGACCTTCTTCTACGATAACTCGCTAGTGGAAGGGATGCGCATGTCCAACCTGGTGACCAGCGTGGTGAAACATGACGATGAACGTCGTGTTAACCCAGCGGACGACAGCAAGGAGGACTAATGAGTCGTCCTCGTCGTCGTGGTCGCGACATTCACGGTGTCCTGCTGCTGGATAAACCGCAGGGCATGTCCAGTAATGACGTACTGCAAAAAGTGAAACGCCTCTATAACGCCAACCGCGCCGGACATACCGGGGCGCTGGATCCGTTAGCGACCGGCATGCTGCCGATTTGCCTCGGGGAAGCGACTAAGTTTTCGCAGTATCTGCTGGATTCTGACAAACGTTATCGGGTTATAGCCCGTCTGGGGCAGCGTACAGACACCTCCGATGCCGATGGACAAATTGTGCAGGAGCGTCCGGTCACTTTCACCCCTGAACAACTGGCTGTCGCACTGGACGCGTTCCGCGGCGATATCGAACAGGTGCCATCGATGTATTCGGCGCTGAAGTATCAGGGTAAAAAACTGTACGAATACGCGCGTCAGGGCATTGAAGTCCCTCGCGAAGCACGACCGATAACCGTTTACGAGCTGCTGTTTATCCGCCATGAAGGGGATGAACTGGAGCTGGAAGTGCATTGTTCCAAAGGCACCTATATTCGCACCATTATCGACGATCTGGGTGAGAAACTGGGTTGTGGCGCGCATGTTTCCTTCCTGCGTCGTCTGACGGTCAGCAAATATCCGGTGGAGCGTATGGTCACACTGGAACATTTGCGCGAATTGGTCGAACAGGCGGAGCAACAGGGGATCCCGGCTGCACAACTGCTTGATCCGCTGTTGATGCCGATGGACAGTCCGGCTTCGGACTACCCCATCGTTAATTTGCCGTTAACCTCTTCGGTTTACTTTAAGAACGGTAATCCGGTTCGCACGAACGGCGCGCCGCTGGAAGGGCTGGTTCGTGTTACGGAAGGTGGCGACGGTAAGTTTATTGGCATGGGTGAGATCGACGACGAAGGTCGCGTGGCGCCCCGCAGATTAGTGGTTGAATATCCAGCGTAGCGCGGGTTCGTCTTGCGATAAGAAGACGCTACGAGTAGAATACTGCCGCTTAACGTTGCGTGAATTTTTTAACAGTTCACACGGCGTACACTGGGAACGCTGAATTAGAGATCGGCGTCCTTTCATACTTAATACTTTGGAGTTTTAAAATGTCTCTAAGTACTGAAGCTACAGCTAAAATCGTTTCTGAGTTCGGTCGTGATGCAAACGACACCGGTTCTACCGATGTTCAGGTTGCTCTGTTGACTGCACAGATTAACCACCTGCAGGGCCACTTTGCAGAGCACAAAAAAGATCACCACAGCCGTCGTGGTCTGCTGCGCATGGTTTCTCAGCGTCGTAAACTGCTCGACTACCTGAAACGTAAAGATGTTGCACGCTATACCGCGCTGATCGAGCGTCTGGGCCTGCGTCGCTAATTCTTGCGAGTTTCATAAAAGGGGGCCTTCATGGCCCCTTTTTTCAAGCAGATGGCAGCAATTCCTTGGAAACTATTGTATTGTTGCTATGAATGATCTTCCGTTGCAGAGGTTCGCGCGGCTAATGAGAGGCTTTACCCAATATCGTATGGGTTAGGGTTGTCATTAGTCGCGAGGATGCGCAGAAGATCGGGTATTAACGGCGATTCAGTTCGTGTCGCCAAAATTGGAAAGGATATTATTTTGCTTAATCCGATCGTTCGTAAATTCCAGTACGGTCAGCATACCGTCACGCTGGAAACCGGCATGATGGCCCGTCAGGCCACTGCCGCTGTTATGGTTAGCATGGACGACACTGCGGTATTCGTGACCGTTGTCGGCCAGAAAAAAGCGAAGCCGGGTCAGGACTTCTTCCCGCTGACTGTTAACTACCAGGAGCGTACTTACGCTGCTGGTCGTATCCCGGGCAGCTTCTTCCGTCGTGAAGGCCGCCCGAGCGAAGGCGAAACCCTGATCGCGCGTCTGATTGACCGCCCGGTTCGTCCGCTGTTCCCGGAAGGTTTCGTGAACGAAGTACAGGTTATCGCAACCGTGGTTTCCGTTAACCCGCAGGTTAACCCGGATATCGTGGCGATGATTGGTGCTTCTGCTGCACTGTCTCTGTCTGGTATTCCGTTCAACGGCCCGATTGGCGCTGCTCGTGTGGGTTATATCAATGACCAGTACGTACTGAACCCGACTCAGGACGAGCTGAAAGAGAGCAAGCTGGATCTGGTGGTTGCCGGTACCGAAGCCGCCGTACTGATGGTTGAATCCGAAGCAGAACTGCTGAGCGAAGACCAGATGCTGGGCGCTGTCGTGTTTGGTCACGATCAGCAGCAGGTTGTTATCAAAGAAATCAACGAACTGGTGAAAGAAGCCGGTAAACCGCGTTGGGACTGGCAGCCGGAAGCAGTGAACGACGCGCTGAACGCGCGCGTTGCAGCCCTGGCCGAATCTCGCCTGAGCGATGCTTACCGTATCACCGACAAACAAGAGCGTTATGCTCAGGTTGATGTGATCAAATCTGAAACCATCGCGACGCTGGTTGCAGAAGATGAATCCCTGGACGCTAACGAACTGGGCGAAATCCTGCACGCGATCGAGAAAAACGTGGTGCGTAGCCGCGTGCTGGCAGGTGAGCCGCGTATCGATGGCCGCGAAAAAGACATGATCCGTGGTCTGGACGTGCGTACTGGCGTACTGCCGCGTACTCACGGTTCTGCACTGTTCACCCGTGGCGAAACGCAGGCGCTGGTTACCGCAACCCTGGGGACCACCCGTGATGCGCAGAACCTCGACGAGCTGATGGGCGAGCGTACTGACAACTTCCTGTTCCACTACAACTTCCCTCCGTACTGCGTCGGCGAAACCGGCATGGTCGGTTCTCCGAAGCGTCGTGAAATTGGTCACGGTCGTCTGGCGAAGCGCGGTGTTCTGGCCGTGATGCCGGATCTGGATAAATTCCCGTACACTGTACGTGTGGTTTCTGAAATCACCGAATCTAACGGTTCTTCTTCTATGGCTTCCGTCTGTGGCGCTTCTTTGGCGCTGATGGATGCGGGTGTACCGATCAAAGCGGCCGTTGCGGGTATCGCAATGGGTCTGGTGAAAGAAGGCGACAACTATGTCGTACTGTCTGACATCCTGGGCGACGAAGATCACCTGGGCGATATGGACTTCAAAGTGGCGGGTTCCCGCGACGGTATCTCTGCTCTGCAGATGGATATCAAAATTGAAGGTATCACCAAAGAGATCATGCAGGTTGCACTGAACCAGGCTAAAGGTGCGCGTCTGCACATCCTGGGCGTGATGGAGCAGGCGATCAACGCGCCGCGTGGCGACATTTCTCAGTTCGCTCCACGTATCCACACTATCAAGATCAGCCCGGATAAGATCAAAGACGTGATCGGTAAGGGCGGTTCTGTGATCCGTGCACTGACCGAAGAAACCGGCACGACAATCGAAATCGAAGATGACGGTACTGTGAAGATCGCAGCGACCGACGGTGAGAAAGCGAAATACGCTATCCGTCGTATCGAAGAGATCACCGCCGAAATCGAAGTGGGTCGTGTCTACAATGGTAAAGTGACCCGTATCGTTGACTTTGGCGCGTTTGTTGCCATCGGTGGCGGTAAAGAAGGTCTGGTCCACATCTCTCAGATCGCGGATAAGCGTGTTGAGAAAGTGACCGATTACCTGCAGATGGGCCAGGAAGTACCGGTTAAAGTTCTGGAAGTTGACCGCCAGGGCCGTGTACGTCTGAGCATTAAAGAAGCAACTGAGCAGTCTCAGCCTGCCGCAGCACCGGAAGCTCCGGCAAGCGAACAGGGCGAGTAAGGTTGCCATTTGCCCTCCGCTTCTGCGGAGGGCTTTTAACCTGGCAGGACGCCTTGTTAGCAACCGGGGAACAGGACGTTCAATTAATCGTTGTCTTCGGGAGTGGGAAATGAAGCCTTTTTTGCGCTGGTGTTTCGTGGCAACAGCACTCACGCTGGCTGGATGCAGTAATTCCACCTGGCGTAAGAGTGAGGTCCTCGCAGTACCATTGCAACCGACTTTGCAGCAGGAAGTGATTCTGGCACGCATGGAACAAATTCTTGCCAGTCGGGCTTTAACCGATGACGAACGCGCACAGCTTTTATATGAGCGCGGAGTGTTGTATGATAGTCTTGGTCTGAGGGCATTAGCGCGAAATGATTTTTCACAAGCGTTGGCAATCCGACCCGATATGCCTGAAGTATTCAATTACTTAGGCATTTATTTAACGCAGGCAGGCAATTTTGATGCTGCCTATGAAGCGTTTGATTCTGTACTTGAGCTTGATCCAACTTACAACTACGCGCACTTAAATCGCGGTATCGCATTGTATTACGGCGGTCGCGAGAAGTTAGCGCAAGATGATCTGCTGGCGTTTTATCAAGACGATCCCAATGATCCTTTCCGCAGCCTGTGGCTTTATCTCGCTGAGCAGAAGCTCGATGAGAAGCAGGCAAAAGTGGCGCTGAACGAGCGCTTCGAGAAATCGGATAAAGAACAATGGGGATGGAACATTGTCGAGTTCTACCTGGGCAACATTAGCGAAGCAACGCTGATGGAAAGGCTCAAGGCGGACGCAACGGATAACACCTCGCTCGCTGAGCATCTCAGTGAAACCAACTTCTATTTAGGTAAGTATTACCTAAGTCTGGGGGATTTGGACAACGCTACGGCATTGTTCAAACTGGCGGTCGCTAACAACGTTCATAACTTTGTTGAGCACCGATATGCATTGTTGGAATTATCGCTCCTGGGCCAGGACAAAGATGACCTGGCAGAATCGGACCAGCAATAGCTGACGTACACATCAGCCCGTAATCTTTTTTGATTGCCATCACCTTTGCGGGTGAGGGCGTTGTTGTTCGTTAATACACCTACTTTGAGCCGGTTCACACTTTTCAATGAAAATTGCTGATCAATTTCATGATGAGTTATGTAGACTGGCCGCCATTAATTTTGAGGCACACGTACTACATGGCTGAATTCGAAACCACATTTGCAGATCTGGGCCTGAAGGCTCCTATCCTTGAAGCCCTTAACGATCTGGGTTACGAAAAACCATCTCCAATCCAGGCAGAGTGCATTCCGCATCTGCTGGGCGGTCGCGACGTTCTGGGTATGGCCCAGACCGGTAGCGGCAAAACGGCAGCGTTCTCTTTACCGCTGCTCAACAATCTTGATCCTGAGCTGAAAGCACCTCAGATTCTGGTGCTGGCACCGACCCGCGAACTGGCGGTTCAGGTCGCCGAAGCGATGACGGATTTCTCTAAACACATGCGCGGCGTGAACGTGGTTGCCCTGTACGGCGGCCAGCGTTATGACGTGCAATTACGCGCCCTGCGTCAAGGGCCGCAGATCGTCGTCGGTACGCCGGGTCGTCTGCTTGATCACTTAAAACGCGGTACCCTGGATCTGTCTCGTCTGAGCGGTCTGGTACTGGACGAAGCGGACGAAATGCTGCGTATGGGCTTCATCGAAGACGTTGAAACCATCATGGCACAGATCCCGGAAGGTCATCAGACCGCACTGTTCTCTGCCACCATGCCGGAAGCGATTCGTCGCATTACCCGCCGCTTCATGAAAGAGCCGCAGGAAGTGCGCATTCAGTCCAGCGTCACTACCCGTCCGGACATCAGCCAGAGCTACTGGACTGTCTGGGGCATGCGTAAGAACGAAGCGCTGGTACGTTTCCTGGAAGCGGAAGATTTTGATGCGGCGATTATCTTCGTTCGTACCAAAAACGCGACTCTGGAAGTGGCGGAAGCGCTGGAGCGTAGCGGTTACAACAGTGCCGCGCTGAACGGTGATATGAACCAGGCGCTGCGTGAGCAAACTCTGGAGCGTCTGAAAGACGGTCGTCTGGATATCCTGATTGCAACCGACGTTGCGGCCCGTGGCCTGGACGTTGAGCGTATCAGCCTGGTAGTTAACTACGATATCCCGATGGACTCCGAATCTTACGTTCACCGTATCGGTCGTACCGGTCGTGCGGGTCGCGCGGGTCGTGCGCTGCTGTTCGTTGAGAACCGCGAGCGTCGTCTGCTGCGTAACATCGAACGCACCATGAAGCTGACCATTCCGGAAGTGGAACTGCCGAATGCAGAACTGCTGGGTAAACGTCGCCTGGAAAAATTTGCCGCTAAAGTACAGCAGCAGCTGGAAAGCAGCGATCTGGATCAATACCGTGCGCTGTTAGCTAAACTGCAGCCGACGGCGGAAGACGAAGAGCTGGATATTGAAACTCTGGCCGCCGCTCTGCTGAAGATGGCTCAGGGCGAACGTCCGCTGATTCTGCCGCCAGATGCGCCGATGCGTCCGAAGCGTGAGTTCCGTGACCGTGACGATCGTGGTCCGCGTGACCGTAACGATCGTGCGCCGCGTGGCGACCGTGAAGACCGTCCGCGTCGTGAACGTCGTGACGTTGGCGATATGCAGTTGTACCGCATTGAAGTGGGCCGTGATGATGGTGTTGAAGTTCGTCATATCGTTGGCGCGATTGCAAACGAAGGCGACATCAGCAGCCGCTACATTGGTAACATTAAGCTGTTCGCGTCTCACTCCACCATCGAACTGCCGAAAGGTATGCCGGGTGAAGTCCTGCAGCACTTTACGCGCACTCGCATTCTGAACAAGCCGATGAACATGCAACTGGTGGGCGATGCACAGCCACACACCGAACGTCGTGGCGGGGGTCGTAGCTTTGGTGGCGAGCGTCGTGAAGGTGGTCGCGGTTTTGGCGGTGAGCGTCGTGAAGGCGGTCGTGGTGATGGTCGTCGTTTCAGCGGCGAACGTCGCGAAGGTAGCCGCGCACCACGTCGTGATGAAGGTTCCAGCCGTCGTCGTGACGCGTAAACATCTCGTTTACTGACGTAAAGTAATAAATACAGCCCCGATGAAAATATCGGGGCTTTTTTTATTCCATTTGTACTATCGTACTGGTACAGTGCAGCACATTAGAATGTGGTCACACTATTATTCGCTGGAGAAATCGCTAAATGGCAACACTAACCACCACCCAGACATCACCTTCGCTCATCGGCGGCGTGGTGATCATCGGCGGCACCATAATCGGCGCAGGGATGTTCTCTCTGCCAGTGGTCATGTCCGGGGCGTGGTTTTTCTGGTCAATGGCGGCGCTGGTCTTTACCTGGTTTTGTATGCTGCACTCTGGTCTGATGATCCTCGAAGCTAACCTAAACTATCGGATTGGCTCAAGTTTTGACACCATCACCAAAGACCTGCTTGGCAAAGGCTGGAACGTGGTGAACGGCATCTCGATTGCCTTCGTGCTCTATATCCTGACCTATGCCTATATTTCGGCGAGCGGTTCAATTCTGCACCATACCTTCAGCGAAATGTCGCTGAATGTACCTGCGCGAGCGGCAGGGTTTGGCTTTGCCTTACTGGTGGCGTTTGTGGTGTGGTTGAGTACTAAAGCGGTAAGTCGCATGACGGCGATTGTGCTGGGTGCGAAGGTGATTACTTTCTTTCTGACCTTCGGCAGCCTGCTGGGGCATGTCACGCCGACCACGCTGTTTAACGTCTCGGAAAGCAACGCCTCTTACGCGCCCTACCTGCTGATGACGCTGCCGTTCTGTCTGGCATCGTTTGGCTATCATGGTAACGTCCCAAGCCTGATGAAATACTACGGTAAAGATCCGCGCACCATTGTGAAGTGCCTGGTCTACGGCACGCTGTTGGCGCTGGTGCTTTATACCGTCTGGTTGCTGGGGACGATGGGGAACATTCCGCGTCCGGAATTTATTGGTATCGCAGAGAAGGGCGGCAATATTGATGTGCTGGTGCAGGCACTTAGCGGCGTACTGAACAGCCGTAGTCTGGATCTGCTGTTAGTGGTGTTCTCTAATTTTGCCGTGGCGAGTTCATTCCTTGGCGTCACGCTGGGTCTGTTTGACTATCTGGCCGATCTGTTTGGTTTTGATGATTCGGCGATAGGACGTTTTAAAACCGCGCTGTTGACCTTTGCTCCGCCAATCGTTGGTGGTCTGCTGTGGCCGAACGGGTTCCTGTATGCCATTGGCTATGCAGGACTGGCGGCAACCATCTGGGCGGCGATTGTGCCGGCGCTGTTGGCACGCAAATCACGTCAGCGTTTCGGTAGCCCGAAATTCCGCGTCTGGGGTGGCAAGCCGATGATTGTCCTGATCCTGGTGTTTGGTATCGGCAACGCGCTGGTACATGTGCTGTCGAGCTTTAACCTGTTGCCTGTTTACCATTAAACACATTGCCCGGTGGCGCTACGCTTACCGGGCCTACAGGGATCGCGTAGGCCGGATAAGGCGAAGCCGCCATCCGGCAAAAAACTACCCCACCAACTCTTCTTTCACCTGCATCGCCAGATCAAACGAATGCAGACGCGCCTGATGGTCAAATATCTGCCCGTTAACCATAATCTCATCGGCCTGCGTTTCACGTAGAACTGATTCCAGCCCGTGGCGTATTTTCGCTTTATCACCCACCAGCGACATACTCAGCGCCTGCTGAACGCCGTACTGCTCTGACGGCGACCAGAACTGATCCATATTTTGAATCGGCGCCGGAAGCTGACCCGTCTCGCCACGACGCAGTTTCACAAATGCCTGTTGCATCGAGGTGAACAGATACTCCGCATCACGGGTACTGTCGGCGGCAATGATATTGATACAGACCATAGCGTACGGCTTATCCAGTCGCGCGGACGGCCTGAACTGCGTGCGGTAAAGGTGCAGCGCCTGGAACAGCATATCCGGTGCGAAGTGGGAGGCAAAGGCGAACGGCAGGCCAAGCTGTGCGGCTAACTGCGCGCTATAGAGACTGGAGCCTAACAGCCAGACCGGGATCTTCTCACCGTAGCCAGGAACCGGGCGTACCTGCGGATTAGGATCGCGCGCATCAAACCAGTCCACCAGCTCAGCGACATCACGAGGGAAGTTATCGATATCGCCGCCCATATGACGGCGCAGGGCTCGCATTGTCGGCTGGTCGCTACCCGGCGCGCGTCCTAAACCGAGATCAATGCGTCCTGGATAGAGCGTATTCAGCGTACCGAACTGTTCGGCAATGACCAGTGGTGAGTGGTTGGGAAGCATGACGCCACCGGAACCGAGATGCAAAGTCTGGGTATTCGCGGCCAGATAGCCAATCAGCACGGAGGTTGCCGCGCTGGCGATACCGGTCATATTGTGATGCTCCGCCAGCCAGTAGCGATGATAGCCGCGCTTTTCAGCGAGGCGCGCGAGAGCGAGCGAGTGTGAGAACGCCTCTTTCGCTGAGGATCCGTCGGGAATCGGCGCCAGATCCAGCACCGAGAAAGGAATGGTTTTGTCAGTCATAACGGCTCACTTTGTTACCAGTTAATCTTTTCATACTGCATTAAAGATTAGTTAATGTTGTTAACAAAGTGAGCTATTTATCAGGATTGTAATTCAAGGCCAGCCAGACGTTTCCAGTAGCCGTTGCAGTCGCTATGCGCCGCGAGTGGCAGCGGCGCTTTTCCGGTTTCGTTGGCGCGGAAGGCGTCGAGCATCGCGAATGTCTCCGTGCCAAGCGGTGACAGACGCACGATATCGACCAGTCCCTGCATCGACGTCAGTTCGTTACCCAGGTTGTAGATATAGCCGCTCATAGTCTGAATGCCGTTGAGAACGAAGACTTGCTGATTCTCCTGAGTGAGAACATTACGGCCTTGTGGGTACTTAATACAGCAGGTTTCGCATTCATCTTTTGGACGGTCTTCCGAGCGGGCAGTAAAACAGCGGGCGGAATACGCCAGCGGCAGATGCCCATAGCTCAGGACTTCCACTTCAAACTGCTGGCGAATTCCCAGTTCATCACACTGATTGAGCAGGTTCACCAGCCAGTCGCGGGAAAGTTCCACCGGCATGCACCAGCGCACCATCCCCTGTTTGAGCAGCAGACGCAACGTAACCGCGTTGTAGCAGTTCAGCGCGTGACTGGCGACAAACGGTAGCTTACGGTCGGCGCACATGTTCACCACGCCAAGATCGCTGGCCTCCAGCAGAAAGTCGCCATTGTCGACATAGCGCTTCAGTTCGTTCAGCTCAGAAGTGGCCTGAACCAGCGCCAGCGTGGACAGCACGACCTGCTTACCGCTACCGGCGAGTGATTTCGCCATATCCAGCCAGTCGCCGACTTTAGTGGCGCGGCGTTTGCTGCACACCGCTTCGCCAAGATAGATAACATCCGCGCTGCTGGCGGCGGCCTGCTGATAAAAATCTTCCAGCGTCTCTTTCGGCCAGTAATAAAGCACGGGCCCTAAGGAATATTTCATTGCTTTTCTCACTGCCATTTACGGTGATACGCGCCAAGCGTCGTCTGGGTGCCTTCGGACATCGCGCCGAGCGTTTCCATCCACGCTGGCTGCGGCGCATAGTGCTGTGGATCGGCGATGCAACGGTCAATCGCCTGACGCCACACTTTCGCGACCTGGCTGACATAGGCCGGGCTGCGCTGACGACCTTCGATTTTCACCGAGGCAATATTCGCCGCCAGCAGCTCTGGCAGCAGTTCCAGTGTATTCAGGCTGGTCGGTTCTTCCAGCGCGTGGTAACGCTCGCCGTCAACCAGATAACGCCCTTTACACAGCGTCGGATAACCGGCGTTCTCTCCTTCCTGATAACGGTCGATGAGCACTTCATTCAGGCGTGATTCCAGCCCTTGTGGCGTTTGCTGCCAGCGCACAAAACGGGCCGGAGAGCAGGCACCTACCGTATTAGGTGATTCGCCGGTCAACCAGGACGAGAGATAACAGCGGCCTTCAGCCATAATGCACAGACTGCCGAAAGCAAAAACCTCCAGCGGAACCGGCGTCACACGGGCGAGTTGTTTCACCTGATGGATTGAGAGCACGCGCGGCAGAACAACGCGGGCGACATCGAAATGGCGATGATAAAAGTTGATCGCTTCTTCATTGGTCGCCGAAGCCTGAACAGAGACATGGCGCTCAATTTGCGGATAACGTTCTGCGGCATACTCGAGCATAGCAAGATCGGCGAGGATCAACGCATCCGCCCCCAGTTGCGCGGCCATATCCACCGCACGCTGCCAGCGGGCATAGCCATCCGGATGCGCAAACGTATTAATTGCGATGTGCAATTTGCGGCGATGTTGATGGACAAAACTCACCGCTTCCTGCAATTTCTTCTCGGTAAAGTTAAGGCCGGCGAAGTGACGGGCGTTGGTATCATCTTTTAGCCCGATATAAACGGCATCAGCGCCGTTTTCGATGGCCGCCTTAAGCGCCGGGAGATTTCCGGCAGGGCAGAGCAGCTCCATAATTTATCCTGAAGATTGCGCCGCCTGGGACGCATAATTGTTAACGAACAAGGATTTTAGTTAACCTTGCTGCGACAATTTTTGATTTAAGGCAGTTAAAGTCGTATTGATATCAGTAATAAAGAGGTAGAGATTTCGTACGCAATTGTTGATTTATGCCGCTATGTCATTTATCTGATATGGCAAAATAGCAGGATAATTGAAACAGGGAGTAAAGCTCGTGTTAGATAAGCTGCGTTCACGCTTAGTACATTTCGGTCCGTCTCTGATGAGTGTGCCAGTTAAACTGACGCCCTTTGCACTGCAGCGCCAGGTTCTGGAGCAGGTCCTGAGCTGGCAGTTTCGCCAGGCCCTGGCGGACGGGGAGCTGGAGTTCCTTGAAGGCCGTTGGTTAAGCATTACGGTTCGCGATATTGGCCTGAAGTGGTATACCTCGGTCGAGAATGACAAACTGATCGTCAGCGAGAATGCGCAAGCCGACGTGAGTTTTAGCGCTGATGCCAGCGATCTGTTAATGATCGCCGCGCGTAAGCAGGATCCGGATACACTCTTCTTCCAGCGCCGCCTGGTGATCGAAGGAGATACGGAGTTAGGGTTGTATGTGAAAAACCTGATGGATGCCATTGAGCTGGAGCAGATGCCCAAAGCGTTGCGCGTTATGCTGTTGCAACTGGCGGATTTTGTTGAGGCGGGCATGAAATACTCGCCCGAAACCAAACAGACATCGGTAGGTGAACCATGCTGATTCGAGTAGAAATTCCCATTGACGCGCCTGGCATTGATGCCCTGCTGCGTCGTTCATTCGAAAGCGATGCGGAAGCAAAACTGGTTCACGATTTGCGTGAAGATGGTTTTCTGACGCTCGGTCTGGTCGCCACAGATGATGAAGGTCAGGTGGTGGGTTATGTGGCATTCAGCCCCGTAGACGTGCAGGGCGAAGATCTTCAGTGGGTCGGTATGGCGCCGCTGGCGGTCGATGAAAACTATCGTGGACAAGGTCTGGCGCGCCAGCTGGTCTATGAAGGACTGGATTCACTCAACGAATTTGGCTATGCCGCTGTGGTCACCCTGGGCGATCCGGCACTGTACAGCCGTTTTGGTTTCGAACTGGCCGCCCACCACGATCTGCATTGCCGCTGGCCTGGCACGGAAAGTGCGTTCCAGGTGCATCGCTTAGCGGAGGATGCGCTCAACGGCGTCACGGGACTGGTCGAGTATCACGATCACTTTAATCGTTTTTAAGCGCCGGGGTTTGCAGGTCGTGCAGCAGTGCTGCAAACCCTTCGCCTTCTGCGACAAGCCGTTCTTTCTGCCGCTTAGTGAGTTTTTTGACCCGGTATTCTGCGCGCAGCGCCAGTGAGCGATCGCCAACGGGCGCCGAAAACGCCAGCGTCAGTTCTCCTTTTCCCCGCAGCGCTTTTGCCCCTTTTCCTTGTTGATGTTGTTGATAGCGGCGCGCCACGTCGGTCGTGATCCCGGTATACAGGGCATTGTCGGCGGTGCGAATCAGATAGAGATACCAGGGTGTCATCGTGGCCTTCGGCGTGTTACGTTTCTGGCATCCAGTATAAAAGAGAACCGAGATGGAAACACTTACTGCGATCAGTCGTTGGCTGGCGAAACAACACGTTGTGACCTGGTGTGTGCATCGCGAAGGTGAACTGTGGTGTGCAAATGCGTTTTATCTTTTCGACGCCAACAAGGTCGTTTTTTATCTGCTGACGGAAGAGAAAACGCGTCATGCGCAGATGTCCGGACCGCGTGCGCCCGTTGCCGGAACGGTAAATGGCCAACCGAAAACGGTCGCATTGATTCGCGGCGTGCAGTTTAAAGGGGAGATTCGCCAGCTGGTTGGAGAGGAAAGCGACGCGGCGCGACAGGCCTATCTTCGCCGCTTCCCGGTTGCCAGAATGCTGTCAGCGCCGGTATGGGAAATCCGCCTGGATGAACTCAAGTTCACCGACAACACCCTGGGTTTTGGCAAAAAATTAGTGTGGTTACGTCGGTCAGGCACCGAGAATGCGTAAGGCTTCACGATTGAACGCCGGCAGATCGTCAGGGGTACGACTGGTCACCAGTTGGTCTTTATCCACCACCACTTCCTGATCGTAAAATTCTGCACCGGCGTTTTTCACATCGATAATGATCGGCTTAACGGCGGTGAGTTTACGCCCGCGAATCACATCGGCACTGATCAGCAACTGTGGTCCGTGGCAGATGGCGAAGACCGGTTTACCCGTGTTCACGAAATCGCGCGTAAAGGTGACGAAACGGTCATCACCGCGAAGGTAATCCGGTGAATGGCCGCCAGGCAACAACAACGCATCGAAATCGGCCGGACGCACGTCATCAATCGCTTTATCAATGGTGACGCTGGCCTCGCCTTTTTTCCCTTTCACCGTTTTCCCGGCCTGTTTCTCGATCGTAATGACCTCATGTCCGGCTTGTCGAAATTCTGCCGCGGGTGAGGTGAATTCTGAGTCTTCAAACTCGTCAGTGATTAAAACGGCAATCTTCTTACTCATGCTTCCTCCGCTGGATCTGCATTGGATAAGGCAATTTTTCCCTGATGATGGATAATTACCTTGTGAACTACTAAGCCTGGTTGATAGGGCTGAGGGTGCAAGGCGGACAATTCTGGAAAGGAGTGAGGATGAGTCAGGTACTGATTACCGGGGCAACGGGGCTGGTTGGCGGACATCTGCTGCGGATGTTGCTTAACGAGCCGAAGATCCATTCCATTGCCGCGCCAACGCGACGTCCGCTGGCGGATATGCCTGGCGTCTATAATCCCCACGATCCGCAACTGACCGATGCGCTGGCGCAGGTCACCGATCCTGTCGATATCGTTTTTTGCTGCCTGGGCACGACCCGCCGGGAAGCCGGCAGTAAAGAGGCGTTTATCCATGCTGACTATACGCTGGTGGTCGATACGGCGTTGACCGCTCGCCGCCTGGGGGCGCAGCATATGCTGGTGGTGAGTTCGATGGGAGCTAATGCCCATTCGCCGTTTTTCTATAACCGCGTAAAAGGGGAAATGGAGGAGGCGCTTATTGCCCAGAACTGGCCAACGCTTACGATCGCTCGGCCCTCAATGCTGCTCGGCGATCGGTCAAAGCAGCGGATGAACGAAACCCTGTTTGCGCCGTTGTTCCGGTTGCTGCCGGGCAACTGGAAATCGATTGAGGCGCGGGACGTGGCGCGCGCGATGCTGGCAGAAGCGCTGGCGCCTGAACATGGCGGGGTAACAATCCTGACATCGTCTCAACTGCGGGAAAAGGCGGCGTCAATATAGCATTTCCAAACATTACCCAAAGGCGTAGTATTCACCGGCGAAATTATCTCACACTCCCTGGGGAATGCTATGGCTGGTCAGTCTTCGTCTCAGGCGGCAACACCATTTCAATGGTGGAAACCCGCTCTTTTCTTTCTCGTTGTTATCGTCGGTCTCTGGTATGTGAAATGGCAGCCTTACTACGGCAAAGCCTTCACCGCCGCAGAAACTCACAGCATTGGAAAATCCATTCTGGCGCAGGCCGACGCGAACCCCTGGCAGGCGGCCTGGGACTATGCGATGGTCTATTTCATTGCGGTCTGGAAGGCAGCAGTATTGGGGGTCATTCTCGGCTCGTTGATTCAGGTTTTGATCCCGCGTGACTGGCTGTTACGCACGCTTGGACAGGCACGTTTTCGCGGCACGCTGTTCGGTACGCTTTTCTCTCTGCCCGGCATGATGTGCACCTGCTGTGCTGCGCCGGTGGCGGCGGGGATGCGTCGCCAGCAGGTTTCAATGGGTGGTGCGCTGGCATTCTGGATGGGGAACCCACTATTAAACCCGGCTACGCTGGTATTTATGGGGTTTGTCCTCGGCTGGCATTTCGCGGCGATCCGTCTGGTCGCGGGTCTGGCAATGGTGCTGGTAGTGGCGACGCTGGTGCAAAAATGGGTGAAAGAGCCTCCGCAGGCTGAATTGCCGGTGGAAATCACGCAACCGGACGAGCAGGGCGGGTTCTTTGTTCGCTGGGGCCATGCGCTATGGACGCTGTTCTGGAGCACCATTCCGGTCTACATTCTGGCCGTGTTGGTACTGGGTGCGGCGCGCGTCTGGCTGTTCCCGCATGCCGATGGGGCTATTGATAACAGCCTGCTGTGGGTGATTGCGCTGGCGGTGGCCGGTTGTCTGTTTGTGATCCCAACTGCCGCAGAAATCCCGATTGTGCAGACCATGATGCTGGCAGGGATGGGAACTGCGCCCGCGCTGGCACTGCTGATGACACTACCCGCCGTCAGCCTGCCGTCCTTGATCATGCTGCGAAAAGCATTTCCGGCAAAAGCGCTTTGGCTGACCGGTGCGCTGGTGGCGATTTCGGGTGTGATGGTGGGAAGTATTGCGTTGATATAAAACAGGAAGGCCGGGGGCGCTTCGCTTGCCCGGCTTACGGTCGTACATTCTGTAGGCCGGATAAGGCGTTTACGCCGTCATCCGGCACACAACTGACTTATTTGATAAACGTAAACGCTGTGGTGACGCGCTTCACGCCGCTGACCCGGCTGGCAATATCCGCCGCCGCTTTGGCCTCACGGTCGGTTACCAGACCCAACAGAAATACTTCGCCGTTTTCGGTCGTGACTTTCACGTTTGATGATTTTACCTGGTCGCTGGTCAGCAACTGAGAGCGCACTTTGGTGGTGATCCACGTGTCACTTGACGCAGTGCCCATGCCAATGGGCTGGCCCTGGCGGATCTCGTTATAGACTTCGGTGGTCCCGTCGACGCCCATCGCAATCTGTTTGGCGCGTGCGGAGAGCTCGCTATTCGGCGACTGACCGACCAGCAACACTTTACCCTGATAAGCCGTCACGTTAATACGTGTTTCTTTTTTGATCTGTTCATCTTTCGACAACGCACTGTTGACGCGCAGTTCCAGGGTTCCATCGTCCACCTGAGTGCCTACGCTACGTGGGTCTGTTGCTGCTTTGGTTCCGACGGCGGCGGTACCGACAACAGCGGCGGCCACACAACCTTGCAAGAGCAGAGCAGAAATAAGGACTGCGATTGGCGATAAAGCCTTCATGTGTACTCCTTAATCATCCTGGTGAGGGAAAAGCGTGTTATCGATCAGATCGCACAGGCAGTTTACCGTCAGCATATGCATTTCCTGAATGCGTGCGCTGTGGTGCGAAGGGATGCGGATCTCAACATCCTGTGGCCCTAACAGTCCAGCCAGTTCACCCCCGTCATACCCGGTTAGTGCTACAATCGTCATGTCTCGCGTAACGGCGGCTTCCACGGCCTTCACAATATCGCGACTATTGCCACGCGTTGAAATGGCGAGTAAGACATCGCCCGCATGGCCCAGTGCGCGAACTTGCTTTGCATAAACCTCGTCATGCAAGCGATCGTTAGCAATCGCTGTTAAGACCACATTATCCGTATTTAGTGCAATCGCAGGTAAACTGGGGCGTTCTGTTTCAAAACGGTTGATCATGCTGGCAGCAAAATGCTGTGCGTTGGCAGCGGATGTCCCATTACCACAACAGAGAATTTTGTTGCCATTGAGCAGTGAATGAACCAGCGTCATGGCGGCACGAGAGATAGCATCCGGGAGGGCTTCTGCCGCGGCAATTTGCGTTTGAATGCTTTCGGTAAAGCAGACTTTGATTCTGTCTAACACGCTAATCCTTAAGAGCTAATCTATTAGGCTATTTTATTTGCCATTTTGGGCCAGGACAGTGCTAACACTCCAAATACGCTGCGGTTGTTCCGCGCTGTCCGTGTCCAGACCGGCTGCAATAATATGCGCCCAATGGGTCTGCTCTGAATCTTCAATTATGAGCAGTCGGTAAAGGCATTTCTCAACCACTCAACGTCATTTCCGGTGAAGGCTAACACATCGAACCGGCAATCCACAGTATCAAAACTCCCATTGTGGCGCGCGAGCCACAAGCGGGCAGCCTGTAATAATTTGTGTTGCTTGTTGCGTGTTACACTGGCAGCGGCGCCACCGAATACCGCAGAGCGCCGGTAGCGGACTTCAATAAAGACGGTTGTCTTGCCATCACGCATAATCAGATCAATTTCACCGCCACGTTCACGCACGTTGGCGGCGATGAAATGCAGTCCCTTGCGCTCAAGCCAGCGACGTGCGGTAGTTTCCCACGCGTCACCGGCCTGTTTGCTCGTTAACTGGCGGGGACGATCTGCCCTTGCTGGTACTGGAGCCATGATAACTTCCTGTTAATCACGCAGTCCTGACTGGCGGTCAGCGCGCCGGTATTCCCGTTAATTTCAAAGCCCTGCACCTGACGCATCTGGGAGAAATGGTTTGCCAGCGACCAGGCATCCACGCCCATTGCATACATGCGCGCCAACGAATAGTCGTTATGCACAGCACCGAGTGCCTGCTGCATCAGCGACGGGTTCGCGCCTGCCAGCATTGGGATCTCGCTGTACTGCAGGCCATCCATTTCCAGGCGGAAGTCTGGGCCGGCATTTCCCTGTGCGCTACGTGAGCTGGCATACAAGGTGGCGCCACTCTGGCTACCGTTGCGCATGGCAATCATCGGCTTGATGAAGGCTATCTCATTCGGGGTTGCCAGAATATAGACAGCATCCACACGGCCTCCGTTACCGCTGATTTGCGCATCCGTTGGCGGCGCCGGGATGGTTAAATTGCCAATGGTGACGCCAGGTTGAGACGGCGTGCTGGCGGCAACCGGGCTACCGGTTAAGGCAATGCCGGAACCGCCGTTAACGCCCATACGCAGTTCCGCCGTTGAGCCAAATTTCTGCTGCAACACCGTACCGCCCCCCAGTTTTTGCCATTCCTGAGCAAAGGCGTTAGCCACACGATCGCCAAGCGCGCTACGTGGGATCAGTAGCAGCGGCGATTGTTTTCCCTGTTCATGAATATGGCGCGCGGCATCACGCGCTTCATCTTCTGGTGAGAGGGCGAAGTAACAGATGTTTGCCCGGCTCTGCACCGATTCCGGCTGGTTAAGCGCCAGTACGTTCAGCGGGGTGTTGCTTTTGACCAGTTCGTCGACATTGTTTTTCAGCAGCGGGCCGACCACGATGCTCGCGCCGTCCTGCTGAACCTGCGTCAGGATCTGATCGAGCGGTTGGGCACTGGTGTCATAAATTTTCAGCTCTGCGGAAGGATTCGCCGCCACGCTTGCGATGGCTGGTTGCGCAGACGTTGGTTGCGTGGCGTTAGCAGGCTGATCGGCTTGTTGTTCGTCAGTCAAATCGCTCACGGATGCCTGGGAAGGGCTGGCGACACCATCGGTAGCCTGAGGTTGCTGGGTCGTTGGTGCAGGGGCCGCAACTGGCGTCGGTTGCACGACGGGCTGGGCATCAACAGGCTGCGTACCGAGATTTTTGGCGGCTTCAAAGCCTTGTTGAATGGTGCGGCCAAACACCGCAGCCTGACCATTTAGCGGCAGCAACAGGGCGATTTTGCTGGTGGACGCAGGCTTAAAGCTCTGTACGTTGACCAGTTGGGTTGGCAGCATTTTTGCGCCCGGATTTTGCGGATAGCGTTTTTGCCAGTCGGCAATACCCGCTTTCATCATGTCCGGATCGCTGCGGTTATCAAACCAGACGCGTTGCAGATCCAGCCAGCCCTGCAGCACGTTTTCATCGGCATTGATCACCAGAGCCTGAGCCTGCTCCGGCGTCATTGACGACAGCGCCTGCCAGGTGGCGTCGATGTTTTTCTGCTTATCCTTTTCGCCAAGCAGCGGTTCCTGAGCAATCAGGGCGCGCAGCAGCGAGAGAGACGGACGGCCCTGGCTGGCGTCAATCTGCGCCTGCCAGTAACGAGCCTGCTGATTTTGCTCAAAATCAGACGGGGTAAGCTTTTCCAGCAGCGACTGCGCGCCGGTAAAATCTTTCTGCGCCAGTTTGATTTCAACGGCCAATAGCGACTGTTCCCGGCGCTGGGAATCATTCAGATCCTGCGGTAACTGGTTAAACAGTTCGATAGCCTGCTGGCTTTTGCCTTCTTTCAGCAGTGCACGAATGGCGAGTAATTGCCAGTTGGTCTTGCTATCATTTGCGCTTTGCTGCATCTGTTGCAGATAAAAGCCGGAATCAGCTTGCGCCGTGCCCTGCATATGGGCAGTGCTCTGATCGGGTGCCTGGGTGCCACAGCCGGCGAAAATCAGGGCTGCCAGAACGATGGGCAGACAGCGCGCGGCTTTCAAACGAGAAAATGTTAAGGGTACCATACTGTATCCAGTGATATTTTTTATACGCAATGCTCAATATTAAATCGGCAATACGGACGACACAATGACACAACACGAATCGGCGGATAATTCTCGCGGCCAACTCTTTATTGTACCTACTCCTATCGGGAATTTATCTGACATTACCCAGCGTGCGCTCGAAGTGTTACAAGCTGTTGATTTAATTGCCGCTGAAGATACCCGTCATACCGGATTATTATTGCAGCATTTCGCGATTAATGCCCGACTGTTCGCCCTGCACGATCATAATGAGCAGCAAAAAGCAGAAACGCTGGTGGCGAAGCTAAAAGAGGGGCAGAACATCGCGCTGGTTTCTGACGCCGGGACGCCGCTGATCAACGATCCGGGCTATCATCTGGTGCGCACCTGTCGTGAGCAGGGCATCCGTGTGGTTCCTCTGCCTGGCCCCTGCGCGGCGATTGCCGCGTTAAGCGCGGCGGGGTTGCCGTCCGACCGCTTCTGCTATGAAGGTTTTTTACCAGCGAAATCAAAAGGACGCCGTGATGCGCTGAAAGCTATCGAAACCGAGCCGCGCACGCTGATTTTCTATGAATCCACTCATCGCCTGTTAGACAGTCTGGAAGATATGGTTGCGGTGTGGGGCGAGTCGCGTTATGTGGTGCTGGCGCGTGAGCTGACCAAAACCTGGGAGACGATTCACGGTGCCCCGGTGGGTGAACTGCTGGCGTGGGTTAAAGAGGACGAAAACCGGCGCAAAGGCGAGATGGTACTGATTGTGGAGGGACGCAAGGCGCAGGAAGATGAACTGCCCGCTGACGCCCTGCGCACTCTCGCACTCTTACAGGCCGAGTTGCCGTTGAAGAAAGCCGCGGCGCTGGCGGCTGAAATTCACGGTGTCAAAAAGAATGCGCTGTATAAGTACGCGCTGGAGCAGCAGGAATAACCTGCTACTTCACGATAACGGTAATTGTGGCGGTCCCTTTGAAATTACCCGGAGAAAGAACTCCACCGGTCAAATTAACGGGATAGGCTTCCATATGGGTGACGCCACGTCCCGAACTGTCGATCAGGATTGAACCCGGATTAAAGGGAACATTCACATTGGTCTTTGTGATATCAACCAGGCGAATACCTACATCCGGAACATTATCCGTTTCCCGGCGGCGAGCGATGAGCACATACTGGCTTGCTAAATCGCTCGCTTCAATCTCCATATACAGGCTGTTTTTAATATCAGACATATCCCCGCAATCATAGGTGATGTCAAAGTTGACAGGCGTGTAGTGCTCCGGCATTTCATCCTTAGTGGTGAAGTATGCCGCACTGATGACGCCAAGATTGACTTGGATGACATCCCCCTGATTGATTTTGCAGCTTTGAGGGACGGTTATTCTTCCCTGGATATGGAGCTCTGCAATATTGTTGAATGTTTTTGGAGGCGTTGAAGAAGTACTCCACGCAGCCTGTAGGTAAGCAATGGGTGTATCCGGAATGATAAGCTCACCCAAAAAAGGTTTGCTAACGTACAGCGTGAAAGTGTTGTCCGCGCCCGTTGAGACATCTGGTAAGTGTTTTTCCGGAGGATCACCCTCACACACCCCCCTGTTCGAAGCCGTGCTGAAGGATCCAGATCCATCTTTAATTGAAGTATTAACTTTGCTTGGAACGGTCACGGGACCCGTCGTTCCCGGAATGTTGCTGATTTCAGTTTTAATATCCAGGTTATCATTCAAATGATAATAACCGGTCAGGTGCCCGGTTGCGGTTATCGCACTCGTTAGAAAGTAAAAGAGACTCACTTTTGTGCCAGTTGCACAATCACAAGTGATTTGATAACTCCCACCTGTAGACGAATTCGCAACGGACCAGGTGACACCGGAGATATTCTGCTCTTTCGTCCAGTCCGCGGAGGCATCGGTAGTAAAATGGCCATTTGCTTCGCAAAGCCCGGTTCCTGCCTGCGCAGGTGAAATACATGTCTGTGCGTTCAGTATCAGAATAATGATCAACGCATATTTTTGTATCGGATTAATTTTCATTGGCAGCGAGCCGTTTCTTGTAAAATAGAGGAAGCGCTCTGCCGGTTTTCTGGCAGGCTATAGGTGAAGTGGCATTGTTGGCTGGAGTCACTCCCCCAGCGTACAGACCAGGTCTGAGGCGTGTCATTGACCCCCGTGAGATACAGCACGCCACCTTCATCAACGATGCTTTGCGCAGGCAGTGTTTCATTGCTGGCTATGGCGCCAAAAGGGATGGGCGTCCCCTGAGCATCCGTGAGCGCCAGCAGGATCCGCCGACCCGTTTGGGCGTTGAAGCTGGCGATCACTGCGGCTCCCTGTCCCGGCACAACGATTTTTGCAGTTTCAGTAACGTCAACATCATCCGGCATCGTAGTGGTATCCAGCGAAATGCGGTTTTCCTGGTAAGGTGTTAAAAACGGGATGACCGCGTTACCAAAATAGTCTGTTGTAATACCGGGATAGTTTTTAACCCGAATACCGGTTGCGCCGTTGGCATTGATCAGCGCAAAGGAATTTCCCAGGGGCTGCGAGAGCGTTACGCCGTGTGGATGGGCCACGATGCCGCCAGAAAGCCCATATCCCAGCTGACGGCTGTCAGCACTGTAATCGTAACTGCCGCTAAGCGAGCCAAATGCGGAGCGATAGTTTCCTGAAAGACTACTGCCGTTATTTTCGTTATCTTCACTTTGTCGCTGCTTAACGCTATAGCTCAGGCGGTTGTCATCCAGCAGAGAGCCGTTAATGCCTGATTCATGCTGTGTGGCTCTATTTTTCTCCGTGGTGGTACGCCAGGTCGCATGGGCATGCGGAAGCCAGCGATCCAACGGTATGCTCAGGCTGAGCGAAACAGAACGCTCGCTGTCGCGATCCGAGGAGTCAGTGAATTGTCCATTCAGGTTATAGCTAACCCCATAAATGTTGCCATTTAACCCAACAGAGTAATTATTCTCTTTCTGTTGCTCACCCCAGTAATCTCGCTGCGAACCCGAGGCATAGAGACTAACGTCCTCTATCAGCGTTTGGCTGATGCTAAATTGCGATTCACTTTTTTGCCGATAACTGTCATCAACGTCTCGCAGATTGGCATCGGAAAAATTGTAGTAACCGCCGCTGCTATAACGATAATAGCCCAGCGACAGGTTGGTTCCCGTCTCGGGCATATCCTTGATGTACTGGATACGCCAGTCATAGCCTTCATAACTGCGGCTATTATCAAATTGCGTATCGGCCCGGCCCACATCCATCGAAATCGACCCTAATTCGCCCAGGGCGCTTCCTATGCCAAATGACGTAGCGCGGTAATTTTTCGAGGCCAGCAGGCCACCATAGAGCGTGATAGCATTACTAACCCCATAAATCCCGGTACTTTCAACGAAATCAGGTTCATTGCTGTCTGAGGATTGTGATGCGCGAAAACGTCCGGCGGTCAGGCTATATTTCAGGTGGCCAGGTCTTTGCATTACCGGGAGAGAAGAAAATGGCTGGACAAAATGACGTACTGAACCGTCGGCCTCTTCAATACTCACGTCCAAATCAGCACTGGACGACGAGGGATAAAGATCATTGATTTCAAATGCGCCTGCGGGAACATTGCTCTGGTAAATGATATAGCCGTTTTGACGTACAGTTACAATGGCATTCGTGTTGGCAATGCCACGGATCGTGGGCGCAAACCCTCTTTGGCTGTTTGGTAACATGCTATCGTCGGAGTAAAGTCGAGCGCCTGTAAATTGATAGCCCGGAAACAGGGTGCCTTCTGTTGTATTTTCACCGACGATGAATTGAGCTTTTAACCTCTTGATGTCTCTTTGCAACCAGCTATTAATGCTGTCCCACTGGGTATAATCATCATTATGTGACCAGGTTGAGTAATTACGTACCCGCCATGGACCAACGTTAGCGCCATTTTGCAGATTCATATACTGGCGTTGGCTGCGATCGCCATTTCCGTAATGGCTCTGCGAACCGGTAAAAGTGTAATTACTAAAAACAACGGGAACGCCACTGTCCCAGCGTGAAGGATCGACATAACCTCTGGCATCTCGATAAAGTGCGATTTGTGGTACGGTCAATTTTAGTTTGCTATGGTTAAAATCAAAGACCGCCACGCAACCGGGGATGGCTTTAGCCAGGTCGTCTACCGTTTTGCTATTCTCAGCGTCATTAAAAAATGGATATTCGTCGATTTTAAAACCTAATTCACGTAGTTGGCCGACAGTGAATTGTGGCTGTAACTGTTGATTTTTTGATGTAACGAAAAGGATGGTTTGTTGCTTAACTTTTATGTTATTAATGAAAACGTCAACGGAATAACTCCCAGGCTGCTGTGAATTTTCGTGAGAAAAAAGGGAGAGATCCACAGGAGCTTGCCCACTTTTATTCCTTTCAAGTAAGGAAGGGTCAAAAATATATTCAGTTGCTAAAGCATTGGCGCCGATAATATTTCCACATATAATAGTCAGCGGTAATATACGCTTGATACAGCAATGAAGACAATTCATTGCTGTACGTATATTATTCGATTCCTTAAAGCATTTAACCCGCTGATAGCTCATGTGTCCCTTATAGTTTAACCTTATGCTATTTACAGTAGAGAGCGTGTTTCTGTTTGAGAAGTGCCACCGTAATCATTAATGGCTGCCCATTTTACTATTTTCCCTGCAGCAGAGGCTAATGTCAGCGTTTTTTTCTCCAGCGGTGCGATGTATTCTATTTTATCGGTCAAGTCGGTTTTACCAAACGAGAGTCCAGCGAAAACGACATAATAGGATGAAGGATTGTAAATAGTGAGTTGATTATCAGTAATACTGAACTCCAGTTTTTTAACCGCGTCGCTGGCTCTGCCTTTAAGTCCCTTTGGCCGGTAAAACATTTTGATACGGGTTTTAAACACCAGAGTTAGTGCGTTGGTGTTGACTATTTCCGTCTTTTTTTGTGCCGGAATCGCTCTTACATTAATAAAATATAATGACTCTTTTTCTTCTGGAATCAGAGCATCCGATTTTACTATGCGTAGCGTTGAGTCTTCTCCAGCATCAAGACGAAAAAGAGGCGGGGTAACAATAAAAGGACCGCGAGAACCATTACTCACGTTTTCTACCCATGACTGAAGCAGATAAGGCATCTCTTCACTGCGGTTGGCAAGCGGCAGCGCTGCCTCTTTTTTGCTGGCGTCATAGATGACTCGCGTTCTTTCCAGCACGATACCGCCAGCATACGAGGAGCCCATCCAACCAATAAGCAAGAGTAAGAAAGCGAAGTTTGCTGTTCTGAACATGATTTACTGTCCGAAAAGTCATGATGGTGTCTCTTTATTCTTTAAAAAAGGATAAAGAGACATGAGCGATCGATTAACGATAGTCAAGCGTGACATCAACCGAAGCATTTGCTTCACCGGCGGTTATATCTTTTGAGTCAACTGTGGAGACGTAATAAGCGACTAAATTGATATTCATGGTTGCCCCTGTGATAGGGAAAGATACTTTCGGATCGTTGAGTTTGTTCAGCGCCATTTGAGTGCCATCACTGCTGTCGATACGAATACCAACACCTGTTGCGGCCGTGTCCATTCCAGTGACTTCGATTAAGTCATTATTCGCTCCAACCGTTCCGCCACTAAGCGTTTCTAACCAAAGCTGAAAAGAAGCATCGGTGGTACCATCAACATGTTCCCAGGGATCAGTTGGACAATTTTTCAGTGGGATAGCGACAGGAATACTGGGTGTTTTATCGCCTATCGACTTGAACTGACCTGCGGCATAATGTCCAAGCTCGATTTCAACAACATCATCCCCAGCAAATTCGCATGTGCTGGTCAGTATTTGTCCTGTAAATTCGATCGTTCCATCTGTAGCCCAGGCATGACAAGCGGCAAACGTTAATAAACTCGCAATAGCGGTTTTGCTGATAATGTTCATCAAAACTTCCTCATCTATCATATAAAAATATAATATGAATATTAAATGGATAAGAAACTACTCTAAAGAGTATACCGCGTAGAAATGGGGGAAGATTAAGGGTGGCTAATTTTCGGATTCTATTTATATTTGGATTTTTAATTGATTAGATGAGTGGTTATTAATAGTATGTTAAAAAATATATTCAAGAAAACAGTTAACCTCTTGAGGTCTATGCTTTTTATTGGTTGCTGGGTTAATAAGGTTATTGAAAATGGTTAGATGTGAGCGCGAAATATTGAAATAATGATAATTAGAGTATATGGTATGATTCTGGACAGCGTTGGAAATACTTAAGTTATATTTATAATATTATTTTTTGGGTAAGCCTCGATCTCATTCCACTAAATATTAACCGTGTGAATAGAGATGAAGTGTAAAATGATTTAATTTTATTGTTTCCAGACAGGAAATAAACCTGTCTGGTGAAAAAGTTAGAGGACGGATTAGCTATAATCTAAGCATGAGTGAACAATCAGGCAGTGCATATTGTTATGTAACCATAAAAATGATGCAGGAAGCGATGTTGTAATAGATTGAGTTAAAAATTGACGGCTCGCAAGCGATTTACCTTCTCCAGCAATCAGCAGCATTACCTCTTTTGTGTTCATGATGTCCTTCAGTCCCAGCGTAATGCCGTGCATCACCGGGCGACCAGCCGTTTTTAACATATCATGCTGGCGCGTTTTCTCATCAAGCCTGCTGATATGGCAAAATGGCGTCAGCGCTTCTCCTGGTTCATTGAGTCCCAGATGACCATTTTTACCGAGGCCCAGGAGACATAAATCAAGGCCGCCCCGATGGGCAATCAAATCTGTCACGCGCTCGCACTCCGCCTCGTCAATATTTTCCGACTGAAAGCCAATTAACTGGTCCGGTCGTATGCCAAGCGGTTGTACGATGTGCTGTTGCAGGAACGATTCGCAGGTACCCGGCGTGTGTAAGGGAATTCCCAGCCACTCATCGAGCTTCACGAAGGTCACGTTCCGGATATCAACGTGACGTTGCTGTATTTTCTCGACAAAGAAGCGATAGGTCAGTTCAGGTGTGGCCCCTGTCGCGAGGCAGATTGTGGCGTCTGGTTTACTTGTGATGACCTCGACCAGACGCTCGCTGGCGAGTTCGCTGAGCGCCTCATAACTCTTGCAATACTGTATGTTTTGCATTGATCCATGTTCCTTTTGAGGAGGGGGTAACACGCGATTACCCCCTGTCTGGTTTACAGAATACCGAGTGCGGAAGAGACGATAGAGAGCACAAAAGTGACGCCGATTAACAATACCGGATGCGCTTTTTTTACCCGCAGCAGGTAGTACATCAGCAGCGTATAGCCCATCGGTAAAATGTTCGGGAAGACCTTATCGAAGAAGTCCTTTTGCAGGGCCACGTTGTGTGTACTGTCGATAGCAAAAGAGGTGACGACATTGATATGGACGTAAGACGCAATCAGACCGCCAATCACCGTGATCCCGAGGATGGTCGCCGAGCGGGCGATCATCTGCGAATTTTCCCGCACCTTATCAATGGCTTTTACCCCGACCGAATAGCCGACGTGAGTCCAGCCGACGCGCAGGAAAAAGATCATCAGATAGACGGCGAAGAACAGAATCGGCCCCAGTAAATTGCCCTGGCTGGCGAAAGAGGAGCAAATCCCCGCCATAATCGGCAGTAAGGTGAACCAGAAAATGGCATCGCCAATCCCGGCAATCGGGCCAAACAGCGCCACTTTGAGACCTTTAATGGTGTCGCGGTTTTCTCCTTTCTCTTCCATTGAGATAAGCAGCCCCATCAGAAAACCGACGAGGTTCGGGTGGGTATTGATAAATTCCAGATGATCTTTCATGGCCGCACTCAGGCCCGGCTTATCATCTTTATAGATTTTTTTCAGAATCGGCAGCATCGCCCAGGTAAAGCCGCCCGCCTGCATCCTTTCATAGTTAAAGCTCGCCTGAAGAAGCGAAGAGCGAAAGCCAAGACGGGTAATGTCTTTTTTACTGATTTCAGATCCCATTGCTGTAATCCTCTTCATCATCATTTTTACGGGCGACAGGCTGGGGTTGCGCCTGCTGTTTAGCTTTGGCATTGAAAAATTCGTACACGGCGAAGCCTGCGCCGAGGACTGCGACCGGGAGAAGGTTGTTGACCTGGATATAGCAGACAAACAGGAAGCCTGCGATCAGGTAAGGAATGTACTGTGCTTTAAACATCACGCGCAGTAACAGGCCAAAACCAACGGCAGGCAGAATCCCGCCCGCGACTTCAAAACCATGAGTAAGCCAGGCGGGCATGGCTTTCACCAGTGCCTGCATGGCGCCCTGCGCCAGATAGGTACAGAGAAACGCGATAATGGCATACGAGCAGGCGACAATCAGCGTTGTCAGCCAGTTCAGACGAGCAAATGCGCGGGTGTTGGCTTCTTTCGCGCAGTTGTCGGCCCTGGACATAAACAGAGAGAAGGCGGAATAGAAGAACAGAATCACGTATTGCATCAGCAGGCTGAACGGCAAGCCGAGGCCGATGGCGGTTTTGGCATCCACGCCAGTAGACCAGGCGATCACCGTGGTCATCAGCCCCGCCATGATAGGGTTTGGCGGTTGAACACCGCCAGCGGGCGTCAAACCAGCGAAAGCCAGTTCGGTCAGACCGCCGGTGATCAAACCGATATGAATATCGCCCAGGATGGCACCTGTGAGCGTACAGACAATGATCGGTCTGAATAAAAACAGAGCTTCCAGCCAAAAATCAATTCCCAGAAAGAAAACTAATGCCGCGAGGGATATCCCTTGTAAAAGCGTTATTTCATTCATTGTAAACACCTCATATAAATAAGTCCCTTTACTATGAAAACGTTGGCTTGTTATTTACTCCGGGATCGCTTCTTTTTGATCGCCAGGGACATCCTGAATAAAAATGTTTACGCCGTGCTTCTTAATGAACTGCAGATCATTAAGGTCCTGCTCATTGACATAAACTTTACTGCTGATCTGCTTTTTGCCTTCCGAGAAGTGCATATTGCCGACGTTCACGTCGTTGAGCACGATACCGCCTTCGAGCAGCTTTCTGACCGTTTGCGGGGTGCGGCAAATCAGGAATATCTTCTGGTGCGGCGCGGCCTTACCGATGACGTTGATGGTTTTTTCTATAGAGAAGAAGCGGATACCGAAACCGTAGGTTTCTGCGGTGATACCCATTAATTTCTGCTGAATCTCATCCTGAGCGACATCGTCATCCACGACGACCAGCAAATTGGCGCCGATCGTTGATGTCCAGGTGACACCCACCTGACCATGCACCAGTCGGTTATCAATACGCGTTAACAGGATATTTGGACTGCTCATACTTAAATCCTCACCATAAAATAATTGAATGACTGAGCTTGTTGAAATATATTATTCTTACCGTATCGCATTCATTAATTAATTCAGCGTGATGTAATCTCGTTATTCTCCTCCGTTATTTGGTCAGAAAGCGCTACCTGATATTCATCAGATAGCGCTTTTGAATAATGATAAAGCCGACCCGCTTACGATAACTCGTGGTCGACCACAAGTTTATTGGCCGATCCACAGACATTGATTTTACTTCTTACGACCTCTTTCATTGCATCCATACCAACGCGCATGTAGTAGCGCGGATCGTTGCCCTGTGGATTGTCGGCAAACCACGCTTTCACGGCATCGGCAAAGGCAATTTTCAGTTCAGTGGCGACGTTAACCTTACAGACGCCCAGTTCTATTGTGCGGCGCACGTACTCGTCAGGTACATCGCTCGCGCCGTGCAGCACCAGCGGAATATCCACCACTTCACGGATTTCAGCCAGACGCTGGAAATCGATTTTCGGCTTTTTGGTGTACAGGCCGTGCGCGGTGCCGATGGCGACGGCAAGGCTGTCGACGCCGGTCAGTTCAACAAAGCGTCTGGCTTCCTGCGGATCGGTCAGAAAGGCGCTTTCTGCGTCAACGCTCATGTCGTCTTCTACGCCACCCAGTCGTCCCAGTTCCGCCTCAACGCTGCAATCGCGGGCGTGGCAAAAATCCACCACCGATTTCACCAGCTTCACATTCTCCTCAAACGGGAAATGGCTACCGTCGATCATGGCGCTGCGCACTCCGGCGTTCACTTTATGGCGAATGTCGTCCAGCGATTCATGATGATCGAGATGCAACGCCAGCGGCATACCGTAAGTGGTGGAGTAGGCGGTGCACAATGCGTAAAGCTCTTCCAGCGCGATATGTTTAAAGGTGCCAGGAGTTCCGGCGAGGATCACCGGCGATTGCATTTCGCTACACACTTCAAGGATCGCCTGGATCGTCTCGGCATTATGGATGTTAAAAGCCGGTACGGCGTAGCCTTTTGCCTGGGCGTCCTGCAGGAGATACTTCGTGGAAATAATGCTCATGATCGGATCCTCTTAAGCCTGCCACGGGTGAATAATGACGCCCTGCACCACGCGGTTGACCGTACCGCTGCGGGAAGGGGTATCCGGCGTGTTACCGACCGCAATGGACTGGGTGAGCGCAAAGACCTGGGCATACATCAGGTAACAGAACGCCAGTTCGCAATCGATAAAATGTCGTGCGGGCGGCAGCAGGATGTGCGGGCCGGCTTCGATAAGGGAATCGCTTTCGGCCGCAATAGCGACAACGCGCATGGCCTGACCATCGCGACGCAGCTCCGCCAGCAGATCGAGATCGTACTGCCGGGTGTAAGGGTGGCTGGAGATATACACCACGATCAGCGTTTCGTTATCCACCAGAGATTTCGGACCGTGGCGAAAGCCGGTTGGCGAATCGTAAAACGCGGCCAGCTTACCGGCGGTCAGTTCAAGGACTTTCAGGGACGATTCGCGCGCCGCACCCTGCAGTCCGCCGCTTCCGAGATAGACGATCCGTTTCCAGTTTTCATTGCCAAATACACCGTGGCTGAAATCACCCAGTGAAGACAGGATCGTCTGGCAGCGATCCGCGACGTCGCGGAAGGTCTGGCTGTTGATGAGTTTCGGTGCGAACACCGACAGGCAACTGGCCATCATGGTGGTGATACTGCTGGTCATCGCAAAACCGCGATCGTGCGTTTCTGCCGGCATCAGCAGAGCAAAAGCGTTATCGCTTGCCACCGCGTTCTGGTACAGGCTGCCCGCTTCATTGCAGGTGATCGAAAGGTGATAGCACTCAGGGACGAACTGGTTTGCCAGTTCCACTGCGGCGACGCTCTCCGGGCTGTTGCCGGAACGGGCAAACGAAACCAGCAGCAGCGGATGCGTCGGATTCAGATAATCCATCGGATTGGTGACCAGATCGGTGGTCGGTACTGCGCTGATGTTTTGCCCGGTGTGGCTGGCAAGCCAGGGGGCGATGATCTCGCCAATGAATGCCGAGGTACCCGCTCCGGTCAGGACGATCCGCAGATCGTCTTTGCGCAGCAGGGGCGCGAGAAAGTTGTCGATCGTGGTGCGCATCGCGTCAATATTCGTCAGCGATCGGATCCAACTGGCAGGCTGCTGGCGGATCTCTTCTTCAGTCCAGGTTCCGGTGGTTGCCGCTGCAGGGGTATAGGTTTCTGGCATAACGTAAGTCCTTAGTCTTGTGAATTCCACATCAGACGCTGGCAAAATGTCGCTATCTTTCGTTTCGTTTCACTTGTTCATATGATCGATTGATTAAAATCTATAGGAAAGAAATCGAAAGTTCAATGATGCAAAATGAAATAAAACGAAAAGTGTGATCGATTGTACGGAGAGCGTTTTTATCTTATTGATCTGTAATCACTCTCTCTGAACGTTCTGGGATGAGGGTTTTCTTAAGCGAAAGGAAAAGAAAGGCCTTACGACTCATGATCGAAGGCCAGGGAGAAAAAAGGTCAAATGGGGAAGCGCTGACCCTGAATCCAGATCTGTTGTAAATGCAATCCGCCGTCGAGAGCGATCATGCTGGCGCGTTTACCCACGGCTAACGATCCTGAATGGCTGTCGATCCCCAGCAGTCGCGCCGGATGGAGCGAGGCCATATGGATCGCGTCCTCAGGGGCGATTCCGGTCAGTTCAACCATATTGCGCACGGCCGCATCGACCGACAGCGTGCTGCCTGCGAGGCCACCCGATGCGGTTCGCACAATTCCGCCGTGCATGTCGACCTTTTCACCACAAAGCGTGTAGCTTCCGTCAGGCATACCGGCGGCCTGCATCGCATCGGTGATCAGCACCAGCCTCTCTTTGGCACAGCAGCAACAGAGCTTCATGGCGGCCGGATGGACGTGGTGCCCGTCGGCGATGAGCTCCAGCCAAGCGCGTGGATCGGTGAGTCCCGCACCGACCATTCCTGGCTCCCGGTGATGGAGTCCGGTCATGCCGTTGTAGCAGTGTACAAGTCCGTTCGCGCCGGCATCAAAGGCGGCCTGGGTTTGTGCCCAGCTTGCCGCGCTATGTCCCAGCATTACCCGCACACCCTGCTGCCTGAGGTGGCGAATCGCCTGTAAGGCACCCGGTTTTTCCGGTGCCAGCGCCACCACCCGCAGGGTCTGTCGCGAAATGGCGATCAGCTCATCGAGTTCCGTGAGGTCCAGTTCACGAAACAGCTCCGGAGGATGGGCGCCTTTATTCTGCGGCGTGAAGTAGGGGCCTTCCAGATAACTACCGAGCACCTGTGCGCCAGGCCCGCCGGATAAACTGCGTTGAGCGATGCGCTCCAGCGCACGTTGAATCGTCTTCAGCGGCGCGGTGACGGTGGTGGGGAGCCAACTGGCAACCCCTTCACGCGCTTTGTGCATCGCCAGCTTGTCGAGTGCGTCCGGTTCATCGTCCATTACATCGACCCCCGCGCCACCGTGGACGTGGGTGTCAATATAAGCGGGACACAGTAGCTCGGCGTCGCGTACGGTGATGCCCGCAGCAATCGGCTCGATGGCCGTGATGATGCCTTCTTCAACGCGCAGCTGGTGATCGTCCAGCCAGCCCTGCTCGGTGAGCAGACGTCTGGCGCGCAAAACCTGCGTCATATTCCTTCCTCGATCGGGTGCTCCTCACGGCAGCGTCCCAGTTCATCGACCAGGCTGGTCAGGCCGCGGTGCCCACACTCCAGCGCCTGAACACGAAATGCTTCGCTGCTGAGTCCTTCGCGATCCAGCACCATCTCCAGCAGCAGTTGCAGGTTAGTACCCGTGATCACTTCCCGGCCGGGTTTCAGCATCGCCAGCGTAGAGGCGACGCGAAACGGCGTGCCGCCGAGCAGGTCGGTCAGGAAAACGATATCTTCCTCGCCGTCCAGTTGTTCAATCGCCTGCTCAAGCTGTGAGGTGAGCAGTGCGGTGGTGGAGGTTTCCGGAAAATCGATGGCGACAAACTGCGACTGCTCGCCGAGGATCTGTTTCATCGCTTTTTCCATACCGCTGGCAAACCCACCGTGCCCCGTCAAAATAATACCTAACATCGAAGACCTCTTTGCTTTACAGGAAGTGACAGAACTTGCCGACAACACCCAGTACCACGGTGATACCGATAAGGCGCAGCGGACTCCAGCCGCGACGGACCAACCAGAACATCGTCAGGGTATAGACCAGCGGTAAAAAAGCGGGCATCAGTTTGTCGATAACGTCTGTCTGGAGCTTGACGACCGCATCACCCGCCTTGATTTCGAGCGTAGTGTTCAGACGCACATAGGTCGCCACGAGCGCGCCAATGACCGTCATCCCGACGATAGACGCCGCGTGACCCACTTTCTTCGTATTGGCCTTGATGAGCGGAATGGCGGCAACCCCCATACGATAAGCATAGTGCGCCAGGCCAAAACGCAGACCCAGATGGACCACGTTAAACAACACAATAAAGACCACTGCGCCGAGGATGGAACCCTGCAAGGCCAGACTTGCCCCGATGCCGCCGCAAATAGGCAACAGCGTCAGCCAGAACATCGCATCGCCAATCCCGCCGAGCGGCGCGCCAACGGCAATTTTGGTGCTCTGAATACTGTTAACATCCTGCTTTGAGCGCTCCATCGCCAGAATGATGCCAATGACAAATGTCACCAGGAAAGGGTGAGTATTGAAGAAACCCATGTGGCCTTTCATGGCGCGCGCCAGGTCGCGTTTGTTGGTGTGGATCTTTTTCAGCGCAGGCAGCAGCCCGTATAGCCACCCGGAAGCCTGCATACGTTCATAGTTAAATGACGCCTGCAATAGCATGGAACGCCAGGCCACCCGGTTGATATCTTTTTTAGTCAGCTCTGCGCCAATATTTTGATCTTCATAGATGTTTTCGTTTACGCCGGAAAGCAGCGTTTCTTCGCTGTCGGAAACAGTCGGAAGAGTTTGTTGATTAGATGCCATCTTCGAATTCCTCTTTCTGGGCCGCAGGTTGGGTCGGTTCGGGAGATTTACGCAGCAGGTCGATCAGCGCCATGGCCAGTGCCGCAGCGGCAATCGCCAGTACCGGCAGCTTGAGCCAGGCGGCTCCCACGAAGCCGATGATAAAGTAAGGGATATAGACGTTTTTCATCATGATTTTCAGCAGTACGGCAAAGCCGATGGCTGGCATGATGCCGCCCGCGACGCCGAGTCCGTCAATCAGCCGTTCCGGCAGAACATCAATGGCCGTTTTCGCGTGCTCTGCGCCGAAGTAAATCGGCAGGAATGCACACAGAAAATAGAAAATCCCCAGAGCCAGTAACGCCAGATAGTTGACCCGTTCAATGCCTGCGGTGTCGGCATTTGCCGCCATGCGATCGCAGCGGGACATCACCCCGGACATCACGGAGAACAGGAACGTAATCCCCATCTGGACTGCCACGGCAAACGGCACGGCGACGCCCACGGCGACATCCGGTTTCACCCCTGTTGTAATGGCGAACGTCGTACCCACGATGGTGCCGATAATGACGTTTGGCGGTTGTGCACCCGCCAGCGGCGCGAGTCCCATCCACACCAGTTCCAGCGTACCGCCGGTTAAAATACCGGTGTGCAGATCGCCCAGAATCAGGCCGACCAGCGGCCCAAGCACCACCGGGCGGTGCATGTGTGTTAATCCGTTGAACATATCCAGGCCGGCAATAAAGGCGAGGATACCTAATGCAAAAGCCTGTAACAGACTGATTTCCATGGTGAAGGCCTCAGATGAGTTTAAAGAGATCCTGCGCGGGTTCTGTTGGAACGCCCTGAACAAAGCATTCCACCCCGGCGGCTTTCAGGCCGTTAAACGCCGTAATATCGGTCGAGTCGACAGAGACCGTTTTGGCAACCTGCTGTTTACCATTGGCGTAGTGCATATTGCCGACGTTGATGCGTGTAACAGGAACCCCACCTTCGACCAGCCTGAGGAAATCAGCGGGGGACTTGCAGACCAGCAAAATTTTCTGTCGGTCGGCAGCGCGGTGAATGTTGTCGATCACTTTTTGCAGCGACCAGAAACGCACGGCGATCCCTTCTGCCAGCACCATCTCCATCAGGTTCTGTTGCACAGTATCTTCCGCCACCTCATCGTTGGCGACCAGGACCAGATTTGCCCCCGCAAACCCGACCCACTGCACCCCGACCTGGCCATGAATAAGCCTTTCGTCGATACGGCTGAGTACAATATTTGGCATAGCGTGTTCCTCTTTTTTGTTATCCGTTTTGGGACGTTACGCCCTGGCAGGCGGCATGGTACTGCTGCAGTATGTCCTGAATATGGTTGATGATGAGTTCTCGCGGTGTGGCATTGAGATCTCCCTCGCGCACTTTCACGTACTGTAACGGCAGATACTGGCTAATGAGCGGCAGGGGAATCGGCTCATCCGCCAGATTGCGCACCAGCCGTGCAAACGCCTCATCAATCTGGCTGTCTGGCCAGTAGTAACGCACACGATCGGAATAGCTGTAGCCGCGTGCCAGACGACGGGTATTGCCATCGCCGTGGTAGTGACTCTGCCAGTATTCCGGACGATCGAGCATGACGCTCTCAAGGACATGACGCAGGTCGGAGCAGGCTTTTGCCGGAAGCAACTCTTCTTCGATGGCGGCCAGCGAGAACAGCGCTTCGCGCAGGGCGAAGGTTAACGCCGGGCCGACTTTCAGGATGGCAAAATGATCTTTTACTAACTGGCGCAGTGACTGCGGCGTCTGGTAGTCCGTGGAGTGCGCCTCAAAAACCAGCGTGTCATACGCTTCCACCATCTTGCTTAACGCGACGGCTTTTTGTGGCTGATAATCAATGATGTGAGTATGGTCAAACTCAACGCCGGGTTGCACGACCAGCGCGATGATACGGGGCCAGATGGCATTGAGCCCCTGCTTTTCAAAGGCGTGACGATGAGCTTCCAGCGTCGCACGCGCGGCCTCAGGCGTGGTTACCGCCAGCTCGGTCAGCGTCTCATGGGCTCCGCCCGGTACCGGCACTTCAGTGCCAATCACATAAACCAGATCAGACTCGCCAAAATGAGCAATGCAGGTCTCTTCGGCGATCTTCGCCAGACGTGCGGCACGTTCCGCGACGATGTCATCGGTCAATGGCACCGGATCGCCCTGGCAGGACATGCTGCAATCAAGGTGGATTTTTTTGAATCCGGCGGCGACATAGCTTCTGATCAGTTCGTCGGCATTGGCCATTGCCGGTTTTGCGGCCAGGTTTTGCCAACGGTTGGGGCCGAGGTGGTCACCCCCCAGAATCAGCTGCTCCTGAGGGAAATTAAGCGAGTCGGCCAGATGGCAGACAAAATGGCGAAAATCGGCTGGGGTCATGCCCGTGTAACCGCCAAATTGGTCAACCTGATTTGAGGTTGCTTCAATCAGCAGCGGCGAGTGATTTGCCTGCGCGTAACGTATTGCGGATTCCAGTACCAGCGGATGCGCGGAACAAACGGCGTAAATTCCGTTTGCCTTGCCGCGTTTATGCTGTTCCACCATTTCAGTCAGATGTTTCACTTTCCTCTCCAGGTCAGGTAACTGCGACGTTTAATCTTTCGTTTTGTTTCACTTAATCCTGCATCATGGTCTTATAAAAATAAAACGAAAGATAATAGTTTTCCGATCTGTTTCACAAAAGAAACATAATGAAAGCATTGTGAGGGAGTTTTCGCCCCTTCGCTCGGCTTTTTTCGGCTTGCATTCTGATAAAAGAAAGGCGTTAATAGGTGAAACGAAATGAAACGAAAGAATCTGACAAAGGATTTCTTATGAGCAATACCGATGCTTCTGGAGACAAGCGGGTGTCAGGCACCAGCGAACGGCGTGAGCAGATTATCCAGCGGTTACGGCAGCAGGGAAGCGTACAGGTCAACGATCTTTCGGGATTATTTGGCGTTTCCACGGTAACGATCCGTAACGATCTGGCGTTCCTGGAAAAGCAGGGGATCGCCGTTCGCGCTTACGGTGGTGCACTGATTTGCGACAGTAATACGCCAGGCGCGGAGCCTTCCGTCGAAGATAAAAGCTCACTGAACACGGCGGTGAAACGCAGTATCGCCAAAGCCGCCGTGGAGTTGATCAAACCGGGTCACCGCGTGATCCTGGACTCTGGCACCACGACGTATGAAATTGCGCGTCTGATGCGCCAACATACTGACGTGATTGCGATGACCAACGGAATGAACGTCGCCAATGCCTTACTGGAAGCAGAGGGCGTGGAATTGTTGATGACCGGTGGACATTTGCGTCGTCAGTCGCAGTCGTTTTACGGCGACCAGGCCGAGCAGTCTTTGCAGAATTATCACTTCGATATGCTGTTTCTGGGCGTCGACGCCATTGATTTAGAGCGGGGCGTCAGCACTCATAACGAAGACGAAGCCCGGCTGAATCGTCGGATGTGTGAAGTGGCGGAACGGATTATCGTGGTCACTGACTCCAGTAAATTTAACCGCTCGAGCCTGCATAAAATTATTGATACCCAGCGTATTCACACCATCATCGTCGATGAAGGCATTCCTGAAGAGAGCCTGAAAGAGTTTCATCGCAGTGGCGTTGAGGTCATTATCGTCCAGGCTGCGTCGTGAAAATCACAAAAATGTGATGTCCTTCAATTAAGCAAAAAGAAAAATGTCAGCGGGTTTTTGTCGAACCCGCTTTCGTTTTTGCACTGATTTTTCGTCTCATTCTCCCGCTCACCTGTCCTGCACGCTTTTCGATCTTTCGCATTTTTCATTTTCGGTTTAGATAAAACGAAAGAAAAACAGGCTTTTTTGCCAAAATCCGTGCTGCGGACGTGTTCACAAATTCGCCTTAAGTCTTCTGATTTAATATATTAAAAAGAAAACGAAAGCGATAAATCGCTAAAACATAACAATATGCAATGGAGCAAAAGCAATGCTGGATAACCTAAGACGTCGCGAGCAAATAATCGATCTGTTATGCGATCAAGGTAGTGTTCGTGTCGAACCCCTGAGTGTGCATTTCGGCGTCTCAAGCGTCACGATCCGCAATGACTTACGTTATCTCGAGCAGAAAGGCTGCGTCATGCGTTCTTATGGCGGAGCCGTATTAAATCAACACTTTGCCCTCGATCGCCCCTTACAGGACAAAGACCGGCTGAACCGCGATGTGAAATCGCGGATTGCTGAAAAAGCGGCCAGTTTTGTGAAAGATGGCGACACGCTGATTCTCGATTCTGGCTCGACCACCACGCTTATTCCTCCGTTGCTTAAAAGTCGTCGCGATCTGGTGGTGATGACCAATGCGCTGAACATTGCCTGGGAACTCGCCAATTTTGAACGGGTGGATGTCATGATATTAGGGGGAAATGTCAGGCAAAGCGTTTACTCGCTGTATGGTCCTTCGGCGGAACATCAGCTCAGACAGTATCGGTTTGATAAGCTCTTTTTGGGCGTTGATGGATTTTGTCTGGAAGCCGGGATCACCACACCGCATCCGGGGGAAGCGCACCTTAACCAGGTGATGTGTCAGGTGGCGCAGGAGGTGACGGTCGTCGCGGATTCCAGCAAGTTCGGCCGCAAAAGTTTTTGCATGATCAGTGAAATCAGCGGTATTGACCGGGTGATTACCGACAGTGGTATTCCGGAGCATTATCATCAGGCGCTCAGCCAGATGGGCGTGGATGTCGTTATCGTGGATGAATAAGAGAGAACGCCGGCAAAAACGCGTTTTGCCGGCGATCGTTTAGTGCATCAGCGCATCCTGTTCGACCAGCAGCAGGGCGGCGCCGCGTACGCCGCTGGATGCGCCATGCACGGCCGGGAAGACATTCGCAGGGGCCAGCCCCGGGAAGAGATAGCGCGACATGGCGCCTGGCAGTAAGGTGTAAATTTCCTCAATGTTGGAGACGCCGCCGCCCAGAACAAAGGCGTCGACATCCAGAATGAGCTGCAACTGCGCCAGCGTACAGCCCAGCATATCAATCCACGCCTCAACCGTGGCGACGGCGCTGGCATTACCATGACGGTAGTTTTCCAGCAGCGTCTCCATTTTGAGCTGTTCCCCGCAGAAGTGCTTATGCAGCCAGAGTAAACCGGGGCCGGACTGGTAGCGCTCCAGACAGCCCTGTAAGCCGCAGCCGCACGTGATCTCCGGCAGGTTATAACGGCGCATAAAGGTGGCGGGCAGCGGTAAATGCCCAAACTCGCTGGCCATCCGGTTACGCCCACGATAAAGTTGCCCGTCGATCACCAGTCCTCCGCCCATGCCGGTGCCAATAATGGCGCCAAAGATTCGCGAGAACTGACGGGCCTGCTGGGTATGCGCCTCCGACAGCGCGAAGCAGCAGCAGTCATTGTCCAGGGCCACCGAGCGGTTGAGTCGGTGCGCCAGATCGTCCATCACCTGTCGTCCGGTCAGGCAGGGGACGTTCGACGACAGCAGCTTTCCGGTATGTCTGTCCATCAACCCGGGCATGCCAATGCCGATTTTGCCCTGCATTCCCGTTGCCCAGTCGGCGGTATCGATGAGCGAGGTAAAAGTCGAGAGAAAGAGTTCGTAATCCTGCACCGGCGTGGCTACGCGCTTGCGCCAGCAAACCTGCATTTCCTTATCAAAGGCGACAATTTCAGTTTTTGTGCCGCCAATATCAACACCGTAAAACATGCCACATCTCCTCGAATTTCACAGTGTAACCAGACAGTTTTCCTTGCGAGCGCGCTCTGCGGCAAAGACCATTAAGTGACTTTCCAGTGATTCATCCGGGCCGGAGAGAATCATACTTTGATCGCCCGCCATCACGGCGTGAATAAAGCGATCCATCAGATAGTAATCCCCGCCGCCATGGCCTCCCATCTGGGTCTGCGTGCCTGCGGCGATCTCGTCGATCGTGTAGAGCGTCTCGCTGTCCGTCAGAAAATCAAACACCCGGATCTGCTCGCCATTGCCCTCGAGATAGCCTTTCGTACCGAAAAGACGCGTCTTTCGATCTTCCATACGCGTAAAGGCAGTCATGGTGAACGTCACGGTTTGCTGATGCGCGAAACGCAAGTTAACCACCTGGTGATCCACTACATCGTTATCACAGCGATAAACGCAGCGGCCATACGGACCTTCGCGCAGCGCCTGACGGACATTTTCCTCGGTGGGATCCGCTGTCAGCACGCGACGGAAATGAGGTGTGCATTTGTGATCCTTACCGAGATAAATTTTGCAGGCTGACCAGGGGCAGGTCGCCTCAATCTGGCAATCCAGACAGCGGTCGGCGGCACCCTCCGGCTGGTTCTCCTTCACGAAATGACTCAGGTTGCCAAATGAGGTCACATCCTGACAGTGGTCGCCCATGATGTAGCGGATCCAGTCCATATCGTGGCAGGATTTCTGTAACAGCATAAACGACGATTCCGCTTCGTTACGCCAGTTGCCGCGAACGAAAGAGTGCGCCTGGTGCCAGTAACCTACCGGCTCGAGATGCTGCATGCTGACGATATCGCCAATCACTCCGCTGTCGAGCAGGGACTTAAGTTTTTGCGTATAGCGTGTGTAGCGCAAAACGTGGGCGACACCCAATAAGACGTTGTTACGCTTCACCGCAGCGATGATGGTGCGGCAATCTTCCGGCGTGGGAGCGATCGGTTTTTCCAGCAAAATATGATAGCCGAGGTCGGCAAACGCGACGGCAGGCTCTTTGTGCATCGTATCCTGAGTACAAATCAGTACAACGTCTGCCATTCGTGGGCGGGCTGCCGCCTCTTTCCAGTCGCGAAAGATGTTTTCCTGCTCAATTTGATGCTGAGCGACAAATTGTTGGCGATACGCCTCTCTGGGTTCCGCTACGCCGACCACCTGCATGCGGTCCGGATGCTCAAGCGCGTAGCGAGAATAGATTTCGCCGCGCGCGCCTGCGCCCACCACTAACACGGTCACTTTCTTTGCACACATATAAGCCTCTCATTTTGCCCTCGCCTGCGTTCGCGTTGTTCTGCGCTGTGGGGCATTAAAAAAACAAACTGGAATTTCTTGCACCTGCTGATGACGTTCGCAACATCAGGCAGCGGCTAAATTTTCTTCATTCTGCTTATCGAATAAAAAAGCGGCATCAAGATTGAATTTCACCCTGATCGATTCGCCAGGTAGCGGACTCCAGTCCGGTGACGAATTGACTCGCAGAATCATTTGCTGCGCGCCGATATCGAAATGCAGGAGATCTTCATTGCCCATTCTTTCCACGTTGGTGATCCGGGCGTCGAAAGCCGCAGGATCGTTGTGCTGCGCCAACTGAATCGCCTCCGGGCGAATACCAAACCAGACGCTGTCGTGCGGATAATCCGTCAGTTGGGAGGCCAGTCGTGCGGTTAAGGGTAAGGTCAGCGCGTCATCCAGACGTAGTCCATGCGTGTGCGAGTCGAGCGCCAGAAGATGGATATTCATTGCCGGGTTACCAATGAAACCCGCCACGAATTTATTCTTTGGCTGATGGTAGATATTGCCCGGTGTGTCGACCTGCATGATCCGTCCACCGTTGAGCACGCAAATGCGGTCACCCATGGTCATCGCTTCAATCTGATCGTGTGTGACATACACCATTGTCGCGTTCACGCCTTCGTGACGCAGTTGGCGGTGAAGTTCCGTCAGGCGCACGCGCATTGACACGCGTAGTTTGGCGTCGAGATTGGACAACGGCTCATCAAACAAAAACACCTCAGGCTTACGCACAATGGCTCTGCCGACGGCAACGCGCTGGCACTGCCCCCCTGAAAGTTGACCCGGTTTTTTGTCGAGTAACGTTTCGATTTCCAGTTTTCGCGCGGCTTCCCGCACGCGAACATCTATCTCCTGCTTGTCCATTTTGCCTTGCAGGCTGAAGGCCATATTTTTGTAGATCGTCATGTGGGGATAGAGGGCGTAGTTTTGAAAAACCATCGCCACGCCACGTTCTTTTGGCAGCAGGTCGTTAACGCACCGTTCGCCAATGGAAATATGACCATGAGTAATCTCTTCCAGACCGGCGATCATGCGCAGTAACGTTGATTTGGCGCAGCCGGAGGGCCCGACAAAAACCATAAATTCGCCATCGTGAATTTCAAGGTCAACGCCATGAATCGCCTGAAAGCCATTCGGATAGATTTTGCCTACTGACTGTAATTGAATGCCTGACATAACAATGCCCCTTATCCTTTAATTCCGGCACCGGCGATGCCACGAATGAAATAGCGCTGGAAGAAAATATAAAGTAACAACATGGGGATAATCGCGAGCAACGCCCCCGCCATGAGCATGGGATATTCCACCCCGGCGCGACCTGAGAGCGAGGCCAGGCCCACCGGCAGCGTCATTTTGTCCATTGAGGTATTGACGATGAGCGGCCACATTAAGTTATTCCAGCTCCACAACCCGTTAATAATGACGCAGGCGATAAGCCCGGGTTTAATCAGCGGCAGCATGATTTTGAAAAAGATCGTTAAATGGTTATAGCCATCCATAATGGCCGCCTCTTCCAGCTCTTTCGGTACGGACAGAAAAAACTGACGCAATAAAAAGGCGCTGTAAATACTGAATAATCCCGGCAGCACCAGACCTGGAATTGAGTTCAGCAGACCTATTTTCTCGATCGTTAAAAACTGCGGGATCAAAAAGATCTGTCCGGGAACCATCAGAATCGAAATGCAGAGCATAAAGAGGAGATCGCGCCCTTTAAAACGCAGGCGCGAGAAACCATACGCCGCCATCGCGGCAATCAGCGTCTGTAAGATGACGATAATCAGCGTGGAAACGATCGAGTTAAAATAAAAACTACCAAACGGCATCTCATGCAAGATTTTATCGTACGCCTGAAACCCTGGATTGGCAGGCAGCAGGATCGGCGGAAAGGCAATACTTTCCGCCTGAGTTTTAAACGAGGTGATGATCATCCAGAGAAAGGGAACCACCGTGACCAGCGTCGCCAGGATCATCAGGCCATAAATCAGCCATTTTTCACGTTTTGTCATGAACATAGTGGTTGCCTTACTGTGCTTTAAGCCGTTTGCCTATCCATATCTGCAGCAGGGTCAGTACCATCGTGATAACGAAAATCACCACGGCAATCGCTGAGGCGTACCCTTTTTCATGGTAGATAAAGGCGTATTTATAAAAGAGATAAGCGATGGTCATGGTCTGATCGTCCACCATGGAAGAACTGCCAAACAGCAGATACACCACATCAAATATTTGCAGCGTTTCGATAAACGAGATCACCAGAACGAAGAACAGCGTCGGGATCATTAGCGGCAGGGTAATTGACCAGAAGCCGCGTAGTTTACTGATGCCATCCAGGGACATGGCTTCATAAATCTGCTTCGGGATCCCCTGCAAACCGGCGAGCAAAATGATCATCTTCAGAGCGATAGCCGACCAGATAATGACCAGTGAGGCGCTCAGACGGACAATATCCGGATCGGATAACCAACCAATGGCGGGAATATCGAAATAAGCCAGGATCTGATTGAGCAAACCAAAATTACGGTTCATCAACCACTGCCAGACCATCGCAATGGCGGCAGGCATCGTAACGGCCGGAAGAAATAACAGCGTACGAAATAGCCACTGACCGCGAATCGCCTGGTTTAAACCCATCGCCAGCAGTAAAGAGAGGATCGTGATCACCGGCACACAAATAAAAACATAGGCCAGCGTGTTAACTATCGCCGAACGGAATTCATCATCGCTGAATAAATTAATGTAATTATCCAGACTGATAGTCGTCCAGATCTGAAACTCGCCCAGATCGGTAAAACTGTAAAATACGTTCTGAAAGAACGGCGTAAAGTAAAAAATAACTAATCCTGCCAACAGCGGCAGAATCATTATCCACCCCCAGAAACGTTCTTCTTTTTCCAGTCGTGTCAGGGCTTTTTTATTGGGTTCCCTGGCCGATAACGGCGGGGATGCCGCTTCATCTGAATAGCTCATACAGACTCCGGGATGCTCACTTTACAAACAATAAATGGGTTAACGCAGGAGAGGTGAGAGGGAGCAAAGCTCCCTCACTATTATTTCTGCATTTCACGCTCAACGCGTTTGGCGACACCCGGCATAACCTGTTGCGGATCATTTCCCATCCAGACTTTTTTCAGCCCGTCGTTGAGAATGCTATTCCATTTCGCGGTATTTGAACCGGCGGTGGGATATTGGTGAGAAAACGCCAGTGAATCGATATAGGCGGAAACATCAACACTCTTAAAGCCATCCGCCCATGCTTTGGCGACTTTCTGATTAGCCGGAATCACCACTTTGCCCGCTGCCAGCGTTTGCTGCGCATGTTCTGAACTCATGAATTCAATGAACTTCCAGGCGGCCTCTTTATGCTGGCTTTTGGCAGACATGGCGAATGCCAGGCTATGAGAGACGCCAGCCTGTTCTGCCATTTTGGGCATCGGAACTACCCCGACATGATCGTTAATCAGTTCGTTCTGTGAGAACGGCAGCGCCCACCACGAGCCCGCGTAGATCATCGCCACCCGATTGGACTGGAAGACATCGGCAGCTTTCATTTCGCCTGGCGGCTGGAGCAGTCCTGCCTTCAGCATGCCCTGAACGTCGCGATACATGGCGATCGCGTTGTTGCTGGCAACGTCCGTTTTACCCTCTGGCAGGATAATCTGAGTGCCGGCCTGGAGCAGCAGGTTAAAGTAGCTGTCCTGACCGCTGCCGAGATCCATCGCCAACGGATAAGAATGCTGATCCAGATTTTTACGTAACTGTTCCGATTTCTGTTTTAAATCGTCCCATGTCCAGTTTTTATCGGGATAGGTTACGCCAGCCTGATCAAACATTTTTTTGTTATACCACACGGCAATCGCGTCGATATCACGTGGAATAGCGTATTGTTGAGACTGGTACTGATAAGCATCGACAGAGCTTTTCACGAAATCATCAAGATTTGGTGATGAATTATCTTTTAAATAAGGGGTCAGTGGTTCCAGCATGCCGTTTTTAACGTACTGTTGAAAATTCGGCATATTCATCCAGAATACATCCGGCGCCACATTACCCCCGACAGCAGAACTGAGCTTTATGAAATATTGATCGTAGGGTGTTAGTTCAATTTCAACTTTCACACCGGGGTTATTTTTTTCAAACTCATTAACCAGTTGCTGTTCGCCGGGAAGTTGATTTCGATCCCATAGCGTGTAGCGTAATTTAACGGGCTTATCTGTTGTCTGGCCTTCTGCACTGGTAACAGCCGGTGCGGCCAGTAAACAGGAAAAAAGGCATGCCAGGGCAACATTATTTTTATTCAAGGTATACATAACTTCCCTCTTTATTCGGGTCAGAATGTCGGTGAGGTAAATTACAGAAGCCATTGAATCTTCTGTGTAACAAAGGGGAAAGTCAAAGAGGGAAAAATGAGCGAATTATCGCATTAAAACAACCTGGCTTTTCGGTAGGTTTCTCTTTTATCAAAACGAAAAGAGGGCGAAAAGGGAGGCTTCAGGCATTGTTTTTTCTTTCAACGGGTTAGGATTTTTCTACCGACGAAAAGCGAAAAATGGCGGGCGAAAAATTAACCTTCAAAACTGCGAGCACTATCACCTTATCTTTCGCGGACAGGAAAGAAAAACGGGGAGTGTTCCCCCGTTTTCCCGGTTGCTTTCGTTTCGAAAGATCAGGTCACTGGCGCCGGGTTAAAGACGGCCAGCTGATTGTGCAGTCCCCATTGATCGGAGAACGTTTTCTTACGGCCGCTGGCGACATCGAGAATAAACTCGAACAGCTTCTGACCGACTTCCTCAATGGTCTCTTCGCCGGTGGCGATAGTACCTGCGTTGATATCCATTAAATCGTACCAGCGATTTGCCAGCTCGGTTCGCGTCGCCATCTTAATCACCGGCACGGCCATCAGGCCATACGGCGTGCCGCGACCGGTGGTGAACACCTGGACGGTGATCCCGGACGCGACCTGCTGTGTGCCGCAGACAAAATCGCTGGCGGGCGTTGCGGCATAAATCAGACCGCGTTTGGTCGGGCGCTGGCCCGGAGAGAGCACTTCGACAATCGCGCTTTTACCGGATTTCGCAATTGAGCCCAGCGCTTTTTCCACCACATTCGCCAGTCCCCCTTTTTTGTTACCCGGAGAGGGGTTCGCGCTACGATCGGTTTTCCCCATATCGAGATAGTTGTCGTACCAGGCCATCTCTTCCAGCAGACGTTTACCCACCTCTTCGTTGATGGTACGCGGCGTCAGCAGATGAATCGCATCACGCACTTCAGTGACTTCGGAGAACATCACCGTGGCGCCGCAGCGTACCAGCAGATCAGAGGCGTAGCCCACCGCCGGGTTCGCCGTCACGCCGGAAAACGCATCGCTGCCGCCGCACTGCATGCCGACGACCAGTTCAGACGCCGGGCAGGTTTCGCGCTGGCGCAGATTCAGCTTAGCCAGATGGCGCTCAGCGACCTGCAGGATATCATCGACCATAGAACGAAAGCCTACATGCTTCTCGTCCTGAAGGCTGACGATGCTGGCGCTGTCGACCGGAATACTTTGCACATCGTCGGTACCTTCCAGCAAACGCTCCGGCTGCAGTTTTTCACAGCCCAGGCCAATGACCATCACTTCGCCGCCAAAGTTTGGATTCAGCGAGATGTTATGGATGGTACGAATCGGCACCACGGCTGCCGGCGCGTTAATTGCCACGCCGCAACCGTACAGGTGGTTAAGTCCGACCACTCCATCGACGTTCGGGTATTTGGGCAGCAGATCGCGCTCAATGATTTTGACGACATAATCCACTACGCCCGCCACGCAGTGCACGCTGGTGGTGATGCCGAGCAGATTCTTGGTGCCTACGCTGCCATCGGCGTTGCGGTAGCCTTCAAAGGTATAGCCTTCCAGCGGCGGCAGGGGCTCCGGGACTTTGGTCGCCAGTGGCAGCGTGTTCAATGGCGGCGCTTTCGGCAGCTCAACCATGGATTCATCAATCCAGCTTCCGCGCGGAATGTCGCGCATGGCGTAGCCGATCACTTCACCGTAACGTACGATTTCGCCATGAACCGGAATATCCACCAGCGCGACTTTATGTCCCTGTGGAATATGTTCAATCAGCTCCAGTCCATCCGGGAATCGCGTCCCGGCTTTCAAACCATTGTCATTAACAATGATCGCCACATTATCTGTTTCATGGGCCTTTATATAAAATGCGCTCGGCGATTCTTGTCTGATTTCGATGTTGGCCATTGTCCAGTATTCTCCAGCCGGGTGATATTAATATAGAGAGATTCTGCAAATCTGATTATTAAAATAAGGAAAAGCTGTCGTGAAATAAGGATGTCAGGAGTTCAAAAATAAGAATGTGATCCAGATCACTCGTTATGGTGAAAGCCCGGCTATCAGGGGTGGTAAAGCGTAAATCTGTGCATCAGCGCCCAGCGTTATGGGCATTTGCTCAAGATATTATTTGCAATTAACGTTGTTAATGAGCATCTGCACAATGCGTAATGCTTTCTGCCTGATTATACTGAATTACGAACTGAGTCTCTGCATTTATTAATAAGCGATAGCGTCTGTCATCAATAAATAATAATAAAAATGTCTGGTTAAGTGCCTGAGGTAAATAAAATGATTCTGGATACCGTGGTAGAAAAAAAGAAAGGTACGCATACCCGCTATTTAATTCTGCTGATAATTTTTATTGTCACAGCGGTTAACTACGCGGACCGGGCGACGCTATCCATTGCCGGTACCGAAGTTGCTAAAGAGTTGCAGTTGAGCGCTGTGTCAATGGGCTACATCTTCTCTGCCTTTGGCTGGGCCTATCTGCTGATGCAAATCCCCGGCGGCTGGCTGCTCGATAAGTTTGGTTCGAAAAAAGTTTACACTTACAGCCTGTTCTTCTGGTCGCTGTTCACCTTCCTGCAAGGCTTCGTGGATATGTTCCCGCTGGCCTGGGCAGGGGTTTCCATGTTCTTTATGCGCTTTATGTTGGGTTTCTCGGAAGCGCCTTCGTTCCCGGCAAACGCCCGTATTGTCGCGGCCTGGTTCCCGACTAAAGAGCGTGGAACCGCGTCGGCAATCTTTAACTCTGCTCAGTATTTTTCACTGGCGCTGTTCTCGCCGCTGCTGGGCTGGTTGACCTTTGCCTGGGGCTGGGAGCACGTCTTCACTGTGATGGGCGTGATAGGGTTTGTCCTGACGGCGCTATGGGTCAAACTGATTCATAACCCCACCGATCACCCACGGATGTCCGCAGAAGAGTTGAAGTTCATCTCTGAAAACGGTGCGGTCGTGGATATGGACCACAAGAAACCGGGCAGCGCAGTGGCAAGTGGTCCAAAACTGCATTACATCAAACAGTTATTGACCAACCGCATGATGCTTGGCGTGTTCTTCGGACAGTATTTCATCAACACGATCACCTGGTTCTTCCTGACCTGGTTTCCGATTTACCTGGTTCAGGAAAAAGGAATGTCGATCCTGAAAGTGGGGCTGGTGGCTTCGATTCCGGCGCTGTGTGGTTTCGCTGGCGGCGTACTGGGCGGTGTGTTCTCGGATTATCTGATTAAGCGCGGTTTTTCAATCACCGTTGCGCGTAAGCTGCCGATTGTGCTGGGAATGCTGCTGGCCTCCACCATCATTCTGTGCAACTACACCGACAACACCGCGCTGGTGGTGACGCTGATGGCGCTGGCCTTCTTTGGAAAAGGATTTGGCGCACTGGGCTGGCCGGTGATTTCGGACACCGCGCCGAAAGAGATTGTGGGCCTGTGCGGCGGGGTATTTAACGTCTTTGGCAATGTGGCATCTATCGTAACGCCACTGGTTATCGGTTACCTGGTAAGTGAACTGCATTCCTTCAACGCCGCGCTGGTATTCGTTGGCTGTTCCGCGCTGATGGCAATGGTGTGCTACCTGTTTATTGTCGGTGACATTAAACGTATGGAATTGCAGAAATAATTAACGGTTAAGTGACAAGGTAAAAGTGATGAATAACGACATCTTCCCGAACAAATTCAAAGCAGCACTGGCTACGCATCAGATTCAGATTGGCTGCTGGTCAGCGCTGGCAAGCCCCATCAGTACCGAAGTCTTAGGACTGGCGGGCTTCGACTGGCTGGTGTTGGATGGCGAGCATGCGCCAAATGATGTCTCCACCTTTATTCCGCAACTGATGGCGCTGAAAGGCAGTTCCAGCGCGCCGGTTGTGCGTGTACCGACCAATGAACCGGTGATTATCAAGCGCCTGCTGGATATCGGTTTTTACAACTTCCTGATCCCGTTTGTGGAAACAGAAGAAGAGGCGGTGAACGCCGTGGCGTCGACGCGTTATCCGCCAGAAGGGATCCGTGGCGTGTCCGTATCGCATCGCGCCAACATGTTTGGCACCGTCCCGGATTACTTCGCGCAGTCCAACAAAAACATCACCATCATTGTGCAGATTGAGAGCCAGCAGGGCGTGGATAACGTCGACGCTATCGCCGCCACCGAAGGCGTCGACGGTATTTTCGTTGGTCCAAGCGATTTGGCTGCGGCGTTAGGCCACCTCGGCAATGCGTCTCATCCGGAAGTTCAGAAAGCCATTCAGCACATCTTTGCCCGTGCGAAAGCGAACGGCAAACCGAGCGGCATACTGGCACCAGTTGACGCCGACGCACGTCGCTATCTGGAATGGGGGGCTACGTTTGTTGCCGTCGGCAGCGACCTGGGCGTGTTCCGCTCCGCCACACAGAAACTGGCTGATTCCTTTAAGAAATAACCACCACCGAAACAAGAGAGATAATTGATATGACGATGAAAGTTGGTTTTATTGGCCTGGGTATCATGGGTAAACCAATGAGTAAAAACCTCCTGAAAGCAGGTTACTCGCTGGTGGTTTCTGACCGTAATCCTGACGCGATCGCTGACGTTATCGCGGCAGGTGCAGAAACCGCGTCTAACGCCAAAGCGATTGCTGAGCAGTGTGATGTGATCATCACCATGCTACCGAACTCTCCGCACGTGAAAGAGGTTGCGCTGGGCGAAGGCGGCATTATCGAAGGGGCGAAACCGGGGACGGTGCTGATCGATATGAGCTCCATCGCACCGCTGGCGAGCCGTGAAATCAGCGACGCGCTCAAAGCCAAAGGCATCGACATGCTGGACGCGCCGGTGAGCGGCGGTGAGCCAAAGGCAATCGATGGCACGTTGTCGGTGATGGTTGGCGGCGACAAGGCGATTTTCGATAAATACTATGATCTGCTGAAAGCGATGGCGGGATCCGTTGTTCATACCGGTGATATCGGGGCGGGTAACGTTACCAAACTGGCGAACCAGGTGATCGTGGCGCTGAACATTGCCGCGATGTCTGAAGCGCTGACCCTGGCAACCAAAGCCGGCGTAAACCCGGATCTGGTTTATCAGGCGATCCGGGGTGGTCTGGCGGGCAGCACCGTACTGGATGCGAAAGCGCCGATGGTGATGGATCGTAACTTCAAGCCGGGTTTCCGTATCGATCTGCACATTAAAGATCTGGCAAACGCGCTGGATACGTCTCATGGTGTTGGCGCTCAGCTTCCGCTGACCGCGGCTGTTATGGAGATGATGCAGGCGCTGCGTGCTGACGGCCTGGGAACTGCCGACCATAGCGCGCTGGCATGCTACTACGAAAAACTGGCGAAAGTGGAAGTCACTCGCTAATGACGTCGTGCCCGGTGGCGCTACGCTTACCGGGCCTACACAGTAGGCCGGATAAGTGAAACGTCATCCGGCGTTGTACAGCGTTGTGCAGTAACAGGCGATCATCATGAAAATCGTAATTGCCCCAGACTCTTATAAAGAAAGCCTTTCTGCTACTGAGGTAGCTCAGGCGATAGAAAAAGGATTTCGGGAAATTTTCCCCGATGCGCAGTATGTTTCCGTTCCGGTCGCCGATGGGGGCGAGGGGACGGTTGAAGCTATGATTGCCGCCACGCACGGTTCTGCACATTCCGCTCTGGTGACCGGACCGCTGGGTGAAAAAGTGAATGCCAGCTGGGGCATGTCAGGCGACGGAAAGACCGCGTTTATAGAAATGGCGGCCGCCAGCGGACTGGCGCTGGTTCCCCCCGAAAAACGTAACCCCCTGATTACCACTTCGCGTGGCACCGGGGAGCTTATTTTGCAGGCGCTGGACAGTGGAGCAAGCAATATTATTATCGGCATTGGCGGAAGCGCGACCAATGACGGCGGTGCCGGGATGGTTCAGGCGTTGGGCGCGAAGCTGTGTGATGCCAACGGAACTGAAATTGGCTACGGCGGCGGTAGCCTGAACACTCTCAACACCATTGATGTGTCTGGTCTGGATCCGCGCATTAAACAGTGTGCTATTCGCGTTGCTTGTGATGTGACCAATACGCTGGTGGGCGAACAGGGAGCTTCGCGGATCTTTGGCCCACAAAAAGGGGCGACGGAACCGCTGATCCTCGAACTGGACCGCAATCTGGCTCACTACGCGGATATGATTAAAAAATCACTGGGTATGGACGTGAGAAACGTGCCTGGCGCAGGTGCGGCCGGTGGCATGGGCGCGGCGCTTATGGCCTTTCTCGGCGCAGAGCTGAAAAGCGGAATTGAGATCGTCACCCAGGCGCTCAATCTGGAAGAACATATTCACGACTGTACGCTGGTGGTCACTGGTGAAGGACGCATCGACAGCCAGAGTATTCACGGCAAAGTGCCGGTCGGCGTGGCGAGTGTCGCGAAAAAATATCACAAGCCGGTGATTGGCATCGCGGGCAGTCTGACGCGGGATGTCGGCGTGGTTCATCAATATGGAATCGATGCTGTGTTCAGCGTGTTAACCAGTATTGGCACGCTGGAAGAGGCCTTTCGTGGCGCTTTTGACAACATTTACCGGGCATCGCGAAACATTGCGGCGACGCTGGCGGTGGGAATGCGCAGTGCGGGGTGACAAGGGCACGCAAACCCTCTATACTTCGCGCCGAAGCTGACCAGACAGTCGCCGCTTCGTCGTCGTCCCTTTCGGGGGAGACGGGCGGAGGGGAGGAAAGTCCGGGCTCCATAGGGCAGGGTGCCAGGTAACGCCTGGGGGGGAAACCCACGACCAGTGCAACAGAGAGCAAACCGCCGATGGCCCGCGTAAGCGGGATCAGGTAAGGGTGAAAGGGTGCGGTAAGAGCGCACCGCGCGGCTGGTAACAGTCCGTGGCACGGTAAACTCCACCCGGAGCAAGGCCAAATAGGGGTTCATAAGGTACGGCCCGTACTGAACCCGGGTAGGCTGCTTGAGCCAGTGAGCGATTGCTGGCCTAGATGAATGACTGTCCACGACAGAACCCGGCTTATCGGTCAGCTTCACCACTTTAAGAACCCCGCCACCAGGCGGGGTTTTTGCTTTTATAGATGATGTAGATGAATGACTGTCCACGACGCTATACCTGAAAGAAAGCGGCTTATCGGTCAGCTTCACCACTTTCACGTAAAAACCCGCTTCGGCGGGGTTTTTGCTTTTATAGACTGCAAAAACATACAGGCGGCTACAACGCTGTTGCCTGATTGCGCTTCGCTTATCAGGCCTACGAACTGAATCTTGTAGGCCGGATAAGATGCGTAGCATCGCCATCCGGCAGCGTTTTGAAACCCTCTCCCGGTAAGATTTTTCTTGTTATGTGACAACCAACACAAAACGCTGTCTGTAGTGAATCTGGCGAGAGAAACGAAAAGCAATCGATCGCCTTCACAATATTACACGCTATAGAAATGGCAAAACACAGTGTTAATATATTGTTGTGAATGATAATTGTTTGTGTGTGTATATTTAATTAATGATAAATTCAATGTTTCTTTACAAACAAATAAAGCAAAAAAACGTGATGTATAACATTATTTAACCCAATTTATGGTTTAAATATAATTAAATTTGATGAATTGCGAATTAAATTTAATGAATAATTTGACCGTTAATTGCACGATAATTGCTTGAAATATCGTCATTCCTCATTTTTAAACGTGACAGAAAAATAACCTGTGTTATCGCCATAAAATATTGTTATCCCCCCCTATTTTTTTGACAAAAATCAGACTAAAGTGACATTGAATTTACATAATCATTTGATTTTAAAGTATTTATTTATTTTATAATAACCACTTGAAATATAGGTGAAGGCAATTTGTGAGTGGTCGCACATATCCTTCTTCTCGTAATTTGTTACACTTCAGGCCGTCAACAATGTTATTAACGCAGGTCGATATGAATACGTTTGCTCTCCCAAAAACACAGCAGTTGGTGGTCTTTCAGGAAGTAATCAGAAGCGGTTCTATCGGTTCTGCGGCAAAAGAATTAGGCTTAACTCAACCCGCTGTCAGTAAAATTATTAACGATATTGAAGCATATTTCGGCGTTGAGTTGGTGGTCCGTAAAAATACTGGCGTTACCTTAACCCATGCCGGGCAGGTTTTGCTCTCCTGGTCCGAATCCATCACCCGTGAGATGAAGAACATGGTGAATGAGATGAACAGCATGACCGACAATACGGTGGTTGATATCTCATTCGGGTTTCCTTCGCTGATTGGTTTTACCTTTATGTCGGATATGATCCAGAAGTTCAAAGAGGTTTATCCAAAATCGCAAGTCTCTATGTATGAGGCGCAACTCTCCTCATTCCTGCCGGCTATCCGCGACGGGCGACTGGACTTCGCGATTGGTACGCTCAGCAATGAAATGAAATTGCAGGATCTGCATGTTGAGCCGCTCTTTGAGTCAGAGTTCGTGCTGGTGGCGAATAAGTCCCGAACATGCACCGGCACCACCACGCTGGAATCGTTGCAGAACGAACAGTGGGTGTTGCCACAAACGAATATGGGCTACTACAGCGAACTCCTCACCACCCTGCAACGAAATGGCATCAGCATTGAAAACATCGTTAAAACCGACTCCGTTGTGACCATTTACAATCTTGTTCTCAATGCTGATTTTCTGACAGTGATCCCGTGCGATATGGCCGCACCTTTTGGTTCAAATCAATTTATTACGCTTCCGGTGAAAGAATCGTTACCTATCGCGCGCTATGCCGCCATATGGTCAAAAAATTATCGTATTAAAAAAGCCGCATCGGTTTTGGTTGAATTAGCTAAAGAGTATTCATCTTATAAGAGTTGTAGGCGAAAGCAATTAATAGAAATTAACTAGTCGATTAAATTTAATTTAATCACCTATTCATACCAGCGTTCTTAATATATCAAACGTTGGTTATGGCTATCTATTACTTTACTATCAGGTAAGAGGTTACAATGCACATTACTTACGATCTCCCGGTTGCCATTGAAGATATCCTCGAAGCAAAAAAACGACTGGCGGGGAAAATATATAAAACAGGTATGCCTCGCTCAAACTATTTTAGTGAGCAGTGCAAAGGGGAAATATTCCTTAAATTTGAAAATATGCAGCGTACGGGCTCATTTAAAATTCGTGGCGCATTTAACAAACTCAGTTCATTGACAGATGCAGAAAAACGTAAAGGGGTTGTTGCGTGTTCAGCGGGCAACCACGCTCAAGGCGTTTCCCTCTCCTGCGCGATGCTGGGCATTGATGGCAAAGTGGTGATGCCAAAAGGCGCACCGAAGTCGAAAGTGGCTGCGACCTGTGACTACTCTGCGGAAGTGATACTGCACGGTGACAACTTTAACGACACCATCGCCAAGGTGAGTGAGATTGTCGAAATGGAAGGGCGTATTTTTATTCCACCTTATGACGATCCGAAAGTGATTGCCGGCCAGGGCACCATCGGTCTGGAGATTATGGAAGATCTGTATGATGTGGATAACGTGATTGTTCCTATTGGCGGCGGCGGTTTAATCGCCGGTATTGCTATTGCCATTAAATCTATTAACCCGACCATTAAAGTGATTGGCGTGCAATCTGAAAACGTACACGGCATGGCGGCGTCTTATCAGGCTGGAGAAATAACCACGCACCGAACGACCGGCACCCTGGCGGATGGTTGCGATGTTTCCCGCCCGGGTAATTTAACTTATGAAATTGTGCGTGAATTAGTGGACGACATTGTCCTTGTCAGCGAAGACGAAATTCGTAACAGCATGATTGCTTTAATTCAACGCAATAAAGTGGTGACAGAAGGTGCAGGCGCGCTGGCATGTGCTGCTTTATTAAGCGGGAAATTAGATGCCTATATCCAGAACAGAAAAACGGTCAGCATTATTTCTGGCGGCAATATCGACCTTTCTCGTGTATCGCAAATTACGGGTTTAGCAGACGCGTAAATCCGGCTATTAATCTTTTCGTTGAGGATAGGATATGAGTACTACTGACAGCATTGTATCCAGCCAGACAAAACAGTCGTCCTGGCGTAAATCAGACACCACCTGGACACTGGGTTTATTTGGTACTGCCATCGGCGCCGGGGTGTTGTTCTTCCCCATCCGCGCCGGGTTTGGCGGCTTAATCCCCATTCTTCTGATGTTGGTACTAGCGTACCCCATCGCTTTTTACTGCCACCGCGCGCTGGCGCGTCTGTGTCTGTCCGGGTCAAACCCGTCTGGCAACATCACGGAAACGGTTGAAGAGCACTTTGGTAAGACGGGCGGCGTGGTCATCACGTTCCTCTATTTCTTTGCGATTTGTCCGCTGCTGTGGATTTATGGCGTCACCATTACCAACACGTTCATGACGTTCTGGGAAAACCAGTTGCAGATGCCGGCGCTGAACCGCGGTTTTGTGGCGCTGTTCCTGCTGTTGCTGATGGCGTTCGTTATCTGGTTTGGTAAGGATCTGATGGTTAAAGTGATGAGCTACCTGGTATGGCCGTTCATTGCCAGCCTGGTGCTGATCTCCCTGTCGCTGATCCCTTACTGGAACTCAGCGGTTATCGATCAGGTGGATCTCAGTAATATTGCGCTGACCGGTCACGATGGCATCCTGGTCACCGTGTGGCTGGGCATCTCCATCATGGTGTTCTCATTTAACTTCTCGCCGATCGTTTCGTCCTTCGTGGTTTCTAAACGCGAAGAATACGAGAAAGATTTTGGCCGTGAATACACCGAGCAGAAATGTTCGCAGATAATCTCTCGCGCCAGCATGCTGATGGTCGCTGTGGTCATGTTCTTCGCCTTTAGCTGCCTGTTCACGCTCTCTCCGGCAAACATGGCAGATGCTAAAGCGCAGAACATTCCGGTGCTGTCTTATCTGGCAAACCACTTCGCTTCCCTGTCCGGAACGAAGTCGACTTTCGCCACCGTGCTGGAATATGGCGCCTCGATTATTGCGCTGGTTGCCATCTTCAAATCCTTCTTCGGTCATTACCTGGGAACGCTTGAAGGGCTGAACGGTCTGGTGCTGAAGTTCGGTTATAAAGGTGACAAAACCAAAGTCTCGATGGGCAAACTTAACACCATCAGCATGATCTTCATCATGGGGTCCACCTGGATTGTGGCTTACGCCAACCCGAACATTCTGGACCTGATTGAAGCGATGGGCGCGCCGATTATTGCCTCACTGCTGTGCCTGCTGCCGATGTATGCCATTCGTAAGGCACCGTCACTGGCGAAATACCGTGGTCGTCTGGATAACGTCTTTGTCACTGTTATCGGTCTGCTGACCATTCTGAACATTGTATACAAACTGTTTTAATCCTTAAGCTCAGGATGAGCGGAGTAGTGAAATGAATGAGTTTCCGATAGTTCTGGTGATTAATTGTGGATCGTCTTCAATTAAGTTTTCAGTACTGGATGCAAATAACTGCGACGTATTAATGGCGGGTATTGCAGATGGTATTAACTCGGAAAATGCGTTCTTATCGGTAAATGGAGGTGAGCCAGTGACGCTGGCTCACCACAGCTACGAAGGCGCATTAAAGGCGATTGCATTTGAACTGGAAAAACGCAATTTAAACGACAGCGTGGCCTTAATTGGCCACCGTATCGCCCACGGCGGAAATATCTTTACCGAATCCGCGATTATTACTGATGAGGTTATCGACAATATTCGCCGTGTTTCACCACTGGCACCATTACATAATTACGCGAACCTGAGCGGCATTGAATCCGCACAGCATCTGTTCCCTGGCGTCACGCAGGTGGCGGTGTTTGATACCAGCTTCCACCAGACAATGTCGCCTGAGGCGTATCTGTATGGTCTGCCGTGGAAGTATTTCGAAGAACTGGGCGTGCGGCGCTACGGCTTCCACGGGACGTCACACCGCTACGTCTCTCAGCGTGCTCATGAGCTGCTCGACTTGTCGGAACAGGACTCCGGTCTGGTGATTGCCCATCTAGGTAATGGCGCATCAATTTGTGCCGTCCGTAATGGCTGCAGCGTTGACACCTCAATGGGAATGACGCCGCTGGAAGGGCTGATGATGGGCACGCGCAGTGGCGACGTCGACTTCGGTGCGATGGCGTGGGTGGCCAGTGAAACAAACCAGACCCTGAGCGATCTGGAGCGGGTCGTGAATAAAGAGTCCGGTCTGCTCGGGATTTCGGGCCTGTCGTCTGACCTGCGGGTGCTGGAAAAAGCCTGGCATGAAGGACACGAGCGCGCACAGCTGGCGATTAAAACCTTTGTTCACCGTATTGCCCGTCATATTGCCGGACATGCCGCTTCGTTACACCGTCTGGACGGCATTATTTTCACCGGCGGTATTGGTGAGAACTCGGTATTAATTCGTCGTCTGGTGGTTGAGCATCTGGCGGTATTGGGGGTGAATATCGACAGTGAAAGAAATAACCTGTCGAATTCTCATGGCGAGCGCATTATTTCCACCCCTGCTGCCCGGGTTATTTGCGCCGTAATACCGACGAACGAAGAAAAAATGATTGCGCTCGATGCGATTCAATTAGGCCGCATTAACGCAGCCGTAGAATACGCCTAATTTATTTGTAGTTCTGTAGAGAGATTATTTTTCATGAAGGTAGATATCGATACCAGCGATATGCTGTATGCCGAAGCATGGCTTGGCTTTAAAGGTACGGACTGGAAAGAAGAAATAAATGTCCGGGATTTTATTCAGCACAACTACACGCCTTATGAGGGAGATGAATCTTTCCTGGCGGAGGCGACGCCTGCAACGACCGCATTATGGGAAAAGGTGATGGCGGGCATTCGTATCGAAAACGCGACCCATGCGCCGGTCGATTTCGATACCAATATTGCGACCACCATTACTGCGCATGATGCGGGTTATATCGAGCAGGAACTGGAGAAGATCGTCGGTCTGCAAACGGATAAGCCGCTGAAGCGTGCGCTGCATCCGTTTGGCGGCGTTAACATGATCAAAAGCTCGTTCGATGCTTATGGTCGTGAAATGGATCCGAACTTCGAATACCTGTTCACCGAGCTGCGTAAAACCCACAACCAGGGTGTTTTTGACGCCTATTCGCCGGACATGTTGCGCTGTCGTAAGTCCGGCGTCCTGACCGGTTTACCGGATGGTTACGGTCGTGGACGCATCATCGGCGATTATCGCCGTGTGGCGCTGTACGGTATCCGCTACCTGGTACGTGAGCGTGAACTGCAGTTTGCCGATCTCCAGTCGAATCTGGAATGGGGACAAAGTCTGGAAGCCACGATTCGTCTGCGTGAAGAGCTGGCGGAGCACCGTCGCGCGCTGCTGCAAATGCAGGAGATGGCGGCGAAATATGGCTGCGATATCTCGCGTCCAGCGCGTAACGCGCAGGAGGCGGTACAGTGGGTCTACTTTGCCTATCTGGCGGCGGTGAAATCGCAAAACGGCGGTGCGATGTCGCTGGGCCGCACCGCATCGTTCCTGGATATCTACATTGAGCGCGACTTCAACGCCGGGATCCTGACAGAGCAACAGGCACAGGAGCTGATCGATCACTTCATCATGAAGATCCGGATGGTGCGTTTCCTGCGTACGCCGGAGTTTGACACGCTGTTCTCCGGCGATCCGATCTGGGCGACCGAAGTGATCGGCGGGATGGGGTTGGATGGTCGCACGCTGGTCACCAAAAACTCCTTCCGTTACCTGCATACGCTGCACACGATGGGACCGGCTCCAGAGCCTAACCTCACCGTGCTGTGGTCAGAAGCGTTGCCGATTGCATTTAAAAAGTATGCTGCTCAGGTCTCAATCGTTACCTCGTCGCTGCAATACGAAAATGACGATTTGATGCGTACCGACTTTAACAGCGACGACTACGCGATTGCCTGTTGCGTGAGCCCGATGATAATCGGTAAGCAGATGCAGTTCTTTGGCGCGCGCGCCAACCTCGCCAAAACGCTGCTTTACGCCATCAACGGCGGGGTGGATGAGAAACTGAAAATCCAGGTGGGGCCGAAAACCGCGCCATTGCTGGACGACGTGCTGGACTACGACACGGTGATGGACAGCCTGGACCACTTTATGGACTGGCTGGCGGTGCAGTACATCAGCGCGCTGAACATCATCCACTACATGCACGATAAGTACAGCTACGAAGCATCGCTGATGGCGCTGCACGATCGCGACGTCTATCGCACGATGGCGTGCGGGATTGCCGGGCTGTCGGTGGCGGCGGATTCGCTCTCTGCTATCAAGTACGCGACGGTGAAACCGGTTCGCGACCATAACGGACTGGCGGTCGATTTCGTGATTGAGGGGGAATACCCGCAGTACGGCAATAACGACGAGCGTGTGGACAGCATCGCCTGCGATCTGGTTGAGCGCTTTATGAAGAAAATTAAGGTGTTGCCGACCTACCGGAACGCAGTACCGACGCAGTCGATTCTGACCATCACTTCTAACGTAGTGTATGGACAGAAAACCGGGAATACCCCGGATGGACGCCGCGCCGGAACGCCGTTCGCACCGGGTGCGAACCCGATGCACGGTCGTGACCGTAAAGGCGCTGTCGCCTCGCTGACCTCCGTGGCGAAACTGCCATTCACCTACGCGAAGGACGGGATTTCGTACACCTTCTCGATTGTGCCTGCAGCACTCGGCAAAGAGGATCCGGTGCGGAAAACCAACCTGGTCGGGCTGCTGGATGGTTACTTCCACCATGAGGCGCATGTGGAAGGCGGTCAGCATCTGAACGTTAACGTAATGAACAAGGAGATGTTACTGGATGCCATTGAACATCCGGAAAACTATCCGAACCTGACGATCCGCGTCTCCGGCTACGCCGTGCGTTTCAACGCGCTCACCCGTGAGCAGCAGCAGGACGTCATTTCGCGTACTTTCACCCAGGCGATGTAACGTTATCGGGGCGGTCTGCAGATCGCCCCGAGTCATTATGCGTATGAAAACCTGGTCTCCACTGAACGAGTCCGAGGGTGTAGAAATGATTAGCGCATTCGATATTTTCAAACCTGGCATTGGTCCTTCCAGTTCACATACCGTAGGGCCGATGAATGCAGGAAAACGGTTTATCGATCAACTGGTCAGCAGTGGAAGCTTATCGCGCACGACGCGCATATCGGTTGATCTGTATGGTTCGTTGTCGCTGACCGGAAAAGGCCACGCGACTGATACCGCTATTATGATGGGGCTGGCCGGAAGCAGCCCACAAAGTGTCAATATTGACGCCATCCCCGCGTTTATTGGCGAAGTGACCCGAACCGGTCGCTTACCGGTCGCTGAAGGTACTCACGTCGTTGATTTCCCGGTCGCCGACAGCATTCTCTTCCATGAAGAAACGCTGCCACGACATGAGAACGGCATGCGGATCACCGCCTGGGAAAACCAGGAGACGCTGCTGTGTAAAACCTACTACTCGATTGGCGGCGGGTTTATCGTGGACGAAGAGCGCTTTGGTCAGGCGCATGACGTGGAAGCGCCGGTCCCCTATGATTTTCATTCCGCCAGCGAATTGCTGAAACTGTGCGAACGCAATGGGCTTTCGGTCTCCGGGCTGATGATGCAAAACGAACTGGCGCTGCGCAGCAAGGCGGAGATTGATGCCGGATTCGCGCAGATTTGGGAAGTGATGCATGCCGGTATTGAACGTGGGATGAATACTGAGGGTGTTTTACCCGGCCCGCTGAATGTACCGCGCCGTGCGGTGGCATTACGCCGCTTGCTGGTCTCCAGCGACAACCTCTCCAGCGACCCGATGAACGTCATCGACTGGATTAACATGTTCGCTCTCGCCGTCAGTGAAGAAAATGCTGCAGGCGGGCGTGTGGTGACGGCACCGACTAACGGCGCATGCGGCATTATTCCAGCTGTGCTGGCCTATTACGATAAATTCCGTCGTCCGGTGAATGCCAATTCCATTGCCCGCTATCTGTTAGCGGCGGGGGCTATCGGAGCACTGTACAAAATGAATGCGTCAATTTCCGGGGCGGAAGTTGGCTGTCAGGGGGAAATCGGTGTGGCCAGTTCCATGGCGGCGGCGGGATTAACCGAGCTGCTCGGCGGGAGTCCGGCACAAGTTTGCATCGCCGCGGAAATTGCGATGGAGCATAACCTCGGCCTGACCTGCGATCCGGTAGCCGGGCAAGTGCAGATTCCGTGTATTGAACGCAATGCGATTAACGCAGTAAAAGCGGTCAATGCTGCGCGTATGGCGTTGCGGCGAACCTCCGAACCCCGTGTCTCACTGGATAAAGTGATTGAGACCATGTACGAAACGGGTAAAGACATGAACGATAAGTACCGCGAAACGTCGCGCGGCGGTCTGGCGATTAAAGTGGTGTGTAATTAGCGAACGCCAGAAAGCTTGCCGGATGACGGCAGTCGCCTTATCCGGCCTACAGGTTCATCGTTCACAGGCTCGATAAGCTTGCGCCATCGGGCATGTGGTCGTTTTGCCGGATGACGGCAGTCGCCTTATCCGGCCTGGATGTTCATCGTTCACAGGCCCGATAAGCTTGCACCACCGGGCATTTGGTTGTTTTGCCGGATGACGGCAGTCGCCTTATCCGGCCTACAGGTTCATCGTTCACAGTTCGTAGGCCCGATAAGCTTGCGCCATCGGGCATTTCATTCATTGTCAGCCATCTAAAAGCACACTTCGGTGTGCTTTTTTGTTGTGATCGCCTTCAAAAAGAAAATTTAAATCCACTTAAGTGTTTAAAAAGAGAAAATATTTATTAACTTTTAGAAAATACAGGGGTTTGTTTGTAAAGTTTTTCTCTGCTTCCAGGGGTATGCTTTTCCCATTCTAACGACTCGCCTGCACTTCCCCGTACCGCGTATCGCCTTGATGCGGCACGACAAAAAATAAAAATGTACCCTACAAAATGAGCGAGAATTTTATGGAAACGGCAACGAACAGCAGCGTAGTGCTCGACGCCAGCGCCCCGGCGCGCCGGGCGGGAATGACAGAAAGCGAATGGCGGGAAGCGATTAAATTCGACAGCATCGACACCGGCTGGGTCATCATGAGTATTGGGATGGCGATTGGCGCAGGGATCGTTTTTCTCCCGGTGCAGGTCGGTTTGATGGGACTGTGGGTCTTTTTGCTCTCATCGATTATCGGTTATCCCGCGATGTATCTGTTCCAGCGTCTGTTTATTAATACGCTGGCGGAGTCCCCGGAATGCAAAGATTATCCCAGCGTCATCAGCGGGTATCTGGGGAAAAACTGGGGCATCCTGTTAGGCGCACTGTACTTTGTGATGCTGGTTATCTGGATGTTCGTCTATTCCACCGCGATCACCAACGACAGCGCCTCTTACCTGCACACTTTTGGCGTAACCGAGGGACTGCTTTCCGACAGCCCGTTTTATGGCCTGCTGCTGATCTGCATCCTGGTCGCCATCTCATCACGCGGCGAAAAGCTGTTGTTCAAAATCTCGACCGGCATGGTGCTGACTAAACTGCTGGTTGTGGCGGCGCTGGGCGTGTCGATGGTTGGCATGTGGCACCTGTACAATATTGGCGCGTTGCCACCGATGGCGTTGCTGGTGAAGAATGCGATTATCACACTGCCGTTTACCCTGACCTCGATCCTGTTTATCCAGACCCTGAGTCCGATGGTGATCTCCTACCGTTCCCGTGAGAAATCCGTTGAGGTGGCGCGCCACAAAGCGCTGCGCGCCATGAATATTGCCTTCGGCATTTTATTTGTCACCGTCTTCTTCTACGCCGTCTCCTTTACGCTGGCGATGGGGCACGACGAAGCAGTAAAAGCTTACGAGCAGAATATTTCTGCCCTGGCGATTGCCGCTCAGTTTATTAGCGGCGCGGGTGCGGGGTGGGTGAAAGTGGTCAGCGTGATCCTCAATATTTTTGCGGTAATGACGGCGTTTTTCGGGGTTTACCTGGGCTTTCGCGAAGCGACGCAAGGGATCGTGATGAATATCCTGCGCCGTAAGATGCCTGCTGAGAAGATCAACGAAACGCTGGTGCAGCGCGGCATCATGCTGTTCGCCATCTTACTGGCATGGAGCGCCATCGTGCTCAACGCGCCGGTACTGAGTTTTACATCCATCTGTAGTCCAATTTTCGGCATGGTGGGATGTCTGATCCCCGCCTGGCTGGTCTACAAAGTTCCGGCGCTGCACAAATACAAAGGGGCGTCGCTGTATCTGATTATCGTCACCGGTTTGTTGCTGTGCGTATCTCCGTTCCTGGCATTTTCCTGATATATCCTGAAGGTTGTTGTTATGTTTGAGACTAAAGAAAATCCGTTGTGGCAGCGTTTCATCCTCGCCGTTCAGGAGGAGGTGAAACCCGCGCTTGGCTGTACGGAGCCCATTTCGCTGGCGCTGGCGGCGGCGGTTGCGGCCTCTGAATTAAACGGCGCGGTTGAGCGTATCGATGCCTGGGTCTCGCCCAATCTGATGAAAAACGGACTGGGGGTAACGGTGCCGGGAACCGGTATGGTTGGACTGCCCATCGCCGCTGCGCTGGGGGCGCTGGGCGGGAATGCAAATGCCGGACTGGAGGTGCTGAAAGATGCCTCTGCCCAGGCGATTGCCGATGCGAAAACTATGCTGAAAGCCGGTAAGGTGTCAGTGATGTTGCAGCAACCCTGTGATGACATTCTGTTTTCCCGGGCAAAGGTCTATAGCCGTGACGGCTGGGCGTGCGTCACGATTGTTGGCGGTCATACCCATATCGTGCGTATCGAAACGCATACCGGCGTCAAATTTGCGCAGGAAGCGGGGACGAATGGTGAGGAACACGAGTCGCCGCTGGCGGTGTTGTCTAAGACCTCTCTGGAGGAGATCCTGGCGTTTGTGAATGCGGTTCCGTTTGAGGATATTCGCTTTATTCTTGATGCAGCCCGACTCAACGGCGCGCTGTCACAAGAGGGGCTACGCGGAACCTGGGGACTGCATATCGGTGCGACGCTGCAAAAGCAGTGCGCGCGTGGTCTGCTGGCTAACGATCTTTCGACGACGATCCTGATCCGGACCAGCGCGGCCTCAGATGCGCGCATGGGCGGTGCGACGTTGCCTGCCATGAGTAACTCCGGTTCCGGCAATCAGGGGATCACCGCCACGGTGCCCGTGATGGTTGTCGCGGAGCACTTTGGCGCAGATGAAGAAAAACTGGCGCGCGCACTGATGCTTTCCCATCTGAGCGCTATCTATATTCATCATCAACTTCCGCGGTTGTCGGCGCTATGCGCGGCAACAACGGCGGCAATGGGCGCGGCGGCGGGGATGGCCTGGCTGGTGGACGAAGGGCGCTATCGCACGATTTCGATGGCGATCAGCAGCATGATTGGCGATGTAAGCGGAATGATTTGCGATGGCGCATCGAACAGCTGTGCGATGAAAGTCTCTACCAGCGCATCGGCGGCGTGGAAGGCTGTCCTGATGGCGCTGGACGAGACTGCCGTGACGGGAAACGAAGGGATTGTGGCGCACGATGTCGAACAGTCCATATCCAACCTGTGCGCCCTGGCGTGTCATTCCATGCAGCAAACGGATAAGCAAATTATCGAGATCATGGCGCGTAAAGCGCATTAACCGGATGTCTGATTGCCCGATGGCGCTTCGCTTATCGGGCCTACAGAAACCACGCTTACAGCGCCGATGGTAAAAAATGGATGTAGGCCGGACAAGGCGCTTGCGCCGTCATCCGGCAACGGGGATCAGGCGGCGGCTTCTTCCTCGGCCAGCCGAACTTCGGCGTCAGCCACAATCGCTTCCAGCTCGGTCAGCATCGCCTCGTAGTCAAATGCACGGGGCGCGGCGTCGGTTTCTGCCGTTGTCACTTTTACTGTCGGGGCCTGTTTTTTCGCTTTCTTACTCATATACAACTCCCGTTACCCATTACACTGGCAAATCTATCAGCAAAGCACGCAAAGGCGTATCGGCAACGAGCGTTATGTTAGCTTCATCACGAATAAAAGCGCCATCACCACAGGTCAGCGCTTCACGCGCTTCATCGCGGGTAATGGCGTGAAAGGTACCGTGAATCGACTGCAAATAGGCGCGCGGGCCGTGAAGCTGAAAACTCAGCGATTCGCCCTGATTCAGCTCGATATGGTGCACCCACGCCTGCTGGCGCAACTGCAGGCTGCCGTTCTCACCATTGGGTGAGGCGATCAACTGCTGTTCGGCCTTCGCCAGTTTTATCTTTTGCACCAGAGCATTCTCGCGCTCAGGACAGGCATCGAGCCATAGCTGCATACGCGTTAGCGGTTTGTCTTTGCTGACGTTATGCTCGCTGTAGCTGATACCCGGCTGGGCGGCGAGCAACAACACTTCACCCGCCTGGGCCTGTACATGGTTGCCTTCACTGTCACGATACTCAGCAACGCCCTCGAGAATCAGATTAAGTACGTCCACTTTCGGCCAGGTGCGCGGCTGGAAGGACGCGCCAGGCGCCAGCACTTCCTGGTTGAGCACGCGCAGCGATGCATAGCCCAGCAATGTTGGGTCGAAATAGTGTCCAAAGGAGAAGGTGTAACGGGCCTGCAGCCATCCGTAGTCTGCTTGTCCGCATTGTTTGGCTGTTCGGGTAGTAATCATAGTTCTTGACCTCTCTTTACTTCCTTTTATGTTAAGGGGCTGGACGCTGCATTGTTAGCCAGATATTCTGCCCGGTATGTTCAAATTTCCTGAATGAGAACGATATGGCCAAAGAAAGGGCGTTAACGCTTGAGGCATTACGCGTAATGGACGCGATAGATCGCCGTGGTAGCTTTGCTGCAGCGGCAGATGAGCTAGGACGCGTGCCGTCTGCACTCAGCTACACCATGCAGAAGCTGGAAGAGGAACTGGATGTCGTGCTGTTTGACCGTTCCGGACACCGCACAAAATTCACCAACGTTGGGCGTATGCTGCTGGAAAGAGGGCGCGTCCTGCTGGAGGCGGCAGATAAGCTCACCACCGATGCCGAAGCGCTGGCGCGTGGGTGGGAAACACATCTGACCATTGTGACCGAGGCGCTGGTGCCGACACCGGCCTTTTTCCCGCTGATCGACAAACTGGCTGTTAAAGCGAACACGCAGCTTTCAGTGATCACCGAGGTGCTGGCGGGGGCGTGGGAACGGCTCGAACAAGGTCGGGCGGATATCGTCGTTGCCCCGGATATGCACTTTCGTTCGTCATCTGAAATCAACTCCCGCAAGCTGTATACCCTGATGAACGTCTATGTCGCCGCGCCGGATCACCCGATTCATCAGGAGCCGGAACCGTTATCAGAAGTGACGCGGGTGAAATATCGCGGTGTCGCGGTTGCGGATACCGCGCGTGAACGGCCGGTATTAACAGTGCAACTGCTGGATAAACAAGCGCGCCTCACCGTCAGCACCATCGAAGATAAGCGTCAGGCATTACTGGCAGGATTAGGGGTGGCGACGATGCCTTATCCGTTGGTGGAAAAGGATATTGCCGAAGGTCGTCTGCGCGTGGTCAGCCCGGAATCGACCAGCGAGATTGATATTATTATGGCCTGGCGGCGAGACAGTATGGGAGAAGCAAAGGCCTGGTGCCTGCGTGAAATACCGAAACTCTTTATGAAAAAATAACGCGTTACAGGTGACTGATATCGGGGCAAAAAGATTGCCCCGAAACAGGATTAATTGATCTCGTTTTGCTTGGGATCGGCACCGAAACGGTTAGCACCGGCAGTTCCGTTCTGACACAGGAATATGATAATAACGACCGTTCCGATAATCGGAATCAGGCTGAGCAGCACCCACCAGCCGGAGCGATCGGTATCGTGTAAACGACGGATTGCCACCGCAATGCTCGGCAGCAGAACACCAAGGCTATAAATGATTGATATATAGGGTGTTTCCATGCCAATTACAGACTGAATTACATTCAGGACTGCGCAGATGATCATGTTGATTAACACAAACATCCAGTACTCTTTTCGACGTGCACGACCGCTGAAGCCGGTATAATTCTTTATTACACTCAAATACCAATTCATATAACATCCTTATTAATTAAAAAAGATGCCGAAATATATCATGGTATTTTATGAAGGTCATTTGCATTCTTACCATTTAAGAAAATTTAAGAGGAATATATCTATTATTAATAGTTTTAAATAATATGTTTTGATTCTGAATTAATGTCCGGGCACGAACCAGAACAATAGTTTACCGTTAATAAAAGGATCAAGGCAGCGGGTAACGCTGCCTTTTCACTTTCTCAGGGGAGAGATTTCGGGTCGGGTCCGAAGCGGTTTTCGCCGGGCGTGCCATCCTGACAGTTAAAAATGAGGATCACCAGCCAGCCGATGACGGGGATCAGTAACAATAACAGCCACCAGGCCGATCGATCGGTGTCGTGCAGACGTCTAAACTGTACGGCCCACCAGGGCAAAAAGACGAGGATCCCGTAAATCGTTGTCAGAATGCCCTCTCCTCCGGCACGCTGCCAGCCCAGAAGTTTATCCAGTACGCCGAGAACGAATGTCAGAATGACGTTGACCAGAATAAACATCCAGTACTCTTTCCGCCGGGCGCGTCCGCCGAAGCCGATATAATTTCTTAAAACCTTTAAGTACCAATCCATTTTTACCTCAATCGTGTGTCAATCACTTGTTTTTAAAGCAATCAAAGAAAGAATAGTTGCGAATGATGAGGCGGTAAATATTTGAAGGGTAAATTGAGCAGGCACCCTGAAGGGTGCCTGAGTTCACTCGGCGAAACGGCTGTCACGTCCGTGAGGTTCGTTAAGGTCCTGCCACGGGCCAATGGAGATAATACCCGTCGGGTTAATGGTCTTATGACTGCGGAAATAGTGGTGGCGAATATGGTCAAAATTGACCGTTTCCGCAATGCCTGGCATCTGATAAATATCACGCAGAAAACCATACAAGTTCAGATAATCGCTGATACGGTGTTTATCGCATTTGAAATGTGTGACGTAGACCGGATCAAAGCGGATTAGCGTTGTCCACAAGCGAATATCTGCTTCTGTCAGCCGATTGCCCGTCAGATAGCGATGCTGACCGAGGATCTGCTCCAGCCGGGCAAGATGGGTAAAGACATTCTCAACGGCGTCATCATAGGCTTGCTGGCTGGTCGCAAAACCGGCCTTGTAAACGCCATTGTTGACGTTGTCATAAATCCAGCCGTTCAGCTCGTCGATTTTATCGCGCAGTTCAGCGGGATAATAGTCGCCGGCTTTTGCGCCCAGTGCATCAAATGCTGTATTGAACATGCGAATAATTTCAGCGGATTCATTGCTGACAATCGTATGATTTTTTTTATCCCACAGCACCGGTACGGTGACGCGACCGCTATAGTGGGGATCGGCGTGCAGGTAAAGCTGATACAGAAATTCGTGCTGATATAAAGTATCGCCGGTGGCCGCCGGGAAATCATCGTCAAAGGTCCAGCCGTTTTCCAGCATGAGTGGATTCACGACCGAGACGGAGATAAATGGTTCCAGTCCCTTAAGCTTACGCAGGATTAACGTACGGTGCGCCCACGGACAGGCGAGTGAAATATACAGGTGATAGCGGTCTTTTTCCGCAGCAAAACCGCCTTCGCCGGAAGGACCTGGCGCGCCATCCGCCGTGAGCCAGTTGCGGAATGCCGATACAGAACGTTGAAATTTACCCCCGGTAGATTTGGTGTCATACCAGGTGTCATGCCAGACGCCGTCGATCAGTTGTCCCATGATTTCTTTCCCTCAGATAGCAAAAACGAGGAGAAGATCCCCTCGTTCTTTTTCATTCATTATAGAGTGCTTACCATTTTTTGTTCAGCACACGGTCGATACTGAAAGCGCCCGGACCCGTGATACCCAGCAGCAGGAAGCCGCCAGCGATGGTCAGGTTTTTCATGAACATCAGGGAGTTCACGCCTTCTGCAAAGTTGCTGTGGAAGATAAACGCGGTCAGCAACGTGAAGCCTGCGGTAAACAGCGCAGTGGTACGCGTCAGGAAACCGAACAGAATCGCCAGACCGCCGCCAAATTCAAGCAAAATGGTCAGTGGCAGCAGGAATCCCGGAACGCCCATCGCTTCCATATATTGTTGGGTGCCCGCGTAACCGGTGATTTTTCCCCAACCTGCGGTAATAAACAGGATTGGCATCAGGATACGCGCTACCAGTACACCAACATCTTCTAATTTTTTCATTCTTCTCTCCAGGAAACCACTCAGGCTATACATCTTGTTTTTTGTCGCAATTTCGCGGTGTTCCGCGTCATTGCTGTCGATGGAGAGAATCATAATCTTGAAGAATGAGAATTGTTAGCAAGGAAAACTGTCAATATTTTTCAAAAAAATTGATTTTGTCGTGAGGCGATAGTGACGATCGGATAAGCGAAGCGCTCCGGTACAGTTGCCGGATGGCGGCTACGCCTTATCCGGCCTACATAGTGAATGTCAAAGTCGGTTAAGCGAAGCGCCATCAGGCGAAGTAGGAAGAGGTCGAGTGCGTAGGCCTGATAAGCGAAGCGCCATCAGGCTACTGTTGAGCGTAGCGTCTTTTTAGCCAGTCTCCAGACGCTCCACACGCCAAAACCCCGCCGGGCCCAACGTACGAGCATGTTGGGGTGGCGAATGGTCCAGACGGCCATCACACTGCTGCCGACCAGCGCCCAGGAGCGCAAACTCAATAGCGTGTTCCAGCCTCGATCATAAGCGCCCGTGGCTTCCAGCCAGTCACGACGACTGGCTGAAAGATCCAGCCGTTGCTGTTGGATCTCACGAAGCAGTCGGGCCTTACGTTGTTCACGTTCGACTTTACCGCTCACGACTCTCCTCCTCGAGCAATTCCCGGTCATTCGCCAGTTCATGGCGGGTATGGCGTAACAATGTAGAGCGCCGCGCTTTTCGCAGCGTCCATATTCCGCCAATCAGCGCCAGCGCCAGCAGCACGACCGTGGTGGCGATCATCGCATTGAGCCGGTACTGCGGATCGATAGCCCAGATGATTAACACCATCAGGCTCATCAATCCAAATGCCGCGAAGAGCATGGTCAGTCCCAGCATCAGCAGAAGCTGAAAAAGGTTCGCCTTTTCTTCTTCAAGCTCAACCACCGCCAGACGCAGACGGGTTTCCACCATCTCAACGAGAAGAGTGACAATCCGCTGCCCGATACCCAGAACGCTTTTCCCGGGCCCTTGTGCGTGATGAGGATCCGCCATCATTAACGACGCGACAACAGAACGCCAAGCACGACGCCTACTGCCGCGCCAATCCCGACGCCGGTCCACGGATTTTCGCGAACATAGTCGTCAGCACGTGCAGCGGCTTCACGGGTCTGTTTGGCAATGGCATCACCCGTTTCACCGAGGCGATAGCGGCTCTCTTTCAGCGCACGCTCGGCTTTGCTGCGGATCTTACTCAACTCTTCTTTCGATTTATCACCAGAGGAGTTCAACACCTCTTCCAGCGTATCGGCCAGGGATTTCAACTCAGCGCGCAGATGTTCTGATGTGTTTTCTTTCGACATAGTTTTCTCCAGGTGAGTAAGTGGTACTGATACTTAGTAGTCGCGAGACTCAAGCTCTTTCAGTTCTGCCTGAGCTTCAGCCAGTTTACGCTCGCGTTTGGCAATTTTGTCCGCATCGCCTTTTTGCTTCGCTTCGGCGAGATCGCGCTGACGTTCGGCGATCTCTTCCTTCTGCTCAGCAATTTTTTCCTGATGATCGGCACGCAGCTTGCTGTCAGTACAGTGGGCCCTGACTTCGCTGAGTGCTTTTTTCAGCCCATTGATACGATTCTGGTTATTGTGCTTCTCGGCGTAGCTGATTTCCCGTTGAATGTCCTGCTCTTTTTCCTGACAGAGGGTGTTGGCGTAGCTACCAGCACTAAGAGCGAAAAGGGAGATAGCGAAAGCAATGCGGTATTTCATTCTTGAACCTTCCATTGTGACTCGTTCCCATGAATTCAGGAACGATGATCCAGTGATATGCGACGGGGCAACCCCATCGCCTCATTAATCATAGACATTAATCGTAGAAATCACCAAAGTGGGTGATATGATTCGGATTCCTGGAGATTACCCTATCCGATGTGGGGTATCGCGTAAACGTGACAACCACTGTACGGCCTGGTTGCTGTTATCCTGTTGGGCGATGATGTAGCCGTGCGGCAGCGTTTTATCAAGCACCGCTTTGGCGGCGGCACTCTGGGCGCTGGAATCGAAAGTGATGAGCAAAGTGTCATTCTTCGGTGTAATGCTTTTAAAACGAATGCCATTAGCGTCGAGGTGATGCCAGATCGAGAAACCGTCCGGCATGCTGGCGCCCTGATGGACCGCACGGATCGCCAGCGTGGATTCTTGCTGACGCACCGCTGACCAGACCAACAACATGGCGCTTAATGCCACCAGAAAGGCCGTGCTCCAGCCCAGTTGTTTAAGCGTGATGTGTGGTTTCGGCATTCCTTACCCTCGATTCCCGTATTTCTTTTTCCACAGGACGACCAGTGAGCCGCCCAGGCCAAAAACCAGCAGCACGACGGGTAACAGCATCAGGCACGACATCAGTTGATCTTCATACTTCAGAAATACCGGTGTTTTCCCCAGCAGATAACCCAGGCTGGTTAAAATCAGCACCCACAGCAAGCCACTCATCCAGTTGAAAAATTGAAAGCGGGCATTGTTCAGGCCGGATAAACCCGCGATGGTCGGCAGCAAGGTACGAACAAACGCGATAAAACGGCCAATAAGCAGGGCGGAAAGACCATGTTTATGGAACAGATGGTGGGCGCGTTGGTGATAGTGGGCGGGCAGGTGCGATAACCAGTTTTGTACGATGCGGGTATTGCCCAGCCATCGACCCTGAATATAGCTCAGCCAGCAACCGAGGCTTGCCGCCACGGTCAGCAACAGAATGGTTTGCGGAAAGCCCATTGCGCCTTTGGCAATCAAAACGCCCACTAAAACCAGCAAACTGTCACCGGGCAAAAAGGCAGCGGGTAGCAACCCGTTTTCCAGAAACAGAATCATAAATAAAACGAAGTACAGCATGCCAATCATGGAAGGATTGGCCAGTGTTTCAAAATCCTGCGCCCACAGGGCATGCAGTAATTGAGTCAAAAGTTCCATTCAGTATTCCAGGTCGAATTGGTTAACGTCACGCCGGGTTTAACAGTTTGCTACGCCGCATCATTGTTAATGTTTTGCATGGTGTGCGGACGGCGCAAAGCCGCGGCCTGAACTATTCCCTGTTAAAAGTTATGAAGTAAGCAAGCACTAACAAACATAAATTCGAATTGCATCTAATTGTAACAAAGGTCAACGTAGTCCGTTATAGAAATTACACGTCCGTGAAGGGTGATTTTGCTGATCGCAGGGGAGGGTGGCGAGAGGATTTACACAGGCTGACACTTTATACCTTTCGCTTACTGACAGGCGCTGTGCCGCGCCTGTTGAATCAATAACGTTTATTTTGTCGCGTTAGTCGCCGTATCAAGATGAACGACCGGATTTTCAGCAAACAGGTAACGGTCGGCATTAAATTCAAAATCATCGCTTGTTTCATTAAACAGCATGATTTTCGTATTTTCGAGATGCTGCCACATCGCCAGTTTTGCCGCATGCGGGTCTTTGCGGATCAGCGCCTTAAGGATTTGATCGTGGTCGTCGCACCAGTTATCTACGGTACGCGAATCGATGTGTTCATGCAGTTTCTTCCAGTACGGGTTGTGGCTACGCTGCGTCCACATTTTTTCCACGATAGCGGCCAGCGCAGAGTTCTGTGTCGCTAACGCTACCTGAATATGGAATTGCAGATCCCATTCGGAATCGCGGAAACATTTCTCGTTGCGCGCCTGTTCCTGGATAGCCATCAGTTTCATGATGTCCTGCTTGGTGACCTGCGTTGCCGCAAATTCCGCAATATTGCTTTCGATAAGCTGGCGCGCCTGGAGCAATTCAAAAGGGCCGTAGTTAGCGAATTCCAGTGATTCGTTAGTGGCCTGCTGGTGACGCGGTTGACTGGAAATCACATGAATTCCGGAACCTTTACGGACTTCAACATACCCTTCGACTTCCAGCATGATGATGGCTTCACGAACCACGGTGCGGCTGACATTTTTTTCATCGGCAATAAAACGTTCTGCAGGCAATTTGTCGCCTACCAGATAAACGCCCTGTTCGATGCGCTCTTTTAAGTCAGCAGCAAGTTGTTGATATAAACGTCGTGGTTCAGTGATTTCCATATGCACTCCAGGCATGATACGGCAGACTGTATTTGTTATACCACTTTCGCGAGGTTGGCTCTATACGCAGAAACGAAAAAGCCGCCTGCGAGTGCCTGCAGACGGCCTGATTTGCTTATGTCTTATCCACCGTCAGGCTAACTCTGCTCCGCCGGTTTATCGAACTGCGGGCCGGAATCGACGTCACTGGCTGGTTTGTTTTGCAGCACCGTCCAGATAACCAGCGCACCGAGCAGATCAAATACCGCCAGTACCGCAAACAGCGGGCTGAAGCCGATGGTGTCAGCCAGCGCGCCGACGACCAGGGCAAACAATGTGCTTGCCAGCCAGGCGGACATGCCGGTCAGACCGTTCGCCGTTGCCACCTCGTTACGACCGAAGACGTCAGAAGAGAGCGTAATCAGCGCGCCGGAGAGGGCCTGGTGAGCGAAGCCGCCTATACACAGCAGCATGATGGCGATGTACGGGCTGGTGAACAGACCGATCATCCCCGGGCCAATCATCAGCACGGCACCCAGCGTAACGACCATTTTACGGGAAACGATCAGGTTGACGCCAAACCAGCGCTGGAACAGCGGCGGCAGGTAACCGCCCACGATGCAACCCAGGTCTGCGAACAGCATCGGCATCCAGGCGAACATCGCAATTTCTTTCAGGTTAAAGCCATAAACTTTGAACATGAACAGCGGGATCCAGGCGTTGAATGTCCCCCAGGCCGGTTCTGCCAGGAAACGTGGCAGGGCGATACCCCAGAACTGGCGGTTACGCAGGATCTGCACAAGAGACATTTTCTTTTTGGTGCTGTTTTTGTGCTGCGCTTCCTGACCATTAATAATGTAGTCGCGCTCTTCGTCCGTCAGTTTTTTCTGGTCACGCGGGTGTTTATAGAAGATAAGCCAGGACATGGCCCAGATGAAGCTCAGGGCGCCAGAGATGATGAAGGCCATCTGCCAGCTGTGCATCACGATCGCCCAGACAACCAGCGGCGGGGCAATCATCGCACCAATAGAGGAACCGACGTTAAAGTAGCCGACCGCAATGGAGCGCTCTTTCGCCGGGAACCATTCGGAACTGGCTTTCAGACCCGCCGGAATCATCGCCGCTTCAGCCGCACCGACCGCACCACGCGCCAGCGCCAGACCACCCCAGCTTCCCGCCAGTGCGGTTGCGCCACAAAAAACGGCCCATAGCACGGCAAACATCGCGTAGCCGACTTTGGTTCCAAGTATGTCCAGCACGTAACCCGCAACAGGTTGCATGACAGTGTAAGCAGCAGAATAGGCTGCGATGATATAGGAGTACTGTTGGGTGGAGATGTGCAACTCTTCCATCAGAGTTGGCGCAGCTGCCGCCACAGTGTTACGCGTCAGGTAACCCAGCACAGTGCCAAGCGTCACCAGTGCAATCATGTACCAACGTAACCCTTTAATTTTACGCATGTAAAACCTCATCGTTTTGTTATTTCCGCAAGGATCGCGGTCATCTTCCTGCCCGTGGCAGAGGATGCTGTTTACGACGGGGTAACCAAAAAAAAGCCGGTACGCCCGAACGTTGCCATAAATTAAATTTGCTAATTCGGTTTCCGTACCGGTCAATCCGATGATGAATCATCGGTAACTTTGCATTCCGTCGGCTTATGTATCGCGACGGCAGAAAGATAACTTGTCATACAACTTTAAAAGGTGAGTGCCATCACAAAAGTATGAATCTTAGCGTGGTTATTATTTCGATTTGATGACGCCAGAGTTGGCGCGGCCTGCGAAGGCGTTTACCTCTTCGAGGGTACACAATTTGTCAGCATTTATTGATCTATCTCACGAAAATTTCTACAGGCTCTGGAAATTGGTGTGATAACTTTGTCAGCATCGCTACATAAGCAATCAGACGTACTCGTTGAGAGGAAGACGATAATGACCCCGTTTATGACTGAAGATTTTCTACTTGATACTGAATTTGCCCGCCGTCTGTATCATGATTATGCGAAAGACCAGCCTATCTTCGATTACCATTGCCATCTGCCGCCACAGCAAATCGCCGAAGACTACCGGTTCAAGAATCTGTATGACATCTGGCTGAAAGGCGACCATTACAAATGGCGCGCGATGCGCACTAACGGTGTCGCTGAGCGCCTGTGTACCGGCGACGCTTCCGACCGTGAGAAGTTTGACGCGTGGGCGGCTACCGTTCCGCATACGATCGGCAACCCGCTATATCACTGGACACACCTTGAATTGCGTCGTCCGTTTGGTGTGACCGGCAAGCTGCTTTCCCCGTCCACCGCCGATGAAATCTGGAACCAATGCAACGAACTGCTGGCGCAGGATAAGTTCTCCGCGCGCGGCATCATGCAGCAGATGAACGTAAAAATGGTCGGTACGACTGACGATCCGATTGATTCGCTGGAACATCACGCCGCGGTCGCAAAAGACAGCAGCTTCACCGTGAAAGTTTTGCCGAGCTGGCGTCCGGATAAAGCCTTTAATATCGAGCAGGCAACCTTTAACGATTACATGGCGAAACTGGGTGAAGTCTCAGACACTGACATCCGTCGCTTTAGCGATCTACAAAGCGCGCTGACGAAACGTCTGGATCACTTCGCGGCGCACGGCTGCAAAGTTTCCGACCACGCGCTGGATGTGGTGCTGTTTGCGGAATCAAACGAAAGCGAACTGGACCGTATTCTGGCACGTCGCCTGGCAGGCGAGACGCTCAGCGAACATGAAGTGGCGCAGTTCAAAACGGCGGTACTGGTATTCCTGGGCGCAGAATATGCGCGTCGCGGTTGGGTACAGCAGTACCACATTGGCGCTCTGCGCAATAACAATCTGCGTCAGTTCAAACTGTTAGGGCCGGATGTAGGCTTTGACTCCATCAACGACCGTCCGATGGCGGAAGAGTTATCAAAACTGCTCAGCAAGCAGAATGAAGAGAATCTGCTGCCGAAAACCATCCTTTATTGCCTGAACCCGCGCGATAACGAGGTGCTGGGCACCATGATCGGCAACTTCCAGGGGGAAGGGATGCCGGGCAAGATGCAGTTCGGTTCCGGCTGGTGGTTCAACGATCAGAAAGACGGCATGGAGCGTCAGATGACGCAACTGGCGCAACTGGGTCTGTTAAGCCGCTTTGTCGGCATGCTGACCGACAGCCGCAGCTTCCTGTCTTATACCCGTCACGAATACTTCCGCCGCATTCTCTGCCAGATGATTGGCCGCTGGGTACAGGCCGGTGAAGCGCCGGCAGATAGTCAACTGCTGGGCGAGATGGTGAAAAATATTTGCTTTAACAATGCGCGTGATTACTTCGCCATTGAACTGAACTAAGGTCCGGGGTTGATATGCAATACATCAAAATCCATGTGCAGGATAACGTTGCGGTCGCGCTGGCTGATTTGGCGCAGGGAACGGAAGTCACTGTCGACAACCACACCGTAACGCTTCGCCAGGATGTTGCTCGCGGACATAAATTCGCGCTGAGTGACATCAAGAAAGGGGCGTACGTGATGAAGTATGGCCAGCCTATCGGCCATGCCTTGACGGACATTGCGGCGGGTGAGCATATTCACGCCCACAATACGCGCACCAATCTGAGCGATTTGGATGAGTATCGCTATCAACCCGATTTTCAGGATCTACCTGCGCAACCTGCGGATCGCGACGTGCAGATTTATCGTCGCGCTAATGGGGACGTCGGGGTACGAAACGAACTCTGGATCCTGCCGACCGTTGGCTGCGTCAACGGGATTGCGCGCCAGATCCAGAACCGTTTCCTGAAAGAGACGAATGATGCGGAAGGCACCGATGGTGTCTTCCTGTTCAGCCACACCTACGGCTGTTCACAGCTTGGCGACGATCACATCAATACCCGCACTATGCTGCAAAACATGGTACATCATCCGAACGCTGGCGCTGTGCTGGTGATTGGCCTGGGGTGTGAGAACAATCAGGTCGATGCCTTCCGTGAAACGCTGGGCGACTTCGACCCTGAGCGCGTGCATTTTATGATTTGTCAGCATCAGGACGATGAAGTAGAAGCCGGGCTTGAGCATCTCCATCAGCTTTACGAGGTGATGCGTCATGACAAGCGCGAGCCCGGTAAACTGAGCGAGCTAAAGTTTGGTCTGGAGTGTGGCGGTTCTGACGGGCTTTCCGGGATCACCGCCAACCCGATGCTGGGGCGTTTCTCTGACTATATGATAGCCAACGGCGGCACCACTGTACTGACCGAAGTGCCGGAGATGTTTGGTGCGGAGCAACTGCTGATGAGTCACTGTCGCGACGAAGAGACCTTCGGCAAGCTGGTGACCATGGTGAATGACTTCAAACAGTATTTTATCGCCCACAATCAGCCGATTTACGAGAACCCTTCACCGGGTAACAAAGCCGGCGGGATCACCACGCTGGAAGATAAGTCATTGGGTTGTACGCAGAAAGCGGGTTCCAGTCAGGTGGTTGACGTGCTGCGCTACGGCGAACGTCTGAAAACCCACGGTCTGAATCTGCTGAGCGCGCCGGGAAATGATGCGGTTGCCACCAGTGCGCTGGCGGGGGCCGGTTGTCATATGGTGTTGTTCAGCACCGGTCGTGGCACGCCATACGGTGGGTTTGTGCCAACGGTAAAAATCGCCACCAACAGCGAACTGGCGGCGAAGAAAAAGCACTGGATCGACTTTGATGCGGGCCAGTTGATCCACGGTAAAGCGATGCCGCAACTGCTGAATGAGTTCATTGATACCATCGTCGATTTCGCCAACGGTAAGCAGACCTGCAACGAACGCAATGATTTCCGCGAGCTGGCTATCTTTAAAAGCGGGGTCACGTTGTAAAAAGTGCCGAATGACGGCGAAACGCCTTATCCGGCCTACGCAGCCAGGCCGGATAAGCGCAGCGCCATCAGGCATTGTTAATGGAGTTGATGTCGTTTATGACCGCGTATTGGCTGGCTCAGGGCGTTGGTGTGCTCGCGTTTTTGATTGGCATTACTACGTTTTTCAACCGCGACGAGCGTCGCTTCCGACTCCAGCTTGCCGTCTATAGCGCCACAATCGGCGTACACTTCTTTCTGATGGGGGCCTGGCCCGCCGGGATGAGCGCGGAACTCAATACCGTGCGTACCCTGGTGTCGATGCGCACCCGTAAACTGTGGGTGATGGCGCTGTTCATTATCCTCACGCTGGTACTTGGGCTGGCGAAACTCCAGCATGCGATGGAAATTCTGCCCATCATCGGCACGCTCGCCAGTACCTGGGCGCTGTTCCGCTGTAAAGGATTAACGGTGCGCTGCGTGATGTGGTGTGCGACTGCCTGTTGGGTGGTACACAACTTCTGGCTGGGATCGATCGGCGGTACGCTGATTGAAGGCAGTTTTCTGGTGATGAACGGGCTGAACATTATTCGTTTCTGGCGTATGAAACGCCGGGGAATCGATCCATTCAAAATTGAGAATGCGGTACAGAAAGAAAACCCTTCCGCCAGGTGACGGAAGGGTTTAAAGCTTAGCTACGCAGCGCGTTATTCGCCAGGCGTTCATCTTCAGCCTGACAGGCCGCCGCGGTAAACAGAACGTCAGTTGACGAGTTCAGCGCGGTTTCACAGGAATCCTGCAGCACGCCGATGATAAAGCCAACGGCAACCACCTGCATGGCGATATCGTTCGGGATACCAAACATATTACAGGCGAGCGGGATCAGCAGCAGCGAGCCACCTGCAACACCGGATGCGCCGCAGGCACACAGCGAGGCGACCACGCTCAGCAGCAGCGCTGTCGGCAGATCCACCGGAACGCCCAGCGTATGCACTGCCGCCAGCGTCAACACGGTAATGGTGATCGCCGCGCCCGCCATATTGATGGTGGCACCCAGCGGAATCGAAACGGAATAGGTATCGCGATCCAGATTCAGTTTTTCACACAGCGCCATGTTCACCGGGATATTCGCTGCAGAGCTGCGGGTGAAAAAGGCATAAACACCACTTTCACGCAGGCAGGCAAAGACCAACGGATACGGGTTGCGACGGATTTTCCAGAACACCAGCAGCGGGTTGATCACCAGCGCGACTAATGCCATACAACCGACCAGCACAACCAGCAGTTGCGCGTAACCCCACAGCGTAGAGAAGCCGGTGGTGGCGAGGGTCGACGCGACAAGACCAAAAATACCAATCGGAGCAAAGCGGATCACCAGTTTCACCATAAAGGTGACGGCATTCGACATGTCATTGACCAGGTTTTTAGTGGTGTCATTGCCGTGACGCAGGGCAAAGCCGAGACCCACCGCCCAGACCAGAATGCCGATATAGTTGGCATTCAGCAGCGCATCAATAGGATTAGAGACCATGCTCATCAGCAAACCGCGCAGCACTTCCACGATACCTGACGGCGGCACGATATCATGCGAACTGGTGGCCAGATGCAGCGTGGAAGGGAAGGCGAAGCTGAAGACTACCGCGGCGAGCGCCGCAGAAAACGTCCCCAACAGATAGAGAACCAGAATCGGGCGAATGCTGGTTTTCTGCCCGTGCTGATGGTTGGCGATCGACGCCATTACCAGCATCAGAACCAGAACGGGGGCGACGGCTTTTAACGCGCCGACGAACAGTGTGCCGAGCAAGCCAACGGCTTCAGCCGCCGGTTTGGAAATCCATGCCAGTAAAATCCCCAGTACGAGACCTACCAATATTTGTTTTACCAGGCTTCCTTGAGCCAAACGCTGCAGCAGCCCCGATGAACGTTGCGTAGTCATTTCTTGATCCTTACAGTGTGTTGTTGCTCATCCTTCGCGCGTTCTGTGGACGCCTCTTTCCGGATGTAACAAAGTGTTTGCCTGGTTGAGTATAAGGAAAGATGACGCTTCGGGAAGCGAAATATGCTGGATTTCATGCTGTGGTCATGTTTTGTAACCTAGCATTAACAATGTTGTGACATGTTCTACAAAACGCAGATGCCAAAGTATCTATTGGCCGGGGACGCGCTAGCGCCGCCCGGCACAAGAGGCGTTATGCCTGCTGTTTCTTATCGTGCTGGTGGTTAACCCAGGCGTTAATCAACAACGTGACGACCAGGATGCCAAACACCACGCCCAGCGAAATCGCAATGGGGATATGGTAGAAGTCCACGATCAGCATCTTGATGCCGATAAATACCAGGATCACCGCCAGACCGTATTTCAGCATTGAGAAGCGCTCTGCCACTCCCGATAGCAGGAAGTACATGGCACGCAGGCCCAGGATCGCGAACAGGTTCGAGGTCAGTACAATGAACGGATCGGTGGTAACAGCGAAGATGGCGGGAATACTGTCGACCGCGAAAATCACGTCGCTCAGTTCCACCAGAATCAGCACCAGCAGCAGTGGCGTGGCATACAGCAGACCCTTTTTACGCACGAAGAAGTGTTCGTTCTCAATGGTATCCGTCATGCGCAGGTGCCCGCGCAGCCAGCGCACCAGCGGCTTATCGCCAATACCGGCGTCATCTTCTTTCGCCAGCGCCATTTTTACCCCGGTAAACAGCAGGAAAGCGCCAAACACGTACAGCATCCATTCGAACTGCGTAATCAGCCAGGTACCGGCAAAAATCATTATCGTACGCAGTACAATGGCACCCAGCACGCCGTAGACCAGCACCCGGCGTTGCAGGGCAGGCGGTACGGAAAAGTAACTGAACAGCATCAGCCAGACAAAAACGTTATCAACGGCGAGGGATTTTTCGATCAGATAGCCGGTGAGGAACGCCAGCGCCTGAGGATCGGCGACGGCGCGGCCTTCGGTTTGAACCAGATACCACCAGAAGGCGGCGTTAAACAGTAATGAGAGCGTGACCCAGACCAGGGACCAGGCAGCCGCTTGCTTCATGGTCATTGTATGTACGCCACGACGCCCCTGTAAAAAGAGGTCGATAGCCAGCATAATCACCACAACGACTGCGAATCCGCCCCATAACAACGGTGTGCCGACAGTATTCATCTTCATTCCTTACACATAAAAAAACGGCCAACGTCGGAAGACGTCAGCCGCTGCTTTTTTATGCATAGACCTCGCCTTCCGGCAAGGTCTCACTTACAACAAAAAAAGAATGCGTTACCGCATTCCTTTGTCGTTGCCCGGTGACCGGATATGGTTTTTCACACATCGTAATGACGATCGACCGACAATGAAGTTACTCCCCTTTGCAGGTAACAAAATATGACAGGCCACGCATTCCGTCAATGGCCCATAACATCTGTTTTACAATGTTTTACGCAGTCGCTGCGCGGGTAACATCGTCTGCCGGAAAGACGACGCCGGTCTGGCGACGAATTTCGGTCAGCAGTTTTGCCGTAATGCGACTGTTCGACAGCCCAGGGTGATTCACTTCATTGGCGTCCACCAGCTCTGCAAACGCCTCTGCCTCATACAGCATAGTATTGATGTGCTGTGGTTGAGTAAGGTCCTGCGTTTTCCCGCCGCGCGGAACAAAGCAGACTTTCTGGCATTCGGAGATTTTTTCGATCACCAGCGATCCGGCTTCGCCCTGAATTTCACTGTCGACAACGGAATCACTCACTTTGGAATGCTGAAGGGTGACGCTGAAATCACCGTAGTTCATCACCACCACGCCGTGGGCATCGACGCCGCTTTCCAGCAGACTGGCAGAGGCCTGTACGCTGTGCGGTTCACCCCACAGCGCCACGGCAGAGGCCAGGCAGTAGAAACCGATATCCATGATCGAGCCGTTGGAGAAGGCCGGGTTAAAGGTATTTGGGTTTTCGCCATCGAGATAGCGTTGATAACGTGAAGAGTACTGGCAATAGTTGAGGAATGCTTTGCGCATTTTACCGACTTTTGGCAGCGACTGCTGTAACAGCAGGAAGTTAGGCAGACTGGCGGTTTTAAACGCTTCGTAGAGTACCACCTGGTTTTCCCGCGCACAGGCGATGGCGGCTTCGACTTCGGCCAGATTCGACGCCAGTGGCTTTTCGCAGATCACATGCTTTTTATGGCTGAGGAACAATTGTGTTTGCGGAAAATGCAGCGAGTTCGGGCTGGCAATGTACACGGCGTCAATCGCATCGCTTTGCGCCATCGCCTCAAGCGAGGTAAACAGATGCTCGACGACGTAGTCATTGGCGAAGGTTTGCGCCTGTTCGAGGCTGCGGGAATAGACTGCGGTTAACTTATATTTGCCGGTCTCATGGGCGGCATCCACAAACTGACGGGTGATCCAGTTTGTGCCAATCACTGCGAAACGTATCATAAACGCCTTCAGGCTCCATAAAGGGATTCTGACGTCAATTTAGCACGCCTTTATGACAAAGCCAGTGCGCTACTGCGCAGTTTCCTTTAACGATAATTGTGTAAGCCACAGACGTGTATCAAATTCCAGCTGGTGATAGTGCGGTTCCATGTGACAGCAAAGCTGATAAAACGCCTTGTTGTGTTCCTTTTCCTTCAGATGTGCCAGTTCGTGGACGACGATCATGCGCAAAAAGGGTTCCGGCGCGTTGCGAAACACGGTGGCGACGCGGATCTCGGCTTTCGCTTTCAGTTTACCGCCCTGTATGCGAGAGACTGCTGTATGCAGGCCAAGCGCATTCTTCAGCACGTGGATCTTATTGTCATACATCACTTTATTGATCGGCGGAGCGTTACGCAGGAACTGGCTTTTCAGATCCTGAGTGTATTGCCAGAGCGCTTTATCCGTCGCGAAATCATGGGTTCCCGGATAGCGCTTTTCCAGCACCGCGCCCAGCCGCTTCTCGGCAATCAGCGTGCGCACCTGAGAAAGCAGGTTCTCCGGGTAGCCCTGGAGGTAAGTTAATTGGCTCATCGTCACCCATGCAAATCATAAAAAGTGTATACTCACGCACCCTTTTACGGGATACGCCGAAATTTTACCATTCAGGAGGGCCGATGAGCCACACAGACAACGGTTTCCGTTCACTGACACTAAAACGTTTCCCGGAAACGGACGACGTTAACCCACTGCTGGCGTGGGAAGCAGCCGATGAATACCTGCTGCAACAGTTGGACGACACGGAGATTCGCGGCCCGGTGCTGATCCTGAATGATACCTTCGGCGCGCTGAGCTGTGCGCTGGCGGAGCAGTCGCCGTACAGCATTGGCGATTCGTATTTAAGCGAACTGGCAACGCGGGAAAACTTGCGCCATAACGACATCGCGGAGTCCAGCGTTAAATTTCTCGACAGCACGGCGGAGTATCCGCAGGCGCCCGGCGTGGTGCTGATCAAAGTGCCAAAAACACTGGCGCTGCTTGAGCAACAGCTGCGCGCGTTACGAAAAGTGGTGAACCCGCAAACCCGTATCATTGCTGGCGCGAAGGCGCGGGATATCCATAACTCCACGCTGGAGCTGTTTGAGAAAGTGCTCGGTCCAACGACCACCACGCTGGCGTGGAAAAAGGCGCGTCTCATCAACTGTACCTTCAGCGAACCCGCGCTGGCCGATGCACCGGAAACGCTGAGCTGGAAACTGGAAGGCACCGACTGGACCATTCATAACCATGCCAACGTCTTTTCCCGTACCGGGCTGGATATTGGCGCGCGCTTCTTTATGCAGCACCTGCCAGAAAACCTGGAAGGGGAGATTGTCGATCTCGGCTGTGGAAACGGGGTAATTGGTCTGACGCTGCTGGAAAAAAATCCGCTGGCGAGCGTGGTCTTTGTCGATGAATCCCCAATGGCGGTAGCTTCCAGCCGTCTGAATGTGGAAACTAACCTGCCTGAAGCTATCGATCGCTGTGAGTTTATGATTAACAACGCGCTGTCCGGAGTGGAGCCTTTTCGCTTTAACGCCGTACTGTGCAACCCGCCGTTCCATCAGAAGCATGCGCTGACGGATAATATCGCCTGGGAAATGTTCCACCACGCCCGTCGCTGCCTGAAGATCAACGGTGAGCTGTATATCGTCGCCAACCGTCACCTCGACTATTTCCACAAGCTGAAGAAGATCTTCGGCAACTGCGCCACCGTCGCCACCAACAATAAGTTTGTGGTGCTCAAAGCGGTGAAATTGGGACGCCGTCGCTAACGTTTTGCCGGATGACGGTCTGGGTGTTGGGAGGCTATTCCGTAGGCCGGATAAGGCGCAGCCGTCATCCGGCATTACTGCCTGATGGCGCTACGCTTATCAGGCCTGGATATTGGGAAGCTATCCTTTAGGCCGCGCCATCAGGCAAATTAAATGTCCAGCGCCAGACGGGTGCCCTGGGCAATGGCCCGACGAGCATCCAGCTCCATCGCCACATCACAGCCGCCGATGAAATGTACGATTTTTCCTGCTTCGCGTAACGGCTCTGCCAGTTCGCGTCGCGGTTCTTGCCCGGCGCAGATAATGACGTTATCGACATCGAGTGTTTGCGCTTCGCCGCCGATCAGCACGTGCAGACCCGCATCGTCGATCTTCTGATAGCTCACCGCCGGGATCATTTTCACACCGCGGGAAAGCAGCGTGGCGCGGTGGATCCAACCGGTAGTTTTTCCCAGTCCCTCGCCGGGTTTGCTGGCCTTACGCTGGAGCATCACAATCTGACGCGGACTGCGTGCCAGATGCGACCCTTCCGGACGTAATCCGCCGGCCTGTTGCAGGCTGGTGTCGATACCCCATTCCACACAGAAATCGGCAATGTTCTGGCTGGTGGGTTCTCCGGGTTGGCTCAGGTACATTGCGGTATCAAAGCCGATACCGCCACAACCGACAATCGCCACCCGATTCCCTACCGGGGCTTTGTCGCGCAGGACATCGAGATAGGTTAATACTTTCGCATGATCGGTGCCCTCGATCGGCGGTCTGCGCGGTTCGATCCCGCTGGCGAGGATCACCTCGTCGAATGCCAACAGATCCTCTGCCACCACATAATGATTGAGTTTCAGCGTCACGCCGGTGACGTCGAGCATCCGACGGTAATAGCGGAGCGTTTCATAGAACTCCTCTTTACCGGGGATCTGTTTGGCGATATTGAACTGCCCGCCGATCTCGCCTAACGCATCAAAGAGGGTGACGTGATGTCCCCGCGCAGCAGCATTGATGGCAAAGGCAAGGCCCGCCGGACCCGCGCCGATGACGGCCAGATTTTTCAGCGCAGTAGCGGGAACGATGGGCATTTTGGTTTCATGACAGGCGCGGGGATTGACCAGGCACGAGGTGACTTTGCCCGCGAAGATCTGATCCAGACACGCCTGATTGCAGCCTATACAGGTGTTAATTTCATCGGCACGCCCTGATTGCGCTTTCGATAACAGTTCAGCATCGGCGAGGAATGGCCGCGCCATCGACACCATATCAGCGTCACCGCGAGTCAGAATCTCATCGGCAACCTGCGGATCGTTAATACGGTTAGTGGTGATCAGCGGCAGCGAAACGTGACCTTTCAGTTTACGCGTCACCCAACTGAAGGCGCCGCGAGGCACCGGCGTGGCGATAGTGGGAATGCGCGCCTCGTGCCAGCCGATACCCGTGTTGATAAGGGTGGCACCTGCGGCTTCGATGGCCTGCGCTAACTGGACGGTTTCGCTAAAGGTGCCGCCATTCTCCACCAGATCGAGCATCGACAGGCGATAGATAATAATAAAGTCGTTACCGACCCGCTGACGTACCGCACGTACGACTTCAACCGCAAAACGCATACGCCTGGCATAGTCGCCCCCCCACTCATCGTCGCGCTGATTGGTGCGCAGGGTGAGAAATTCATTAATCAGATAACCTTCCGACCCCATGACTTCAACGCCGTCATAGCCCGCTTCGCGTGCCAGTTGGGCACAGTGTGCGAAGTCTTCTATCAGTTGCAGAATTTCTTCGTGGCTGAGCGCATGCGGGGTAAAACGGTTTATCGGAGCCTGAATCGCGGAAGGCGCCACCAGTTGTGGCTGATAGCTGTAGCGCCCGGTATGCAGGATCTGTAGCGCTATTTTTCCGCCTTCACGATGAACCGCATCGGTGATGATGCGGTGATGTGGCACCTGATGGGCGTCATTGAGCGTCGCACCGCCTTCCATCGTGACGCCAGACGGTGTCGGGGCAATGCCCCCCGTGACAATCAGTGCGACACCGTGCCGGGCACGCTCGGCATAGAAAGCGGCCAGGCGTTCAGTCCCGTCAGGACGCTCTTCCAGCCCGGTGTGCATTGAACCCATCAGCACGCGGTTTTTAAGCTGAGTAAAACCAAGATCAAGCGGGGCGAACAACGACGGATAGCGCATAAGAGTGTCCAGTATGTAAAATTATTGTTATGTGGTCGGATGAGTGTCTAATTTAGCCGTCGGCAGGGAAAAGGGAAAAGGGGAGTGCGATGATTGTGATGGGATTCAAAAAACGTCGCCGGACAGTTGTGCTCGGCCGGGTAAGGCGAAGCCATTACCCGGCACTGTTCACCTCATTACGGTTTCTTAAAAAAGCCGTTGTACAACATGTACAGATGCGCCGCGCTCCAGGAGAAATTCGGTGCTCCCTGTTGCGCGCCAGTCAGCGGGTTATAGTTCTCCTGAATCGGGCCGTCGGCGGTTAACCCTTTCGCGTGTTTAAAGAACGTGTCTGCCAGCGTCAGCGCTTCGTCACGGTAACCGTAGCGCTCCATACCTTTTAAACCGAACCAGAATTGATCCACCCAGACGCGACCGCGCCAGTAGATATCCGCGCCAAACGCCGGGTTGGTCAGAGCCGCCGTGCCCAGCGGGACAAAAGTATTGAACTCTTTCGGGTCCAGCATTACCTTCACGACGTCATCAGCATGGGACTGCGTCGCCGCCCCGTTAAACAGCGGCGACCAGCCTTCCGGTCCCTTTCCTCGCTCAACGATAGGTTTCCCGGCACAGCCGTTGGGCAAGGGGGTGTCCTCAATACGCACGTCATAGAAGTAGCCGCTGGTGGAGTCAAACATGCAGGTGTTGATGTAATCCGCCAGCTTTTGCGCTAACTCACGGTAACGTTGCGCCTCTTCTTCTTTTCCGAGGATCGAGGCCATTTCCGCCAGGTAGTGGTTGTCGCTATACATATAGCTGGCCTGATCGACCGATTCCTGTAACAGGGAATAGCCGAGCAGTGTGCCGTCCTGACTGCGGTTTTCCGCGAACTTCACTACCCAGTCGCTACGCTTCCCGCCGTTGGCGACGTATTTATCCAGTTGAGCGTTGTCGATAAAGCCGAACACCGCCGCGTCGTCACGACCAGATTCCCACGATGCGGCGACCTGCGCCGGGATCTCCATGCTGTCGTACTCACCTTTCTCAACCAGTTGCGTATAGTTTTTCAGGCCGGAGAGCGTCTCTTCTTTGTCACCGTGCTTAACGGTAAACAGCATTTCGCCGCTGTCGGTGTTATGAGCTTTATCGCGGGTTGCGCCATACTCCGGCACGCCGTTGCCGTTATGATCGCGGTTGCGTAGCCACCAGTTATGGTAAGCCACCAGCTTCGGATACATCTCTTCAAGCCAGGCCTTATCTTTGGTGACATTGTAGACTTCCATCACCGACCACGCCGCCAGGCTCGGCTTGGTGTTACGTTCGTTCCAGTTGCCGCCATCGCCGCCACGTTCAGGGCTGAGGTTCCAGGCGATCAGATCGGGAACAAAACCCGCGTCCTGCGGCCTCACCTTATCGCTGGGTTGGATCTGCCAGGAAAAGACGGCGCGGATATTCTCTTTGGCGATTTCCGGGTTGAAGTGCGCCATGGCGAAGGCCTGTTTCCAGGTATCCCACGGCCAGGTCTGATTCCCGGAGAACCAGCGACCGGTCACTGACGGCGTGACGGTATTGAATTTCACTGCGCCGCCTGGCGAGCGCCAGTTGCCATTCAGGGTCTCTATCGCTTTCACTGCGACCCGCGTCTGTTCCGGGGTAGCATGTGGATTAGTTAACCCTTTTTGCAGATAGCCCTCCCAGCGCTTTTGTGACGCGGTAAGGAAATGCGCCGGGCGCGCCAGAATATCGCGGATCTGCATCTGCTCTTTCGTCACTTCCCCGGCGGTCAGCAGATGAGAATAGGTGGTGTAAATCGTGGTGGAACCGGTAATGTGCGCCTTACTGATAAAGCGGTATCCGTCGATTTTCGTCTGAACGGGCAGAGATTTGTGCACCTGATATTCCGACTCGCCGCTGGTTAACAGATCCCACGTTGAGCGCACTTTGCCGAAGGTCATCTTCAGACCGTCGCGGGTGGCGATCATCTTGCGTTGATAATCGGGAAAGGCTGCATCAATCGTTTTATCAGAAGTAGGCTTACCCTCTTTGGCTTCCAGTTTCTCCAGCAGTTCACCGTCCCACACCAGATCCAGCGGCTGGCTGCTGGTGATTTTCGTCTCCAGCAGAGAGGTGCGCGGTGTGGCGAAGCGTAACGTCATCTCCACCTGTACTTCTTTGGACGACAGTTTCTGCACCAGTGCGCCGGGAATGCTGTACGCTTCAAGGGTGAAATCGACTTTCTTGCCATGCTGCCAGACCGTCAGGCGGTCGAAGTTGGCCGCCATAAAGTTGATGTACTCTTCCGTTAGCAACGCGACGCCTGGAAAGCCGCCCATAGAAGCAGGACCGTCCGGGAGTAAATGGCCGTGCCAGGCGCCGAGATCAAAAAACGGATTAAAGCGTTGATGGTCGTCGTAATCGTAATCGTGCATATAGCCAGGCGTACCGCTGCGGTTAATGACGTTTTTAAAATCATTAGCGGTAGTGGCATGGGCGGAAACACTCAGCAGCAGCGTACAGGCCAGCGGCGTGAGTAACGTGTGGATTTTCATGGTATCGCTGTCCTTCTTACCAATAGAAATATTGCATCAGGAAGATCTGATCGCTGGGATCGCCAGAAGCGTTCTGCATATAGAAGCGGCTGTCGAACGCCGTGGCAAAACGCCCCTTGCCGTACTCGTACCAGATGCCGAACTGCATGAAGGAGGTGGTCTCTTCGTCGGCATGATCCGGGCGATGTTTAGCCCATGTGTATGCGGTGGAGAGATAAACGCCTTTAAGCGCTTCATACATGGCGCTTACCATCGTGCCTGTTTCGCTCCCCGGATCATCCAGACCATTCGCGCGTCCGGTGTGGTGCCAGGCGCGAGCGGCAAAGTGAGGTGAGAGGAGACCGGTTAAAAAGAGCTGCCCGGTGCCATCGGTAACCTCCAGCCCGTTCATCCAGGTGACGCCTTCAGCCAGGTCATACTGCACGTAGCCGTTCATCATCGCCGGATAGGTGTATTTATCGTCATAGCGATCGTACTTGCCGAAGTGCAGCCAGGCTTTGCTTTCATTGTGATGCCCGGCGGGCGTTGCAGTTACGCTATAGCGCAGCGGGCCGGTCAGATTTTGCACCTTTAGCGCGGTCATAATGTCGCGGGTGTTGGGAATGACGTAACCGAGGTCCGGCGTGAAATCCCCCCACCATTGCAGGTCATCCAGCGAGGAGTCCTGACGCAGGCTCAGCATGATCTCCGTGTCATTGTCAGTGCGATAGCCGCCGTAAAAGCGATTGATGCCGCCTTCAAAGCCTCCCCAACTGTGATCGGGCACCCAGGCGTTACCGTCGTGATCGGCTTGTACCGTCCAGCCTTCGCCATAAACCAGGCCGAACCAGGAGCCGTACTTCATCTCCAGACCGCCCTCAATATAGGTGCCGTCGCTGTATTTATGTTTATTCTCGCCTTCTAAATCCATGTAGCCGCCGACGCCCATTTCGCCATAAAAACGAAAAGCGGGTGTAGTCATAGCGGGTGTCCGGGTGTCATCGTGTTCCGCCGGACGAGTCTCCTCGGCTGCGAGTGAAAAAGCGCAGCAAAAGGACAGGGCAACGAATGCCCTGCAATACGGGATAGACAATTCCATTTTTTATTCCATGCCTTAAAAATTGATAGCCTGTTTATTTTTATCGTTACTGGATAGTGGTCGCCGGAGCGGCTTCAATATCTTTTTCTTGTTGGGTTAATCCCTTTATATATTTGCTGTATTTCCACCATGCGAAGCCGAGGAAAATAACAATGCCGCCGACGTTATAAAAAATAATCGTCAAGATATTGCCGCCAGTCGGAAATGTGGAGGCAATGAAACCCACGGTAAAAATGACAATGAGCATTGAGACGACAATAATGCCGGTGCGCTGAGAACCCATACGGAAGTCACGAGGTAAATGGTCCAGTCTGGCGCGCAGGTTGAGATAAGCCAGCATGATGAATAATGGCGGCAGCATCGATGCCGCAGCGGTCATGTTGATGATGGTATTCATCAAATCCTGTACCGTATTGGATCCCAACATCGGGATAATCATCAGCGGAATGACAATAAAAAACTGGATCCACGCCGCGCGAGCGGGGACGCCGTTCTCGTTCAACGCCACGGTTTTTTTGCCAAAAATACCCTCAGGAATTTCGGAGAAAAAGATTTTAACCGGGGTTGCCGTCCACATCAGCAGGGAGCCGAACATCGCGGTAAAGGAGACCAGACCAACAAAGCGGTTCATTAGCACTTCCGGCAGGCCAAAGTATGCCGCCAGACCGTGGAAGACCTGCACGGAACCCCCGGTAAATTTCAGCTCTTTACTGCTGACAAAGACGTTAATCAGCACTGAGGAAATCGAATACAGAACGCCGATAAATAGGCCGGCAAGAATGATCACCTTCACAAACGATTTCGAGCCGCCTTTCACGTCGTTAACGTAGACAGCGACGGATTCGGCGCCACCTGCTGCCATAAAAATCCAGGTCGTGATGCCAAGGAATGCCCAGCTAAAGTTGGGGATCATCGCCTCAACGGAAATCGGATCGGCAGGCTGTACACCGCCAAGCAGCGCGGCACCGGCTAACAGAATGTAAGAGAGGGTCAGTAATAACATCAACGTTGAGGTGACTGACGTAATCGGCCCCAGCATTTTTGCCCCGTTGGTGGATACCCAGGTTGAGAAGGCGAAAAGAACCATGCTTAATACCGTTGTCGCGATCGGCGTCAGCATATATTCATAGCCGAGGAACGCATAGGAAGCATAGGCGATCACGCGGGGTAACAGCGAGGTAAAGAAGAACAAATTCACAAACCAGTAGGTATAGGCGGTAATAAACGCCCAGCGGCCGCCCAGCGAACTTTTTACCCACGCGTAAACGCCAGCTTCTGAGTTTTTGTTCAGTGAAACAAATTCCGCAATAATTAAGCAGAAAGGAATAAAGTAAAATATCGTGGCGAGGAAAAACATCGGCGCAGAGGCCAGCCCAAGCTCGATATTATTATTGATAACGTTGTTAAAACTGTATACGGCGGCAAAGGTCAGCGAAAGTAGTCCGAATTTGCCGATGGTGTTGCGCTTTATATTCGACATAACACACTTCCTATAGGGACAGGGTAGTAGGCGGCGCGACATTAATCGCGCCTGAGTTTTTATTTGTTATGAAAATAACCATCTTCGATGGTGACTTTGAGTACGACTTTTTTTACGGCATCCTGGCAAATAAAACGATACGCTTCACGGTTATCGCAAATGACCATTTGTCCTTCATGAATGTCGACGGTTTCACCGCAGCCTTTCAGGTATTCGCGATCGGTTTCGTCGCGGTAATATTCGACGACCTGCAACTGATCCTTAGCGGCGAACTCAATTTTCTGCTGCCCTTGCAGGTAATAATGAATTTCAAAATAGCGGCGATGTCCGGTAAACAGGGCATCCGTCGCCGAGTCGATTTGCACACGGTAGGTTAACGAATCGCCGATCGAGTGTGCGACGCCGGGCCGGATATTGTCGATGTTTTCAATGGCTTCAACGCAGCGCTGCCATTTCCGCCCGGAGGAATAGAGTTGGCGAAACTGCGCCAGATTATCGAGGATTCTCATAGTTGATTCTCGCTGTGCAAATTCGTGGAAAAGAAATCCCCGCCAAAGGTGTGACGAGCGATAGTTTGCGCGGTGGTGAAACCACCGGAAACCGGCAGCAGCGTGAAGCCGTAGCGAAAGTCGTTGAACCAGACGCGCCAGCTATCAAGCACTTCACTTCCCCAGGAGTTAGATCCCAGCCCAAGAAGTTGATGGTCCAGATTCAGCGTGATGTCATCGCTACGTGTAAGCTCATTACAGTGCTGCGCGGCAAACAGGTTTTCTGGGGTATAGCGCCAGGCGCTGAAGTTAATTGGCTGCTGCGGCACCACCAACAAGCCGTTACCCTGACGGTTGGTTAATGCCGCCCAGCGCACGTGCTGGCGGTTGCCGTTGTTTTGCGGGAAGGGATAGTTTTCAAACATCGCATCCACGCTGCTTTGCCAGATATCAATGATGTTGGCTTGCTGGCTGTCGGGATAGTTTTCACCAGGACCGCGCCCGTAATAAGCGACTTCGCTGAAATCTCCGTTAATACCCATCGTGAAACCTATGCATGGAATCACATGCGGATAGTCGCCGTAGTGTTCGCCGGAAAGCGTTACGTTAACCTGGCCATCTGGCGCAATGCGCCAGCGGTAGGTGCAGCGCATACCGAAATCAAATACCGGCGGGGCAATAATCGTACGGCTGGTAATCAGTACGGCATCCTCTGTCTGCTCAACGCTAAATTCGCGCAAATGCTCCTGCATAATGTGCAGATGGTTCGGCTGCCAGAGACCTTCAAATTCCTGCTTGTGGTTATCTATTGTCGGTTTGAAGAAGTTGATCTGCGGGGGACGCGTTATCAGCGCTTCGCCATTGACACTCCACGCTGTGGGTTTGCCGCTCAGTCTGGAGAAAGTCAGTTGGAAGCTGTCCCCACGAACGGTACAGCTCAGGCGATCGCTTTCCAGCACCAGCGGACAGGCCTGTGGTTGGTTGAATGGCGTAAGCGTCGCGGTGCAGGCCTTGAGCGGGAATTGATAGCAGGCAACAAGATGCCCCGCCTCGCTATAACGCGTGCGTGAGTCTTTCGTAACGGTGACGTTGAGGAACGTTTCCCGCGTATCCAGTTCCGGCAGCGTGCAACACAGTACGATTTCACTGTTGGGTGCAACATTGCGTGGTTTGATGTGTTGTGTGGAGAGCGTTTCGCCTTCGGCACGAACTTCCAGATTCAGGGTGTAGTCATCCAGCGAGGTAAACCACAGCTTATTTTCGATCCGCAATTCACCGCGTGACAGGTCTTGTGCAAATACTTTCACCGGGGCAATGACCTGTTTGTATTCTTTTAATCCCGGCCCCGGTGTCTGGTCTGAGTAAATCAGACCGTCAAGGCAGAAGTTATAGTTGTTCGGATAGTCGCCGTAATCCCCGCCGTAGTTGTACCAGACGTTACCGTTGTCATCCTTCGCCTGAATACCATGATCGCACCACTCCCAGACATAATGTCCCTGAATACAATCGTGCTGATAAAAGACGTTCTGATATTCCGTCAGGCCACCGGGGCCGTTACCCATCGCATGGGCGTATTCGCAGATAATGCGCGGCTTCGGATGTGGATATTCGCCAAACTCATTCATCAGCGGGACGCGTGTGTACATCGTGGAGATGATGTCAACGACTTCAGCGTCGCGGTCTTCCTCATAGTGAACCAGGCGACTCGGGTCCAGCGTTTTCGCGGCATGGCACATCGCGCGGATATTACAGCCGTAGCCGGACTCATTACCGAGTGACCAGATAATGATGGAGGGGTGGTTTTTCTGCGCATGGATATGGCGCACGATGCGTTCTACATACACCGGTTCCCAGTGCGGGTCGTCAGTGATCCTGCTGATATCGCCAACGTTGGCGAAACCGTGTGATTCGACATCCGTCTCAGCCATGACAAACAGACCGTAGATGTCGCACAGTTCGTAAAAACGTGGATCGTTTGGGTAGTGCGCGGTACGGACTGAATTGATGTTGTGTAATTTCATCAATTGCAGATCTTTTTCCACGCGATCCATGCCAACCGCCCGACCTTTTAAATGATCATTGTCGTGACGGTTCACGCCGTGCAGCATCACGTAACGGTTATTGATGTAAAACAGACCGTCGCGCACTTTAATATCGCGAAAGCCTACACGCTGCGGAACCACTTCCAGTATCTTTCCGGCGGCGTCTTTAAGGGTCAGAACCAGGTGATAAAGATAGGGGGTTTCAGCGGACCACTGCTGCGGATTTTTCACCGTAAATGCAAAGTGCGTAGCGGCGTGTTGATGGATGATCAGATTATCAATGGTGCCCGTATGGACCACCGATTCGCCATCAAACAGCACATAATCCAGCGTCGTGACTGCCGGGGTTGCCTTCAGGTTTTCCAGTTCAACGTCACAGGAGAGCGTCGCGTCGCGATAGTCGCAATCGAAATCGGTCTGTACGGTGAAATCCTGAATATGTGTCTTATCTCGACCGATAAGATAGACATCGCGAAAGATCCCCGCCGACCACCACATATCCTGATCTTCAACATATGTGGAATCAGCCCATTGCATCACACGTACGCAAAGAAGATTGTCGCCGGTTTTGACAACCGCGCTGATATCAAACTCTGCGGTCAGGCGACTGCCTTTACTGAAACCAACATAGTGGCCGTTTACATACACTTCAAAATAGGTTTCGACGCCGTCGAATTTGATGATGGTCTGTTTATCTTGCCACCCTTCGCTCAGGGTGAAGATACGCTGGTAGGCTCCGGTCGGGTTATCGCTTGGGACATACGGCACGTCGATGGGGAACGGGAAGCCTTCATCGGTGTATTGCAGTTTGCCATAACCTTCCATCTGCCACATGGAGGGCACCGTGATCGTATCCCAGCCCGCGATATATTCAGAGGTAAAGGTTTCGGGTACGTACAAAGGGTGCTCAAAGAAACGGAAGTTCCATTGACCGCTCAGTAGCAAAAACGCGCTGCTGGTTTCGCGGACAAAAGAGCGGGCTTTGGCAACGGAGTCATAAGGAAAAAAATAGGCGCGTGGCGGTAGTCTATTTTCATGAGTAAGCTGAATGTTTTCCCAGCGATTCATAGGGCCTCCCGGTGGAGAGAAATCGGAACCATGCAAGATAATGGTGATTAAGTGAATTACGGTGATTTTAGTAAAAATTTTACTAAAATATAGCGGGCATAGTGATTTACTTTAACTGGATCACGAAAAAGCGTGTTGGGGGAGAATCGAGACAGGCAACGACCCGCCCGGTACAAAGCCGGACAGGTGCAGAGATTAGTGGGTCGTACCGCGTAGTTTCAGTTTGCTGGGAACAAAGACCAGAAGCGGCAGCGCACGACCATCGCGGACTTTTTCGAAAAGCAGGTTTACCCCCTGGCTTCCCATCATTTCTGAGTGAATACGTACGGTGGAGAGCGGTGGGAAGGTGAAGCGCGCCGTCGGTATATCGTTCACGCTAATCAGTGAAATATCGCCAGGGATCGCCAGGCCGTGTTCGTGGATGGCTCGTAAAACGCCAATGGCAATAGAGTCAGATGCCACAAACAACGCGCGCGGATAATCGGCTTTCGCCAGCATCTGTTTCGCGAGTTCGTAGCCGGAGGAGCTGGAGAAACCGCCACGCCAGATATCCTCTTCCTGGACTACCTGCTTCAGACGTCCATATTCAACAAATGCCGCTTCACGGATATCGGCTTTACCGGGTTCGTCTTCACCACCGATAAATCCAATGCGGTTCACGCCCTGGGCGCTATAAAAATCAATGATCTCTTTACTGATTCGCACCAGATCGATGTCAACAGCATCATATTCGCTGCCGGGTTCGTGAAAGTCGATAAAGCAAATGTTGTCGGTCAGCGCAGTCGCTGCCGTGCGCAGGGCTGGCGACGGTTTACCGACAATTAAAATACCGGTGATGTTTCTGATATCGGGCAACCCGCTATGTTCATAGCAGTTGGTGAGCTCAATGCCCAGCTTTTCGCATTGTGTTTCAATGCCATGCCGGATTGCCAGATAGTAAGGATCGTTAATTTCGAGATCCTGCTGATAACTGTAAATGGCAAGGATATGGTGCTGGCTGACCGAACTGCTCTGACTTTTGCGGGCGCTGCTGGTTTTGTATTCGAGTTTTTCCGCGATCTCCAGGATGCGATGCTTCGTCTCTTCCTTCACGTTCAACGTGGGATCGTCATTCAGGACCCGGGAAACTGTTGCCAGGGAGACACGTGCTTCAATTGCAATATCTTTTAGTGTGGCCATGGTTACCTTATGTCAACGTTGCCCCGAGATGCATTTTCATTGTAAAGGAAGCGCTTTTCTATGCATCTGTTTTCAGTAAATAAAGCGTGAATATTTGACGCGCTCGGGGGAAAACCGAAGATTCTGAATGTGATCTGTACAACGTTTTCCTCCTCTCACGCGCCTCGGCAATAAAATGTTTTGCTATGATTTAGTAAAAATTTACCTGGAGGCATTATATGGAAAGCGTTGCGTTTACCGATTTTACGCGTATGGAGATTCGGGTTGGAAAGATCACTGAGGTAAAGCGTCATGAGAATGCTGACAAGCTGTATATCGTGCAGGTGAATGTGGGAGAAAGGACCCTGCAAACTGTTACCAGCCTGGTACCCTATTACGCGCAAAACGAGCTGTTAGGAAAAACGGTGGTGGTGCTGTGTAATCTGCAAAAAGTGAAAATGCGCGGTGAAACGTCAGAATGTATGCTGTTATGCGCAGAAACTGATGACGGCAGCGAAAGCGTATTGTTAACGCCGGAGCGTGCCACGCCCGCCGGCGTGAGAATTGTCTAATCGGTTAAAATACCGGGTGGCGGTTGCGTATATCCGGCCTACGGGCGCGATGCTATTGTAGGCTGGATACGCGCAGCGCCATCCTGTATTGCAGACTACACCTCTTCTACGCTTACCCGCAGTGCCGCCAGCGCTTTTCGTGCCGACTTCAGCACCAGTTCGCACTGCTCGATGGTAAGGGTGAGCGGGGGTTCGATGCGGATCGTTTTCGCGTTGTTGAGCGTCCCGGCAACCAGTACCCGCTGGCGGAACATTTCGCTCGCGAAACGGTAGCCTGTCTCATTGTCGACAAACTCGATTGCCATCAGCATCCCTTTCCCACGCGCATCCTGCACCAGGTCCGGGTACTCCCGCGCTAACTGACGAAAACCGTCGAGCAACATGTCGCCTTTTTGCTCTGCCTGCGCGGGCAGATTTTGCTCCAGCAGCACATTGATGGTGGCCAGCGCGGCCGCACAGGCCAACGGGTTACCGCCAAAGGTGGTGGTGTGCAGGAACGGGTTATCAAACAGTACCGAGAAGACCTCTTCGGTGGCGATCGTCGCGCCAATCGGCATTACGCCGCCACCCAGCGCTTTTGCCAGGCATAAGATGTCAGGCTGCACGTTCTCATGCTCGCAGGCAAACATCTTGCCGGTACGCCCCATCCCGGTCTGTACTTCGTCGAAAATCAGCAGCGCGCCAAACTCATCGCACAACTGACGCACGGCAGGGAGATAGCCCTGTGGAGGCAGGATCACACCGCCTTCGCCCTGAATGGGTTCCAGGATCACCGCCGCCACATCATCTCCGGTTTTTTTGCACTCGCTGAGCGCGGTACGCATAGCCTCGATATTGCCGAACGGCACATGACGGAAGCCCGGCAGTAGCGGCATAAACGGCTTGCGGAAAGTGGACTTGGCGGTAGCGGACAATGCGCCCAGCGATTTCCCATGGAACGCGCCGCTGGTGGCGATAAAGGTAAATTTGCCGCGCGGTGACTGGTACGCTTTCGCCAGTTTCAGCGCCGCTTCGACCGATTCGGTCCCGCTGTTGCTAAAGAAGCTGTATTTGAGTTTTCCGGGCGCCAGGGCAGCAAGGGTTTTTGCCAGCATAGCCCGCAGTGGGTCAAGCAGTTCCTGGCTGTGAAGCGGTTGCTTCGCAAGTTGATTCTGTACGGCGGAAACCACAACTGGATTACGGTGCCCCACGTTGAAAATTCCAAAACCTCCCAGACAGTCGACAAACTCCTGTCCCTGGGTGTCGACAAGCGTGTTCAGACTTCCCGCTTGCCACTCTACGGCTCCGTAATCCCCGCCGGCGGTAACAGATTTGCGATACTCTAAAAACCCCGGATTAACATGCTCTTTGAAGTAATCAATCACCTCTCGGTTAAGTGCTTTCATCTCCTCATGATCAAGCGTTCGCTTTTCAATGAGATTCAGTGCGTGTGCGCTACAGGCCAAAGCCGATGCGCTGGAAGGTAACCTGTTCAAAATAGACTCCCGGAGCTCGCGTATCACATGATACCGATTTAAGTATTGCAGGGATTGCGCCATCCCGGCGGCGCTGACGAAAATCGGGATAAACACCAGGGAGAACAGTTATTGCGCAACATTTAATCTCATTTGTTAACAGTTGTTGGGTTTTTGCGCAAAATGAAGACCGGGCGAGAGCGGTGTCAGAAGGGGCGATTGCGCTGAAATAGTGCAAAATTTGCGCGATAACGGTGCGGGTACTATAGTGCGATTTTATAGTTTCAATATGAAAGTATTTTAAATCAATCAATTAGAATTCGTACAAATTATGAGGTTTAATCGCAAATTGCGATCTAAATCAAATTTAACATCTAAAGATAAATCCGTTAGCGCCGAAATAACCTCTGACAAAAAGTTAACAACCAGATAACCTGCACAGGACGCGATTATGTCTTCTCAGCTCTACGTTACCCAGCAAAATACGCCGCTGGATGACGATACGACCCTCATGTCGACGACCGATCTCCACAGTTATATTACTCACGCTAACGATACATTCGTTAACATCAGCGGTTACGCGCTTAAGGAATTACTGGCGCAGCCGCACAATCTGGTGCGTCATCCGGACATGCCGAAAGCAGCCTTTGCCGACATGTGGTACACCCTGAAACAGGGCGAGCCGTGGAGCGGTATCGTCAAGAATCGTCGTAAAAATGGCGATCACTATTGGGTTCGGGCCAACGCCGTACCGATGGTGCGTGAGGGGGAGGTGACGGGTTACATGTCAATTCGCACTCGCGCGACGGACGACGAGATCGCCGCCGTTGAGCCGTTATATCAGGCGCTCAATGAAGGCCGCTGTCGACGCCGGATCCACAAAGGACTGGTGGTGCGTAAAGGCTGGCTCGGTAAACTGCCGGCAATGCCCGTGCGCTGGCGGGTTCGCAGCGTGATGGCGCTTCTCTATGTAGTGCTGGCGGCAACGTTGCAACTTTCTGCTGCCCCAGGGATCGCGCAACTGATGTGCGCGCTGGTGATGCTGTTGGGTACGGCGGCGTTTGAGTGGCAGATTGTTCGTCCGATTGAGAATGTGGCAAAACAGGCGCTGAAGGTCGCGACCGGTGAGCGCAACAGCGTGGCGCATCTTAATCGCAGCGACGAACTGGGGCTGACGCTTCGCGCCGTCGGGCAACTGGGGCTGATGTGTCGCTGGCTAATCAACGACGTTTCAAGTCAGGTGTCGAGTGTGAGAAACGGCAGTGAAACACTGGCAAAAGGCAACGACGATCTGAATAAGCACACTCGCCAAACGGTTGATAATGTACAGCAGACGGTGGCCACCATGAATCAAATGGCGGCATCTGTAAAACAAAACTCAGAAACCGCGTCCGCTGCCGATAAATTGTCGATTGCCGCCAGCAGCGCGGCGACGCAAGGCGGTGAGGCGATGGATACCGTGATTAAAACGATGGATGACATCGCCGACAGTACGCAGCGCATCGGCACTATCACCACGCTGATTAACGATATCGCGTTCCAGACCAATATCCTTGCTCTCAATGCTGCCGTTGAGGCGGCGCGGGCCGGTGAGCAGGGGAAAGGATTTGCGGTTGTCGCGGGCGAGGTACGCCATCTGGCCAGCCGTAGCGCCAGCGCGGCGAACGATATTCGTAAGTTGATTGATGCCAGCGCAGATAAAGTGCAATCGGGTTCCCGGCAGGTTCATGCGGCGGGGCGCACGATGGACGATATTGTCGCTCAGGTCCAGAATGTCACCCAGTTGATTGCGCAGATCAGCCATTCCACGCTGGAGCAGTCTGACGGGCTGACCAGTCTGACCCGTGCAGTAGATGAGCTTAATAACATCACGCAGAAGAACGCCGAGCTGGTTGAAGAGAGCGCTCAGGTGTCCGCCATGGTGAAACACCGCGCCAGCCGTCTGGAAGATGCTGTAACGGTACTGCATTAATTCCTGGTCAATTTTCCTGCCAACGCTTACCGTGATGGTAAGCGTTATTGTAATAATAATGTTAATGATATATTAAATAATACCACCTGCGGGTGGTTTTTTTATTTTATTCACGTGTTTCAATTTCTGTCTTCTGGCTATTTAGAAATGAGAAAAAATCGTTTATATAACGATCGGTCTGCCTTTATTCATCGTCAAAAACTATTTATAGACGTGGATAGATAATAAAAAGCGATCAATATCATAAAGTTAGTGAGTTTGTTACCGATAAAGGAATCTGTCTGAAGAAAACTATCTCCAGGGAGAATATATGTTTTTGCGTAACGTAAAGATTCGCTCGAAATTATTTATCGCGTTTGGTTTGTTTATTGTACTGATGATGGTGAGTTCGGGCCTTTCATTATTTAGCCTGGACCGGGCCAACCGCGGTATGCAAAACATCATTACCAATGATTATCCCATCACGGTAAAAGCCAACCAGCTCATTGACCATTTCCAGGATTTTGTCAGTACGCAGCAGTTGATGCTGATGGACGAGGAAGGGCGATGGACCCAGACATCGCAGAAAAAACTCGACACCATTAGCCAACAGATTACGGTACTGCTGGATGAGCTAAGCGCTGCGCCGCTGAATGCCGAATCGAAAAAGGTGATTGCCGGGATCCGCGACGTGCGTGAACAGTACCTTGCTTCCCGTTTCCGTATTTTACAGGCGCTGCAAAATCATAACCGTCAGGCGGCGATGCAGGAGATGATGACCACAACGGTCAATCTACAGCAGGCTTATAAAGCCAAAGTTCATGAACTGATTGCCATTGAAGATGCGCAGATGGTCAATGCTGGCGCGCAGGTGGAAAGCGATTTTCACACGAATCGGGCGCTGCTCAGCGCACTGGCGCTTATCGGTATTGCTGCCGGCTGTATGATGGGCTGGTATATCGTACGTTCCATCACCCGGCCGCTGAATGAGGCGGTGCAGTTTGCCGAAGCGATTGCCGGGGGCGATCTGACGCGTAATATCATCACCACGCAGAAAGATGAGACCGGCGTACTGCTGCATGCTCTCATGGCAATGAAAACCCGCCTGCTGGAGATTGTCCAGGAAGTCCAGAACGGCTCAGAGAATATTTCCAGCGCCGCAGCGCAGATTGTTGCCGGAAACCAGGACCTGGCCGCGCGAACGGAAGAACAGGCCAGTTCCGTTGAGCAGACCGCCGCGTCGATGGAGCAGATCACCGCCACGGTAAAAAACACCGCAGAGCATACCGGCGAGGCGACGAAGCTCTCTGCGGGGGCGGCAACGGTGGTGAAAAATAATGGCGAAATGATGAATCAGGTCACGCAAAAAATGCGCGTGATTAATGAAACCTCTCACCGGATGTCGGACATCATCAACCTGATAGACGCTATTGCCTTTCAGACCAATATTCTGGCGCTGAATGCGGCGGTTGAAGCGGCGCGGGCGGGTGAACATGGGCGCGGGTTTGCTGTCGTGGCGGGAGAAGTGCGGCAACTGGCTCAGAAAAGTGCCTCCTCTGCCAGCGAGATCCGTCATCTGATTGAGGATTCCACCGGGCAGACCCAGGAAGGGATGCTGTTGGTGGAGAAAGCCAATGCCCTGATTAATGGCATGGTGACTAACGTTGAAGAGATGGATGTAATACTGCGCGAGATCGGTCAGGCCAGCCGTGAACAGACTGACGGTATCTCGCAGATTAACAGCGCGATTGGCCTGATTGACGCCACCACGCAGCAGAACTCCTGTCTGGTCGAGGAGTCGGTTGCGGCGGCGGCGTCGCTAAACGAGCAGGCGTTACACTTAAAAGAGATGGTGAAAGTATTCCGTGTTCGTGAAGGTGACGCCCTGCCGGTTTAATCGAGCTGGGCGATTTCCAGCGCCGCGCGGTCGATCACGCCAATGATCTTTTTAAGCTGCGCGTCGCTGATCTCACCCTGATTCACCCGGAGATCCAGCACCGCTTTGAAGTTTTCCAGCGCCCGCTTCATCTGCGGATTCTTACGCAGCTCAACGCCAACATTGCGCGCCTGAACGCGTTCCTGAATGTGGCCGAGATGCTCACGATTCTCCTCCAGCCATTGCGCGCCGGTATCAGTGATGGTGATTTTTTTGCGTCCGCCATCCTCTTCGCTAATGGTTATAAATGCCTGATCCTGGAGAAAATCCAGCGTCGGGTAGATCACGCCAGGGCTCGGTGTATAGTTGCCCTGCGTCAGATTCTCGATGGCTTTGATCAGCTCATAACCGTGGCTGGCCTCGCGGGAGAGAATGTCCAGAATCACCAGACGCAGTTCGCCGTGACCGAAAAAGCGCTGACGCCGACCACCGCCGCCTCTACCGTGACGATGTTCGCAACCGTCGTGATGATGCCCTTCGCCTTTACAGCAGCCTTCATGAAGATGTCGCATGATGTTCTCCTGATACTAATTAGATATATCTAATCTATATCTAAATTGATATTTAAAGCAAGTGGTGTTAGCTCAAAAATTCTAACGCACTGAATTTAAATGTGAAAAACAAGTCAGGAAAGGACCGGTAAACCCTATCAAAAAAGGGCTTGCAATTCTGGCTATTAGCAATCATTATCATTTAAATCTCGATTTCGATATATCTGATTATCATACGACGACACAAACGAAGGCAAACAATGACGAATAAAACCTCACGCTATCCCCAGCGCGTGCGCAATGAACTGCGCTTTCGCGAACTTACCGTTCTGCGCGTAGAACGTATCGGTATCGGTTTTCAGCGTATTGTGCTGGGCGGCGAGGCGCTGGAAGGCTTTCGCTCGCACGGTTTTGACGATCACACCAAGGTCTTTTTTCCCGAGCCGGGAAGCCATTTCGTTCCGCCAACCGTAACCGATGAAGGCATTGTCTGGGGAGAGGGCGTGCGCCCCGCGTCCCGCGATTACACACCGCTGTATGATGAAGCCCGCCATGAACTGGCGCTGGATTTTTTCATCCATGATGGCGGCGTGGCGAGTACCTGGGCGTTGCTGGCGCGTGAAGGCGACAGGCTGACTGTCGGCGGGCCACGTGGTTCGCTGGTGGTACCGGAAGATTACGCCTGCCAGGTTTATGTTTGCGATGAGTCCGGTATGCCAGCGTTGCGTCGTCGTCTTGAAGCACTGAGTCGCTTACCGGTAAAACCGACGGTGACTGCGCTGGTGAGCGTCGCCGATCCGGCATATCAGGATTACCTCGCGCATCTGGACGATTTCGCGATTGAATGGCTGGGGCATGATGAGCAGGCGGTTGCCGCACGACTGGCGCAGATCGAGGTGCCGCAAGACGATTACTTCATCTGGATCACCGGCGAAGGGAAGGTGGTGAAAAACCTCAGCCGCCGCTTTGAGCAGGAACCGTTTGATCAACAGTTAGTGCGCGCCGCGGCGTACTGGCATAAGAAATAAGCGGTCGCCAGGCACTCCGGCAACGTGTGTGCCCTCAGACGGTGTAGAAACCGTGCGTACCGTCGCGCTCAAGCTGGGCTACCAGTCCGTACTCCCAGTCGAGATAAGCCTGCGTCGCGTGCGCAGAGTTATCCGTTCCTTCATAAGGGCGACGATAGCGATCGCGACGGGCGACCGCAAGCCGTTGTGCCCCGTGTTCCAGCGGAAGATTCTGCGCAATCCATGCCTGAGTGCCGCCTGTCAGGAGCTTCACCGGTTTGCCGGTCAGCGCGGCGACATCTGCTATCGCATAACGGGCAAGCAGACTACTGCCGCAGGTCAGAACATAGCGCCTGGCTTCTGGTATGTTTTCCAGCGCCTGCGGGAGCTGTGAGCGCGTCAGCCACCATGCGCCAGGAATATGCCGGGCGATATAGTTCGCGCTGGTGGTGAAATCAAGCAACACCGTGCCGTCCTGGGTTAAGTCATCAGCCAGTTGCTGCGGAGAGATCTCTTCGGCAATCGGGGCGGGCGGCAGCTCAGCGATGGCTGCGCCCGATGCCGTGAACGCCGCCGGGTTGGCGTTTAACACGGCCACTTCCCACCCCATCTGCGCTAGCCAGGAGGCCGTCATCGCGCTGCGCACCCCGTCGTCATCAATCAGCACTATCCGCGCTCCGCGAACGCTGGCGAAGTGGTCGGTCTCCTGGACCAGTTGCCCGCCGGGGGCGCTGATGCTGCCCGGCAGATGCGCGGTTTCGAACTCCTGCTGACTGCGAACATCAAAAAGATAGGTGGTGCGCGAGTCATCCTGTCGCCAGCGGGCAAGCGTGGCGTTGTCGATGAAAATGACCCCGGCACGTTCAGCCAGCGCCCGGGCCTGCACACGCGTAGCTTCGGGGGCGACAGCGGCATCGTCATAATAGCGTTGCTGCTGGTGCTCCAGCGTAAAGCCTGCCAGCGTCCAGCCAATCGTGCCATTACGCAGCGCGAAGACCGGATTTTCTATACCGGCGTTAATCAGTGACTGGGCGCCAATAATACTGCGGGTGCGTCCGGCGCAGTTCACAATCACCTGCGTTTCGCGATGAGGGACGAGGGCGGCAATGCGCTGCGCCAGTTCTGCTCCCGGTACGCTAATACTGCCGGGGATGCTCATCGTCTGGTACTCATCAAAGCGTCTGGCATCGACAATAACGATGTCTGCCTGCTGATCGATTAACGATTTCACATCCTGTGCGCTGAGCGAGGGTGTGGCTTTATTCGCTTCGACAAATTCACCGAAGGCTTTACTGGGGGAATTCACATCCTGGAACAGTTCACCTCCCGCCGCTTTCCAGCCAGCAAGCCCACCTTCCAGTTGTGCGACATCCGTATAGCCCCATTGTTGTAGTCGCGCGATCGCCAGCGCCGCTAATCCTTCGCCATTGTCATAGACCGTGATGGCGGTGTGGCGACGGGGTATGCGGCGAAAGATCTCCAGTTCGAGTTTGCTCAAAGGCAGATTCGCGGCAAACAGCGGGTGATTTTGGGCGAAGTCGGCCTCTTCACGGACATCGATAATCGCGACTTCTTCTTTCGCCAGTAGCTGCTGGCGCAACTGGCTAAAATGACGGGTCTGAAAACGGGCCATGGTCAATTTTCCTTTGAAAGATCCCAGATATTGGGGATGTGGCTGTTGGAGTACCCGGAGATAAACGGTTTAACTGTGCCGTCAGGCATGTAGACGGCACGTCTGACGGCGCCGATATTGCCGCCATAAACATGGATACTGATCGATGTGCGATCGGTATAGGCGTTGCTGACCCGATGAATGTCGCCATCCCATTGCGAGACGGTTTCGACCTGCCCAGCGTGGAGTGTTCCCTCGCCACCGAAGGGGAGGGGAACGCCGTGACGGTCGAGGCGAAAGCGTTCATTTTTTTCTGCTCCACGCAGCATGCCGATCGCTCCCCAGACCCGATGATCGTGAATCGGCGTGGCTTGTCCCGGCCCCCAGACAAAACTGACGACAGAAAAGCGCTGCGCCGAATCCACATGCAGTAAATACTGCTGGTAGTGCTGCGGATGCGGGAGGCTGTACGCCTCAGGCAGCCAGTCGTCGTGTTGCACCAGTTCGGCAACGTAATTTGCCGCTGTTGCCAGGCGTGCTGGTTCATCAACAGTATGCGAAGTGAGGTGCGCCAACTGTTCGATGAGCAGGCGTAACCGATCGAGTCTCAGAGGTGTTGTCATGGTGGATTCCTTACTGAAGCACTGGTCAACACCATAACAAAGGCCTTAATATTATATAAATGCATTTAATGCATATTCTAATATGCAAAATAGACATTAAGGAAACCATGCGTACTGATGACATTGATGCACTGCTGGCGGTCGTGCAGTTCTCCTCACTCAACCAGGCGGCAGAATATCTGGGTATTACGCAGTCAGCGATCACCCGCCGTTTGCAGCGCCTGGAACAAACCCTCGGCGCGACGCTGCTGGACAGACAAACTAAACCCCTGACGCTGACGGCAGTAGGACACCGGGTTTATGAGCAATGTCTGACCATTAAACGTGAAACGAAACGACTCGAAAGTCTGCTTAACAGCGATGCGGAACCCAGCGGCGTGCTGCGTCTTGGCGTCCCGCAGAGTATCAGCGAGCTGGCCCTGCAGCCCGCACTGACAGCATTGCAGGCGCATTATCCTCAACTGGATATCCGCGTCACCTGCGGCTGGAGTGGGCAGCTTCAAAAACGGCTGGAGAACGTAGAACTGGACAGCGTGCTGGCGATGGGCCCGGCGCAGCAAACTTTCCGGGAGGGGCTGCACGGGCGTGCGCTCTGTCCCCTGGACATTGTTGTCATTGCCGGTAAAAACCTGCGTCTGCGCGCACAGGATTTGCGGGACTGCGCTGCGCACGGCTGGCTGTTAAATCCGGACGGCTGTGGTCTGCGTGCGGGCCTGATTCGCACGCTACAGGCGCAAGGGCTGAGTCTACCCCTCAGTGTCGAAACGCCTTCGGCACAACTGCAAATTTCGCTGGTTGCGCAAGGGCTGGGATTGGGGCTGGTGCCAAAAGCAGCGCTAATGAAGCATCCGCTCCGCGATGAGATTGACATCCTGACGCTGGCAGATTTTCAGCCGCAGGTGCACATTTGGCAGGTCAGCACGCATGATCTCGGCAGCCTTCAGCATCCGGTGACTTTTTTTTCCGGGAAAGTAGTCCAGGCGCTGTCAGTAACTGACTGAAATTATTTGTTTATCTCTTAGTATGCGCATATGGCATATTAAGTTATGATAAAAATGCATTTAGTTCATTAGAACGTTGCGTATAGGGTAATTCTACATCGCCGCAGCTTGCGGCTTCCTGTACCCGACATCCTGACAGAAGGAGTTCTAATGAGCGTTCAGTTCATCGGCATGATTGGTCATCGCCTCTCTTCAGAAACTATCGCCCCCGTCGGCCCGATTTTCGATCGTGATTATATTGTGCGCTTTGCACAGACTCATGAGGCGGCGGGCTTCGATCGCCTGCTGGTCGGACACTGGTCCGATCAACCGGACGGCTTTCTGGTTACCGCGCTGGCGGGGCTGTCCACGCAAAAAATCCACTTTCTGCTGGCGCACCGTCCCGGGTTTGTCTCCCCAACGCTGGCGGCACGTAAACTGGCGACGCTTGAGCATCTGCTGGACGGGCGACTGGCGGTGCATATTATCACCGGTGGAAATAATGCGGAGCAACGCCGCGACGGCGATTATCTTGACCACGACCAGCGTTATGCGCGTACCGACGCCTTTCTTGAGGTGGTGCGCCAGACCTGGACGCAGTCTGCGCCGTTTGATGTTAACAACGCCTTTTATCAGGTCGAGCAGGCGTATTCCGCGATTCGTCCTCTCCAGCAACCGCATATCCCGATTTACTTTGGCGGTTCTTCCGATGCGGCCATCGCGGTTGCCGGTAAGCATGCCGACGTCTTCGCTTTGTGGGGCGAATCGCTGGCGCAGACGGAAGAGACAATTCACCGCGTGCGTGCAGAAGCCGCAAAACATCAGCGCGAAATAGATTTCAGCGTCTCGTTCCGCCCCATTATCGCGGATACCGAAGCGCAGGCCTGGGAAAAGGCGGAAGAGATCCTCCATATTGCCACCGAGCGTGCCGACAAAGTCGGCGGCGGTTACAACATCAAACCTGACAGCGTGGGTGCGCAGCGTTTGCGCGAAACCGCCGCGCTGGGCCGCGTAGTGGATAAACGTTTGTGGACCGGCATCGCCAGCCTGGTCGGCGGTGGGCAGAACTCCACGGCGCTGGTGGGAACGCCGGAGCAGGTCGCCGACGCGCTGCTGGATTACTACGATCTTGGCGTGCGTAATTTCCTGATCCGCGGCTTCGACCCGCTTAACGATGCGCAGGACTACGGTAAAGCGCTGCTGCCGATCACGCGTGAGAAAGTGGCGCAGCGTGATGCTCAGGAAAAGGCGTCCTGATATGCGCCCGCCCGTCACGCCTCCTACACCGGACGTGCTCACTCGCCTGACCGCTGAACTGGCTGAACAGGCAGGGGCGCTCGATAAAAAGGGTGATTTTCCGCATGACAATCTGGCCCGCCTGCAACAGCTGGGCTGGCTCAGCCTTGCCTGTCATGACGACACGGATCTCGCGACGCTCCAGCGGGTGATTAGCGCCATTGCCCAGGGCGAACCGTCTACGGCGCTGATCGTCTGCATGCAGTATCTGCATCATTTGCGGCTGGCCGATAACGATAGCTGGCCCTCAGCGTTACGTCAGCAGGTTACAGAAAGCGCCAGGGAAAAAGGGGCGCTGATTAACAGCCTGCGCGTGGAACCAGAACTGGGCTCGCCCGCTCGCGGCGGTTTGCCGCAGACGGTAGCGACCCGCACGCCGCAGGGCTGGCGAATCAACGGTCATAAAATCTACACCACTGGCATCGAAGGGCTGAGCTGGCTGGCGTTGTGGGCGCGTAGTGACGATCCCACGCCGCAGGTTGGTGTCTGGCTGGTGCCGCGAGAGAGTGAGGGGATTCGTGTGGTGAAAAGCTGGGATCACATAGGCATGCGGGCCAGCGGCAGCCACGAGGTGATCCTGACCGATGTGAGGGTTCCGCTGGAAAATGCCGTTGACACCTTTGCCTTCGACCAGCCACCTACGGCAAACGCTGAGCAGACGCGCCTGTTTGCCAATCGCCACACCGCACTGCTGGCGGCGATTTATGACGGCATTGCGCGTGCCGCCACGCAGTGGCTGATCGGCTGGCTGCGCCATCGCGTACCGGGCAGTCTCGGTCATCCGTTAGCGACATTACCTCGCGTGCAGGAGAGCGTGGGGCAAATCGACGAGTGGCTACTGGTAAACCAGAGCTTGCTGCGTCAGGCCGCAGCGCTGGCGTTGACCACGGAACAGGCCAATCTGGCTAAGGTCACTATCACGCAACATGCGGTGCAGGTGGTGGAAAAAGCGCTGTCGCTCACCGGCAACCACGGACTGACGCGTGATAACCCGCTGGAGCGCCATTATCGCAATGTCCTTTGTGGCAGAGTACATACCCCTCAACAAGACAGCGCCTGGATTGCTGCCGGTCGTCAGTCACTGACTCAACAGGATTATCATGAAAAAACGTTATAAATCGTGGCTTATCAGTGCGTTATTACTGGTTTTTAGTTCGCAGTCGTGGGCAGCGGAGCGCATTACATTGCGCATTGCCGATCAGAAAGGTGGTATGCGTTCCCAGCTTGAGGCGGCGAATGGTTTGCAGAACCTCACTTACGACATCAAATGGGCGGAATTTCCGGCGGCGGCTCCGCTCGCGGAAGCGCTTAATGCTGGAGCGGTGGATGTCGGTATCATCGGCGATGCGCCGCTGTTGTTTGCGCTTGCGAACGGCGCGCCGGTAAAAGCGGTAGCGGTGGATAAAAGTAATCCGGCAGGGACGGCGGTGCTGGTGGCAGACGGAGCGACGCTGAAAACAGCGCAGGACCTGAAAGGTAAACGTATCGCCACCGGTAAAGGCTCGATTGGACATTTTGTCGCGTTGAAAGCGCTGCAACAGGCCGGATTAAAACCGGAGGATGTGCAGTGGGTTTTCCTCGGACCGGTGGATGCCAAAATTGCGCTGGTCAGTGGCTCCGTGGACGCCTGGGCAACCTGGGAACCGTACACCACGCAAATGGTGAAAACAGCGCAGGGGAAAATACTGGTCAGCGGCGAAGGTCTGCTGCCGGGGAATACCTTCCTTGCGGCCACGGACACCACGCTTGCCGATCCGGCAAAACGTGCGGCGTTGCAGGATTACCTCAACCGACTGGCGAAGGCAGAACGCTGGGCCTATGCCAACCTCGACAGCTACGGCAAAACGCTGGGAGAGATTATTAAGTTCCCTCCTGAGATCGCCCGTGCGCAGTTTGCCAACCGCCAGTCGCGCTGGCAGGTCGTCGATACGAAGACCGTCAGCCAGCAGCAGGCCACGGCAGATTTTTATCAGGCAAACGGATTAATTCGCCAGAAGCTGGACGTGCAGCCGACCTTTTATCATGACTTCACCGTACCGCCCGCCACGGAGATCCTCCCATGAGCCTGACCTCTCTTTTTTCACGCCGTCAGTTTTTACGCCTGAGCGGTGGTGCGCTGGCGCTGCCTGCGCTTGGTGGTTTTTCTCCGGCGCTGTGGGCGCACGATCATGTTCCGCCGTCTTCGCAGAATCTGGCTCTGCGACTGCCGGAACCGGTCAAAATCAAGCTTGCGGTGAATAAGAGTGCGGTCTGTCTGGCACCTGTCACGGTGGCGGAGCAGCAAAAATTCTTCAGTAAATACAATCTGGATGTTGAGCTGGTGAACTTCGGCAACTCCACCGACGTCCTGCTGGAGGCCATCGCCACCGGAAAAGCTGATGCGGGAGTGGGGATGGCGCTACGCTGGCTGAAGGCGCTGGAGCAAGGCTTCGATGTGAAGCTGACGGCAGGAACGCACGGTGGCTGCCTGAACCTGTTAACCGCGAAACAGTCTCCCTTCACCCAACTGGAAAAACTGAAAGGCCAGACCATCGGCGTGACGGACATGGCCGGGCCGGATAAAAACTTCTTCGCCATTTTGCTTAAGCGTCACGGCATCGATCCGATTGCTGATGTGCAGTGGAAAGTGTATCCCGCCGATCTGCTCAGCGTGGCGCTGGATAAACAGGAGATCGCGGCGATCAGCGGTAGCGAGCCGTTCAGCTACCGTCTGCTGGAGACGGGTAAATACCAGTTGCTCGCCAGCAACATGACTGGTGAATATGCCAATCTGAGCTGCTGTGTGCTTGGCGTTAGTGGTTCGCTCGCACGGGATCATAAACCGGCTGCGGCGGCATTAACTCAGGCGATTCTGGAGGCGCACAGCTATGCCGCGCAGCATCCGGAAAGTGTGGCGGATGCGTTTATGGCTCATGCGTTAAACACTAACGTGGCGGAAGTGCAGGGCATTCTGCACGGGCAGGGGCATGGGCATCATGCGGTCGGCGAAGCGTTTGTTAACGAGATAGCCCAGTACGTGACGGATCTGAAGTTAGTTCAGGTGATTAAGCCGACCACCGATCCTCATCAGTTTGCGGAGAGTATTTATGTCGACGTATTTTCCTGAAACCGCGCTGCCCACCTCCTCACCGCGACGCGTACTGTTCTGGCGTAACGGCCTGCTCGCCGCGCTGAGCTGGCTGGCGACGGCAACGGTGACGCTCTGGTGGCCTAATCTGAACCGGGAGTGGCCGTTCAGCCAGAGTTGGGCGGGGATCCAGCTGGCGCTGAGTGGTGCGTTGTTGCTCTCTGCACTGACTTTTCGCTACTGGTCTGCGCGGGCGGTACGGTTACAAAATGCCGGGAAATGGCTGGTGGCGCTGCCGCTGCTGTTCAGCGTCTGGGAGCTGCTGACGGTTAAAACCGGTACGCTGCCGGTGCCTTTTTTTGCGCCGCCGCAGGCGCTGATTGAAGTGCTGCATGATGACTGGCGGCGTCTGCTGGAAAGTCTCGCGCATTCCTTGTTATTGCTGGGACTGGGAGTGATCGTCGGCACCTCGCTGGGGTTTGTCACCGGCATTGCCATCGGCTGGTCACAGCGTATAGGTTACTGGATGCATCCGGTGCTGCGTCTGTTAGGGCCGGTTCCTTCGACGGCGCTGTTGCCGTTATGTATGTTTATTTTTCCCAGCAGTTTTGGCGCCAGTGTGTTTCTGATTGCCCTGAGTACCTGGTTTCCGGTGACGGTGCTTACCTGGTCCGGCGTCACCAGTATCGACAAAGCCTGGTACGACGTGGCGCGTACGCTCGGCGCCAGCCAGCGTTTTCTCATCCTGAGAGTGGCGATTCCGGCAGCCTTGCCACATGTTTTTGTCGGCGTGTTCATGGGGCTTGGCGCGTCATTTTCGGTGCTGATTGTCGCTGAAATGGTCGGGGTAAAATCAGGGATCGGCTTTTATCTGCAATGGGCGCAGGGCTGGGCGGCCTATCCCAATATGTACGCCGCACTACTGGTGATGGCCTTTCTGTGTTCCGGTTTGATTAGTGGCCTGTTTCTGATCCGCGATCGTCTGTTGAGCTGGCAAAAAGGAGCAGTGCAATGGTGACGTTGGCTGAGAAATTCGACACGACGACGCAGGGCCTGACGATTGATATTCAACATCTCAGCCACGCTTTTCACCTCGGCAAAAAGACGCTGCCAGTGCTGGATAATCTCTCACTGACCATTCATCCAGGCGAAAGCGTTTCGCTGCTGGGGCCTTCGGGCTGCGGTAAGTCGACATTGCTGCGTCTGTTGGCGGGACTTGATCCGGTACAGAGCGGTCAACTCCTTGCCGATGGGCGTACGATTCAGCAACCTGAACCCGAACGGATTCTGGTGTTTCAGGATCCGACGCTCTATCCGTGGCGAACCGTGCGACAAAACGTTCTGCTTGGCCCACAGGCGCAGGGAAAGTCGGGGCTGGATGCGGCAGCGGATGCGCTGATTGCGCGCATGGGGCTTGGTGAATTTACGCATGCGTATCCGAAACAGCTCTCCGGAGGCATGGCGCAACGCGCGGCTCTGGCGCGGGCGCTGCTGAATCAGCCGCGTCTGCTTTTACTGGATGAACCGCTGGGCAAACTCGATTCATTGACGCGGATGAGCATGCAGCGTGAGCTGATTACGCTCTGGCAGAGCCAGGGCTATACCAGCGTGCTGGTCACTCACGATATTGAAGAGGCGCTGCTGCTCAGTGACAGAGTGATTGTGATGTCACCGCGCCCGGCGAAGATCCTCGCTGAATTTACCGTACCGCTGAGTTACCCCCGGCATCGTGACGCTCCACTTTTGTTACAACACCGGCAGGATATTTTGACGTTGCTGGGGCAGGAGCAGGACTGGTGACCGGGAGAATGACGTATTACGCAGGAGAATATAACCACCCTAAAAGACTGAAAATGTGAGGTCTGCTACTTTAGCTATGATTAACGAAATTTAATGATTTCTTTGAGGCTGAAATCGGTTTAAGGTCAAAGGGTCGTCTTGTGTTTTACATGGTAAATTTTAAGGATAAAAGTATGCCAGCAGTCATTGATAAAGCATTAGATTTCATCAACGGGATGAACACCTCGGCCACTTCTCCAGAACCCATGGATGAAAGCACGGCGAAAGGGATTTTGAAATATTTGAAAGAACTGGGCTGCCCGGCAAGTGCGTCGGATATCGTTGCGCGTGGGGAGCGGGAGGGGTGGAACCCTGGATTTACGCAAAAACTGGTTAAGTGGGCTCAGAAGTTTGAAGCCGGAGAGCGGGTTTTGATTAGAGACCCTGAGTATTTTTCATTGTATATGCGCGAGCAACTTCAGGAACTGGTCGACGTTGAGCGCGCGTGATATGCCCCATCACTCTGCCCCGATGCTCTCGCCGTTGCTGTGAGAGCATTCTTTTTGTGTTGTATTACTCGCTCAGGGCCTTAACTGGCCAGTAAAAACCGCGCTTTTTATCTGCTTTTCGGGATCAGTACCGGCGTTATCTTGTTGGTATAAATCGTATTATCAGGAATTGGCTTAAGTACCAGCGAATGCGCGCCAATGGTGACATTGTCGCCAATACGAATTTTTCCACCCAGAACGGAGGCGTTGCAGCCAATGTCTACGTTGTCTCCAATTTCAATCAATGTCTCTGCGGGTGGCGTTCTTCTGCCGATTGTCACGCCCTGTTTCAGATGCAAGTTTTTACCAATAACGCAGAGATCGGTAATCACGATCCCGGAGAAATGCGCTAAATCCAGACCCGGGCCAATTTTGGCCGTTAACGGTATTTCAACATCATAAAGGCGCAGAAGTTTTGCTTCTATTCGCTTTGCGAAACGCCGCTTAATACCGCCCCGGGTGTAGAGATAACAAGCTACTCGCCACCAGAACATATAATACTTTCTACGGTTGTTCCTGATACGGGTGAGCGCTTTGCGCCATGAGAAAGAGTGATCCCGACCAATGACTTCGACGCGTATGCACTCTTTAAGGAATTCCATGTTCATCGTTATGGGGAGCGTGTGATTGATACCGGCGGCAATCATACCTGACACATAACAAGATTCAATGAGTTTTGAGTGAAGGTGTATGCGTTCTGTGAGACGCTTGCCTGTGCATGACAAAGCTGGCTTTACTGGGCTTGTGATTCTTCAATAATAAAATTAACCATCTTTAGACTGAAGGGTCACGCTTCCGGAAAAAACGCCAGTACTGCATTACAGGCTAAAACATGTATTCAAACGGCTTTGGTTATTGAGAATATTGGCCTTTGGCAGATTATTCATTCAAACATTTTAAAAATTGCATTGTCCGCCATGTTATTACTCATCGTAGGACATCTATTATCGCACAAATGTCCAGACGGACATGGGAACCTTGTCATACAATTTATTGGTGACTATTTCTGCTAATCTGTGATCTGCTGCTGCATTAAAGCTTTCTAACTCGTCCATAGTCAGGCAATAGATATTCTTTTCGATGATCTTCTCGAGAGTTTCCTGGTTGGTGCATTGCCTCAACTGGAAAAGCCACTCCTGTTTTGTTTTACTCATACTTTGTTCCTGCTCATGATTACCGTAGCTGTCCTGCATTTCTGAAAAACAGGAGCCGTGTTGGCGACTCCTGCTTTTCAGGCTCCTTTATTTGACTACCAGCTGTATTTCACTCCTATCATGCCCTGAGTGTCGCTGTAGCCTTTATCGCCCATCTGCACGCCCACGTTGCCCCACACGCTCAAACGGTCATTCAGTTTGCCTTCCACCCCGGTGCGGACCTCGCCCAGGTTGCGGGCACCGTCACGGCTGACTTTGGTGCCTTCCATCTTCACGCCGAAGGACTCAGTGTTGTGGATCCAGTTCACCTCCACGAACGGCTGGAAGGTGCGCTGTTTTCCGTCATCCATTTTGTGGTGGCTGTTCAGGTACGTTCTTACCCCGAGGCGCGTCTGGATGTTACCGTCGCCTTCTGTTTCGATGCGGGTTCCGTCTTTGCGACGATGCCCATCGTCCTTCACGCCCATCCAGGTGACCTGCGCCTGAGGCTGGACATACCAGGTGTTCAGTGTGCCCTGGCTACCGTAAAATTCTCCGGCTTTCAGGGTATATCCCGCTTCGGCGGACGCGGTCAGACCTTTCGATTTGTAGCTGTCGCTGTCACGATTGTCTGATTCCACGCTGCTGTCGAACCAGTTGTACAGCATCCAGCTGTCCACATACATGCCGGTTTTGTCCGCATCGTTCTGGAACCAGGTACCGTACAGACCGGCGCTGTAACCGCTGACGCGTCCGTCAGAACTGTAGCCGGCGCGGTCGCTGCGGGTGTTGCTGTGCTCGTTCGCATAGCCGCCCATCACGCCCAGGTGCCAGCGGTCCAGACCGTCAGAACTCCACTGCGCGATATCGCCCCCCAGTTGCAGCACATAGCGGTTGCTCTGGGTTTTCAGTTGACCGTCACCTGCGCTGGAACGCTCGTGACCGCCGACTTGGCGCATCCACAGGCTGCTGACGTTCTCCTCGCCGTTGTACAGTGCATCGGTGTACTGCGGTTCACCGAGACGGTCGTGCAGACGGTGGTTAAACAGTGTGTTGGCCGCCGCGATATTGCTGATATAGCTGCCGGCTTCCGGGCGCAGGGCGTCCGGCGCAGTGGGGTCCACCGCAACCGGTGTTGGAACATCATGTGGCGGTATGGCGTTACCTTGCCATTTACTGGTCAGGTACCAGTTCTTCACGCCGTTACCGGTGCCTTTCGCCAGGGTATAGACATAGGCTCCGGCTTCCACGGTGCCGGTGGTCAGAGCAAAGTTCCCGGCTGAGTTGCCGTTAACCTCAATCACCTCGATACCGTTCACCGTCTGTGCACCGGTCCCGCCAGTATTGGTCACGCTGACACGGGTGTTGCCGGCTGTATTGCCCTGTACCGTCAGTTTGTCCGTCGCTGAGCTGTCATCGCCGAGTTTGGTATTGAACGCCAGCAGGCCGTTGTTCCCGGTGTAGTTGCCGTTGACCGTCAGGGAGTTGCCAGGCATTCCATCCTCACGGGTCAGCAGAACAGAACCGCTGTTGGTCAGGCTGCCGCCCACCATGAAGTCGGTCATCTGCATGGTCCCGCCCTGCATGACGTTGACATCCCCAGCGGTGCTGCCGTAACCGGTGAAACGGGCATCGTTTTGAACGTTCACCAGCCCGCTCGCCATATCCACCGCCGAAGCAGCGTCGCTGCCCAGCGCCAGCGTACCGGCGGTGATATCCGTGGTGCTGGTGAAGGCCGCAGAAGCCTGCGTCAGGGTCAGGGTACCTGTACCCGCTTTGGTCAGGCTGCCACTGCCGCTGACGCTGTTGCTGAGCGTCCAGTCGCTGGCGGTGTTCACTGTAAGTAATCCGTTATCATTGACCGCTGCGGTGCCGAGGTTGTTCTGCTCGCTGACGGTCAGATTACTGCCGCTGTCGATATTGAACATCCCGCTAAAGCCGCTATTGTCGCCGGAAATCTGCGCACGGGTGCTGTCAGTGGCATCCACGTCACCGGTACCGCGAATGCTGTTCGCCAGCATGCCGATAACGCTGTCCAGCGTCAGGGTACCTTCATTAGAAATATCGCCGGTTCCTGCGCCCTGAGCATCATTAATAATCACTTCCGCACCGTTGCTGATGGTGGTGGTGGCGCTCAGTCCGCTGTTGGCGCCTTCTATGGTAAATAAACCGTTATAAACATTTAAATTACCAGAGCCAGTCAGTATGCCCTCACTAATACCACCGTTTTGCAAGGTCAAAGTACCGCCATTGAAATGCAGGGTTGAGCTCTCCAGTGCCTCCAATTTACCAGCGCTCTGTATAGTATTATTAAGATCTACCATGGCGCTGTTATTTATTTGCAATGACTCCGTATTACCCAGCGCATGGTTAGCATCAGTTCTCAGAATACCAGACTGAACCTGAGTTAAACCTGTATAGTTATTAAGACCGTTAGAAAGTGAAACCTGTCCGGTTGTATTGATGGCAAGATCACCCGAACCAGAAATTTTCGCAGACATATCAGCATTCGCTCCAGTAGCATTTGCATACTCTGCTAACGTCAGCGTCTTCCCGTTACGAATATCGACTTCCTTCAGACCGTAATTTACATATAGACCGTCGCCAGGTGCGGTAGTTAAGCGGATACCATAGAGACCATCAGCGACAACTGAACCATTCTGTTCAATGGCGATATTTCTATCAGTTCCAAGACTGTTTCCGTCTTGATCAGTTAATGTAAGTGAACCACCGGAGCCGATAACAGTATTTGCATGTATTAACTGGATATCTGCATGAGTGTCATCTTGTTGCAGCAGATTCAGTGTCGTGTCTGGATCTGCTGTAAGTCCTGGATCAATCCATGGGTCAGCCAGAGTCACCTGAACGGTACCCGTACCGCTTGCCTGGAAGTTTCTACCATTTGTGCTGAAAGTGCCTGCACCAGCGACAAGCGTTTCTGCATGCAAAATATTGTCAGAATGAGTGGCTCCAGGAAGAGTAATACCCAGAATTAAATTACCACCGTTAAAAGCCAGTCCGCCTATTTGCTGGTCACCAGCATTTACTACAGTTGTATTTCCAACACTTGTCATCAGTGTTGATTTTGTCAATGCTGTCGCATTATCTCCAGAAAGTGAGAAAGTACTATTCTTAAGTTCGGTTACTCCGGAAAAACTTGAACCAACAGAATTTGCAAAGGTGAGTACATCTGTAGCTGAAGTCAGATCAACACTGATTAGCCCTTTACCCGTTAGCGCATTTGTAAAGATGAAGTTACCTGTACCATCCGTTGTCGCCCCGGCCACCTCCAGCGTCCCTTGAGTGGCAATATCAACTATGCTGGTACCGAGACCAGTATTACCACTTGTTGAATGTGTGGTGGTGGTAAGCGTACCGCCGTTGACAAGGGTAGTGCCACTAAAAGTATTCTCCGCGCTCAGAACCGTATGTCCCGCATCCTGCATAACAGAACCTTTTCCGGTAATCATTGGCGTGAATTGATAACCTCCGGCTGTGCTGGGATCAGTCTCCGTATGGTTAAATACTAATGTTGCTGAGCCTTCCCCCATAATCAGACTGTCTGCACCAGTAATAAATCCGGCCTCTGTTGCCGCCGAACCATGTGTAGCACCAATATTAAGTGTTCCAACACTTCCTGAAGTTGTCGCGATCTTGACAGGATTATCAGTAGCGAGAGTACCTTCATTACTTAACGTCAGTACGCCGTTGCCCACGGTCCCGATGGCAATATCGGGTGTGCTTAATAAAGAACCCGTTCCGTCTACTGTGATGATGCCAACCCCATTAGCGAGCTCACCTACGACGACATTAGTTTCGTTACTAATTACTCCCTCGTTACGGATATTAATAGTCGCTTTTCCTGATGACCCGGCTATCAGATTACCAGCACCATGCTGCGTCAGAGAAGAACCGGCACCATCAACATTCACCGTCCCTGAACCTGTCACGTTTTTGCCAAGGAAAAGTGTATGCTCATCACTATTTACGGTACCTCCATGCGTAATATCCATAGTGCCGGTGCCGCTCAGACCGACAATGAACTGGCCCTGAGAGTCCAGCATGGATCCTGAACCATCCACACTTACGGTACCATTTCCAGTAGAGGCATTACCAAGTGTGACAGCAGTTTGCCCACTGGTAACGCTCCCCCCTGTTTTAACGGTAAGATTACCCGTACCGGCATCGCCTACAATGAGTGAGGAAGAAGCACTGCCAGTGATAAGCCACTCGGCCCCGGAGCTGACTGTGGCAGTGCCAATACCATCAACAAGCAACCCAAGTGTTCCACCTGAAGAGTGGACTGTGGCATTGTTCGTCGCCGTCAATTTACCTGGACCAGATGAACCCAGGGTCAGGGAGTTCGTATTCAGAGCAGAGTCAGTACCATCTACCCTTACGTTACCTGAGCCAGTAAACTGTGTTCCAACCGTAATGTCGTCAGTGTTTACGGTACCTGCTGTGGTAATGTTGAGAGCACCTACCCCGGCAGCACCTACCTCAATGCTATCAGTGGCGTTATTCCAGACCGAGTCGGAGTTGATATTTACCGTCCCGTTGCCACCAAATGATTTGCCCACGACAGAGGAAATACTCTGAAGCTGCGCACCATCTATTAGCTCAACGAGACCTGTACCTGCATTCCCTACCGTCAGGGGACCACTGTTGTTGAGCCACTGAGAATCAGCCCCCTCCAGGGTGACAGCACCTGTACTACCGGCATTAGCGCCTACGGTTGCACTATTGCTATGAACCACACCACCATTTGCCACGGCCATCTTGCCTGTACCAGACTGGCCAACGGTTAACGTCCCGGCAGTCAATACGGAACCTAAATCATCCACATTTATTGTGCCGTTACCCGTATTCAGACTACCAATGATTGTTGAGGCTGCATCCACAGTCCCCCCGTCATGGATAGTCAGTGTACCCATCGCACCGTTACCCGCGGTGAGTGTACCTGAACCGTTGGTCCACGCTGCACCGGTACTGACATCTACGATGCCTTTTCCTGCACCAGTGTTACCAATAATCCCTCCCTTGCTGAGTACATTAGCATGGTCAGTCAGTGTCATTGTGCCAGTACCGGCTCCACCAATGGTCACAGTACCCGCTATGTCCCATAGTGAGTCCTCCCCATCGACGATGACATTACCAGTGCTCGTCGCTGCGTTACCTACAATGCCGGCGCCTGTGCTTTTAACGATGCCAGTATCAGAAATACTCAACACACCTTTGCCAGACTGTCCTACGGTCAATGCGATTGTATTCATCAGGGCATCAACACCGGACACATTTACGGTACCGCTCCCCGCAGCGGCCCCGCCAAGAACAGTTGTTCCCGCAGTGACACTACTGGTGGCATTGATATTGAGGGTGCCCGTACCTATGTTGCCCACCGTCAGGGTTTGGCCTGCACCTGCAGTGTTGAGAAGATTCCATTGACCACCGCTGCTGACATCAACCTTACCGATACTGCCAGTGTTGTATGCTATTGTTCCTGCGCCAGTACTGGTCACTAAGCCATTATCAGCAATGGTCAGTGTACCCTGACCGTAACTGCCCACGGTTATGGTGGTTGTATCCAATATTGCGTCGGTTCCATTGATATTAACTTTACCCACGCCTTTTGCGGCGCTACCAATAACCGTGATAGCAGTAGTAACCTTACCGGTGGAACCAACATTCATCGTCCCTGTACCACTGTTACCCACAGTCAGCGGTTGCCCGGAACCGCTTGCATTTGTGAGTCGCCACAGCCCACCATTACTAATATCAACAGTGCCATTGCTTCCTGCCGTGTTTGCGATAGTGCTTGCACTTGAGCTGTTAACGACGCCATCATCACTGATGATAAGCTTACCTGTTCCTGACTGCCCGACCGTCAGTCCTGTTGTTTTCATGACAGCATTGGAACCGTCAACTTTAACGGTTCCACTTCCTGTAACAGCACTACCCAGGAGGGTGGTTCCTGCGGTTACTGTACCGGTGGTATTGATATTTAGAATACCCGTACCGATGTTACCCACAGTAAGTGTCTGAGCAGTGCCTGCTGCATTTACAACATTCCAAAGTCCGCCGCTACTGATATCAACGGTACCGGTACTGCCGCCATTGTTTGCAAGTATGCTTGCACCTATGCTGTTAACGACGCCGTTATTAGCAATGTTGACGTTCCCCTTGCCGAAACTGCCGATTGTTAAAGCACCGGTATTCATTACTGCATCTACACCGTTAGCATTAACAGTGCCAATTCCGCTAGCCAAACCTCCTACGAGAGTCGTGCCGGCTGTGACTGTACCCGTTGTATTAATATTAAGAATGCCAGTACCGATATTTCCGATCGTAAGTGTCTGTCTTGTTCCGCTTGAGTTAGTTAGATTCCACTTGCCACCACTATTAATATCAATTTGACCATTGCTTCCCGCATTGTTTGCTATTACGCCAACACCAGAACTGTTGACTAAGCCATTATCAGCAATAGTAAGCGTTCCTTTCCCGAAGCTTCCCATTGTCAACGCTCCGGTATTCATAACGGCATCTGTTCCGGAAACCTTAACGGTACCCGTGCCAGTATTCTGCCCCCCAATGAGTGTGGTACCCGCAGTTACTGTTCCGGCAGCATTGATATTAAGATTCCCTGTACCGCTGTTCCCAACAGTTAATGCCTGCCCGGCTCCACTGGAGTTGACCAGATTCCACTGACCGCCGCTGCTGACATCAACATTGCCTATACTGCCAGTAGTGGCCCCTATTGTACCTGCGCCAGTGCTGGGACCCGTTGTGTTCACAACACCATTATTCGCGATAATGAGCGACCCCTGCCCTGCATTACCGACTGTTATAGTAACCGAGTTCAGCAACGCATCATTCCCGGTTACATTCACAGACCCTGTACCGGAAGCTGTACCACCAAGGCTTACCATTCCTGCCGTTAGGGTACTATTTGATTGAATATTAAGATTTCCTGTTCCGGCATCGCCTACAGTAAGTGGTTGCGCTGTGCCACTTGGACTGAGAATATTCCATTTACCTCCATTGCTTAAATCAACAGTACCTGAACTTCCTGCTAAGTTACCGAGAACGACTGGTGTGGCGCCGCTACTCTTACTGTTGACTTGACCGCCATTGGTAATAAGCAATATGCCAGTACCATAATTACCTACAGTCAGACCAATATTCGTTGTCCAGATGGAGTCAGTCCCATCCACAGAAACTGTTCCTGAACTACCGGTTAGTTGGCCAATTGTACCTGAGCCGCTAAGAACACTACCGCCATTATTAATATTGAGCACACCCGTACCGCCAGTAGTACTACCCACAATAATGTTATCCGCATTTGAAATAGAATTTCCTTGCGTAATAATTAACGGCGAGTTAGCCAAACTACTGTCCACAATCATGTCAGCAAAGGTGATGCCAGGTAACGATATCAATACTATCAGTGATAATGCACTGATTCGCGACGGCAAATGGTATGAAGCGGGTAGATTTAAATGCGAGGTTTTTGCAATTGCGACACTTCCTACCAACGCTCCACGTTGTTTTCCAGTCACTAATTCAGAACCGACTTGAAAGACCCGAAGAGTATTATTCCAGATTACGCGATATACTTTATTCATTTTTAAAACCTTTATAACTGCATCAGTACTGACTACACAGGTGTTTGCTCTGTCACCGCTCTGAGCCTTCCCTGTACCACTACGCATCACTGGCGTAGTATCTTCCTTTTTCTGGATAAAATTTTTTCTCTTCTGGTGAGTTTCCCCGGTATCGAATGCAGAATTCGAAAGTTAGTGAATGTATGATCGTTGCCTTTTCTATATCACTTTTTTATTGATGCTAAAATGTGGCTATTTTATTTCATGTTTTTAATGTTTTATAATTTGAGGTTTCGACTCTTTGAAGAATGATGAAAATTTCTGGCATTCATAATATCTGAAACGTAGAAACAGACTTCTTGAAATTTATGGAGATATATTTAATGGTCTCCTCATGAAAATGAGTTGAAAGGCGTTAATCAAAGCTACTCATTTGCCAAAAGCTATAGATAGCAACACTTAACCAGAAATATACCACTATTAATAATTGATGCGGTTTACAGACAAACCACGAGTAATGAAAATGGTCTGCATTTCAATTGGCCGATGTAAAAAATACAATGATAAAAGACAGTATAAGAAAACATCAGAATGATATTTTCGCTTCCAGTTTATATATCATTAGCACACCTGATAATGCCAGTGAACAGTGAAATTTATTTCTCGCTATTCTATGTCTGCAGTGTTGCACCAGGCTTAAAGAGAGTCAAGTGGGGGTGAATTGTTAAAAATGTTATGAAAATGTATCTGGGCCAATCAGATGCATTTATTCCTGGAGGCCAGTCAGGATACCTTTTGATTTATCCAACACAAGGAGAATCCTAATCACCAAAATTAAGATATTTAGACAGAACCATAGGTGAATTATCAAAAGAATGGATTTTTAAATTTGCTGCGCGATAGCACAATATGATAAATGTTAATCAATGACAGATTTACCTATTATTTTAATTATTTGTATTTATTGGGTATTTTTTTTATTTCGGCATGATTGTCTCTAAAAAAAGTTTAAAACTTAATATTTATTTGATAATACGGCTTTTTTTGTACTGAAGAATGGATAGGAATTGTTAAAAAATATCGCATCCATGAAAAATAACAGGGGATTCACTATTTATCTCGCCCAAAAAAAAGATACTTTCAGACTTTTCTTTTTCTGGTTGTCGGCTCGTGACGCTCAGGTTGCAGGGGAAAGTATTACGGGAGAAGACTGGACAACTGAACCCTGATTATATGCCTTGCATATTGCCCCATCTGACTACGGGTTTTTTTGCCAGAATGCCGGGTTTACTCGGCTTGAGTGTCCCGAGCCCGGCAGCCAACTGGCTTGTTGCTACGCAGCCGTAATAATGCTGCACATGTGATCATGTAAGCTGTATTACTGATTTATAACACTCTCCGGGGATGCCGGCAGCGAGATGAAGAGGGCAGGGAGACAATTCCTTACCTGACCCAATTCGTATGAAACGAAAAAGGAGTCAGACGATTTCTCATCTAACTCCTTGTTTTATCTGGTGGCCCCTGCTGGACTTGAACCAGCGACCAAGCGATTATGAGTCGCCTGCTCTAACCACTGAGCTAAGGGGCCGTGGCGGTGAATTATAAAGTAACTCCTGCGAGCAATCCAGCGATAACCGTACGTATGCTGTTTTATTAAACAACGTATTTTCAATCCGTTATACTTTTCTCATGACGTAACGTTGTGAGGTATTCATGGTAAAAGATATTTTAGCGCCGGGTCTGCGAGTGGTCTTTTGCGGCATCAATCCGGGGCTCTCTTCTGCCGGGACGGGGTTTCCGTTTGCGCACCCGGCGAACCGTTTCTGGAAGGTGATTCATCAGGCAGGTTTTACTGACCGCCAGCTCAAGCCGGAAGAAGCAGAACACTTACTGGATTTTCGCTGTGGCGTAACCAAACTGGTCGACAGACCGACGGTGCAGGCGACTGAAGTTTCGCGTAAAGAACTGCATGATGGTGGTCGTCAACTGATTGCCAAAATCGAAGATTATCAGCCGCAGGCTCTGGCGATTTTAGGTAAGCAGGCATTTGAACAAGGCTTCAGCCAGCGTGGCGTGCAGTGGGGAAAGCAGAGCATAACGATTGGCGCAACGCAGGTGTGGGTGTTGCCGAATACCAGCGGACTGAGCCGTATCACCCTGGATAAACTGGTGGAAGCCTTCAGGGAACTGGATGAGGCGCTGATCGTGCGCGGAAGGTAAAAAAACGCCACCTGAACGGTGGCGTTGCTGTTTTCGCGACGGGATTAATCGTCCAGGAAGCTACGCAGGACCTCAGAACGGCTCGGGTGACGCAGTTTACGCAGTGCCTTCGCTTCGATCTGACGGATACGTTCGCGGGTTACGTCGAACTGTTTACCCACTTCTTCCAGCGTGTGGTCGGTGTTCATATCGATACCGAAACGCATACGCAGGACTTTCGCTTCACGCGCGGTCAAACCGGCCAGTACGTCGTGCGTCGCAGCGCGCAGGCTTTCGGTGGTTGCAGATTCCAGCGGCAGCTCGAGGGTAGTATCCTCGATGAAATCACCCAGATGCGAATCTTCATCGTCACCGATCGGGGTTTCCATGGAGATAGGCTCTTTGGCGATCTTCAGTACTTTACGGATCTTGTCTTCCGGCATCAGCATGCGTTCAGCCAGTTCTTCCGGCGTCGGCTCACGACCCATCTCTTGCAGCATCTGGCGAGAGATACGGTTGAGTTTGTTGATCGTCTCAATCATATGCACCGGAATACGGATGGTGCGCGCCTGATCCGCGATAGAGCGAGTGATCGCCTGACGGATCCACCAGGTTGCGTAGGTGGAAAACTTGTAACCACGACGGTATTCGAACTTATCGACCGCTTTCATCAGACCGATGTTGCCTTCCTGAATCAGATCCAGGAACTGCAGGCCACGGTTGGTGTATTTTTTGGCGATAGAGATAACCAGACGCAAGTTGGCTTCAACCATCTCTTTCTTCGCACGACGCGCTTTCGCTTCGCCGATGGACATACGACGGTTGATGTCTTTAACCTGCTCGATAGTCAGGCCGGTCTCTTCTTCGATCTGTTGCAGTTTCTGCAGGCCACGGTGAACGTCATCGGCCACATCGTGCAGTTTTTCGGACCACGGTTTGTTCATCGCGATAGCCGCGTTGAACCAGGTTTCGCTGGTTTCGTTGCCGGTGAACAGGGTGATGAAGTTCTTCTTCGGCATTTTGCACTGCTCAACGCAGAGCTTCATGATCAGACGTTCCTGGGTACGAACCCTGTCCATCATGACGCGCATGCTGTTCACCAGGTAGTCGAACTGCTTCGGCACCAGACGGAACTGCTTGAACACTTCAGACAGCTTCAGGATCTCGGCCTGAGCGTCGGCGTGGCTACGACCTTTGGCTTTGATGGTGTCACGCGTGACTTCATACTGCGTACGCAGCTCACCAAATTTTTCACGCGCCAGTTCCGGATCGATGCTGTTATCGTCGTCAGAGCTGTCGTCGTCTTCTTCTTCGTCTTCGTCCTCGTCGTCATCCATATCTTCCTGAGATAACTCAGAACCGACATGTGTGGCGGTAGGCGCCAGATCTTCTTCCGCGTTCGGATCGACAAAACCGGTGATCAGATCGGACAGACGCGCTTCTTCGGCTTCAACGCGATCGTACTGCTCAAGCAGATAGGTGATCGCTTCCGGATATTCTGCAACGGAGCACTGAACCTGGTTGATCCCGTCTTCGATGCGTTTCGCAATATCGATTTCGCCTTCGCGGGTCAACAGTTCAACGGTACCCATTTCACGCATGTACATGCGAACCGGGTCAGTGGTACGACCGATTTCAGACTCTACGCTGGACAGAACTTGCGCAGCCGCTTCTTCCGCGTCTTCGTCGGTACTGGTGGTGTTTTCAGCAAGCAGTAGATCATCGGCATCCGGTGCTTCTTCCATCACCTGAATACCCATGTCGTTGATCATTTGGATGATATCTTCAATTTGATCTGAATCGACGATATCTTCCGGCAGATGGTCATTGACCTCGGCATAGGTCAGATAGCCTTGCTCCTTACCACGGGTGACAAGAAGCTTCAGCTGTGACTGCGGGTTTTGCTCCATAAGACGGTATCCACACTTAATTCGTTTGATTAGCGTCAGCAAGCCGTTGCTGCCAACATTTAAAGCGAGGGCGTACTTATATTTGTGCCGCTGCCTCTCAGTGCGGCTGTCGGGGGCTTCCCGAGCGATATTCGGCACTTAAGCCGTTAAATACGTCATCCTTCAGGTTGTCTTTGCACGAGCGATGTTCTCTTTCTGCTCTGATAAAACCTGAATGATATTGTCTGTTTCAATTCATTTCTTCGCCAGTTCCTGGTTCAACGTCCAGAGTTCCCGGCGTTCTTCGCTGCTTAAACCGTGTGTGCGCTCGCGGGCAATTAGCTCTTCCTGGCGCAGCTCAAGCATCGAATCAAACATATGGTTGAGTGAGTCGGTGAAGGTTTTTTCAGCAATATCCTTATCTGCTATATCGTCCCACATCGACAGTTTTTCAAGGGTGGCCGCATCATTTGTGCCACGATAGTGTTCTAAAAGCTGTCCGGTGGTGAGTCCAGGCTGGGACAAACACGTGTTGACCAGTTCCGCAAATAAGCCAAGCCCGGGCAGTTTGTTCTGATCCAGACCGCTTAACGGCGGCACCAGCGGGGCCAGCTCCGGATTTTGCACCAGCAATCCTATCAGTATACGCATGGTCGTACGTTTTAGCTGCGGTGCGGGTCGGGAAGCCCCACTTTCAGACAATTTCGGCATTAAGCGTTCAAGCTGGCTGTCATCCAGAATGCCCAGCTTGTTGCCCAGTTCCTGGCGCAGATAAATGCGCAGCGTTTCGCCCGGAACCTGCGTGATGAGCGGCAACGCCAGCGTACTGAGCTGCGCCCGCCCATCCGGCGTGCTCAAGTCCACCTGCGGCAACAGGCTGTTAAACAAAAACGCGGAGAGCGGCAGGGCCTGCTCCATCCGGGCTTCGAAGGCCTCTTTCCCCTCTTTACGCACCAGCGTATCGGGGTCTTCGCCATCAGGTAAAAACATAAAGCGTAGCTGACGACCATCTGTCATATACGGCAACGCAGTTTCCAGCGCACGCCAGGCCGCGTCTCTTCCGGCGCGGTCACCGTCATAACAACAAATGACGTTGTTCGTGGCGCGGAACAAGAGCTGGATGTGATCAGCTGTCGTTGATGTACCCAGCGAGGCAACAGCATAGTTAATGCCATACTGCGCCAGCGCCACCACATCCATATAGCCTTCCACCACCAACAGTCGTTGCGGATCGGCGTTATCCTGCTGCGCTTCATAAAGGCCATACAGCTGGCGACCTTTATGGAAAATATCGGTTTCCGGGGAGTTAAGGTACTTCGGCAGGGCATCACCCAGCACGCGCCCACCAAAACCGATTACCCGGCCACGTTTGTCGCGGATGGGGAACATCACCCGTTCGCGGAAACGATCGTAACTGCGTCCCTGATCGTTGGTGACCAACATGCCCGCATCCACCAGTGACTGGCGATTTTCGCTATTGCCACCAAACCGTTTCAGGACGTTGTCCCAGCCGGGGGGCGCAAAGCCAATAGCAAAACGCGCGATCACTTCACTACTGAGTCCTCGCTTTTCCAGATACTGGCGCGCAGGGGTAGCGGCGGGTTGCATCAGAGATTGCTGATAAAACGTGTTCAGGCCATCCATCAATTGATAAAGACTTTGCCGTTGGTGGCGCTCTATCTGACTGGTGCCCGTACCTGCTTCAAACGGGACGTCAAGGTTATGCATGGCCGCCAGTTCTTCGACAGTTTCCACGAACTCGAGCTTGTCGTAGTTCATCAGGAAGTCGATAGCGTTACCGTGCGCGCCGCATCCAAAGCAGTGATAAAACTGTTTTTCACCGTTCACGGTGAAAGAGGGGGTTTTTTCGTTATGGAACGGACAACACGCGTGATAATTTTTGCCCTGCTTTTTCAGCTTTACCCGCGCATCGATAAGATCGACGATATCGGTTCGTGCCAGCAGGTCATTGATAAATACGCGTGGAATTCGTCCAGCCATACGCCCCTTTTATACGCATTACCGTTCAGGCTACCCTGATGTTGGCGTCATTGATTGACCGCCTTGAAGGCACCGAGAATGATTCTGTGTATATGCTAATGCATAAACGAAAATAAGCCGCGCATTCCTTCCGGAAGCACGGCCTTACAACGACAACTCAGTCTGAATCGAGAGCCGTAACTCCCGACAGAGATTAGTACAGACGAGTGCGGCGTGCGTTTTCGCGAGCCAGTTTCTTCGCGTGACGTTTCACAGCAGAAGCTTTAGCGCGCTTACGTTCGGTCGTCGGTTTTTCATAGAACTCACGACGACGTACTTCCGCCAGAACGCCTGCTTTCTCGCAGGAACGCTTGAAGCGACGCAGTGCTACGTCGAACGGCTCGTTTTCACGTACTTTAATTACCGGCATGTAACTCTCACCTTTAATAAATTCGGTTTGCCGCTGGCATCAACGCCAGCTTATTTCAAAATGGTGCGGAATTTTACTGCAATTGCTGCTGCTTTGTAAAGCACCGATGCGATTTTGAAAGGGACTTTTATAAGGGGGGAGAGTATACACGAAATCGGGGCTGAGGGTATACATCTACCCGCATTCGACCTACACTGCGCGGTAATAATGTGAGGTAAAAACAAGTCATGCGTGTACTGGGAATTGAAACATCCTGCGATGAAACCGGCATCGCTATTTACGACGACGAAAAAGGTCTGTTAGCCAACCAATTGTATAGTCAGGTGAAATTACACGCTGATTACGGCGGCGTCGTACCTGAACTGGCCTCCCGCGATCATGTTCGCAAAACCGTCCCGCTGATCCAGGCGGCACTGAAAGAGGCGGGACTGAGTGCAAAAGAGATTGATGCGGTGGCGTATACCGCAGGACCGGGTCTGGTTGGCGCGCTGCTGGTCGGCGCAACCGTCGGTCGTTCACTGGCATTTGCATGGAATGTGCCCGCTATCCCCGTACACCACATGGAAGGGCATCTGCTGGCGCCGATGCTGGAAGACAATCCGCCTGAGTTCCCGTTTGTCGCGCTGCTGGTGTCCGGCGGTCATACTCAGTTGATAAGCGTAACGGGCATTGGCAAATATGCGTTGCTGGGTGAGTCTATCGATGACGCGGCGGGTGAAGCCTTTGACAAAACCGCCAAGCTGCTGGGCCTCGACTATCCAGGTGGCCCGATGCTGTCAAAAATGGCGTCACAGGGCACCGCCGGGCGTTTTGTCTTCCCGCGCCCGATGACCGATCGTCCGGGACTGGATTTCAGCTTCTCCGGGCTGAAAACCTTTGCGGCAAATACCATTCGTAACAACGGCGACGATGAGCAAACTCGCGCCGATATCGCCCGGGCGTTTGAAGACGCAGTGGTCGATACGCTGATGATCAAGTGCAAACGCGCGCTGGATCAGACCGGCTTTAAACGTCTGGTGATGGCGGGCGGCGTCAGTGCCAACCGTACGCTGCGGGCGAAGCTGGCGGAGTTGATGCAAAAGCGTCGCGGCGAAGTGTTCTATGCCCGCCCGGAATTTTGTACCGATAACGGGGCAATGATCGCCTATGCTGGCATGGTGCGCTTTAAAGCGGGCGTCACGGCGGATCTCGGCGTGACCGTACGTCCGCGCTGGCCATTGGCGGAACTGCCTGCTGCTTAAGAGTGGTTTGTCCTGCCCGGTGGCGCTACGCTTACCGGGCCGACGAATCTCTTCTCTGCGTTTACCGGATCGACAAGACCGTAGGCCGGGTCAGGCGAAGCCGCCACCAGGCAATACACCGCATTACACCCGCAGCATTCCTTTCTCTTCCAGAAACGCGATAATCGTCGCCAGACCGTCACCCGTTTTTAAATTGGTAAAGGTCCACGGCCGGTCGCCGCGCATACGCAGCGTGTCGCGCTTCATTACCTCCAGCGATGCCCCAACATAGGGGGCGAGGTCGGTTTTGTTGATCACCAGAAAATCGGATTTCGTGATCCCCGGCCCGCCTTTGCGCGGGATCTTTTCCCCTTCGGCCACGTCGATCACGTAGATCGTCAAATCGGCCAGCTCCGGGCTGAAGGTGGCGCTCAGGTTGTCGCCGCCGCTCTCGACAAAAATCAGATCCAGATTGCCAAATTTTTCGCTTAGCGCTTCCACTGCCGCCAGATTCATCGAGGCGTCTTCACGGATGGCGGTGTGCGGACAGCCGCCGGTTTCTACACCGACAATGCGGTCCGGCGCCAGCGCGCCCGCTTCCGTCAGGATACGCTGGTCCTCTTTGGTGTAGATGTCGTTAGTGACCACCGCCAGTTGATAACGGTCACGCATCGCTTTACATAACGCTTCCAGCAGGGCGGTTTTACCGGAACCGACCGGGCCGCCAACGCCAACGCGCAGGGGATGTTTATACTCACTCATTGTTTCTCCTCAGGAGCGAAATAATCGGCAATATTGGGTTTCATGGCGTGCAGAGGCGATGGCGGCGAGCGGTGTGGCAGAACCCAGATGGTCATCCGGGCACGCCAGCGCCTGCGTCATGCCTTCAGCATAGCGTGCACAAAGCGAAAGAATCAGACGCTGCGCGGCCTGTTGACCAAACGGCACCAGCTTGACGCCGGCCATCACGGCGCTCTCGATCCAGCTATAGCCGAGCGTTAACGCCAGGTCATGCAGCGGAATGCGCCACTGCACGCCGAGCCAGGCCATACCGCACAACTGGCTGTCGGCAAAGGACGCGCGCCACGCGGGCGGGCATTCAGGCTGCCAGTCCATCACCAGTCGGGTGAACGCCGCGCCCCGGCTACGCTCTTCTTCACGCAGCTCGCGGGTTTCCCGACAGGCCAGCAGATACGCCGTCCAGCGACGTGCGGCGTCAATATCGTTCTGCTCACAGGCGTGGTAGAGACGGGCGAACAGCGGCAGATCGACTGTGAAAAAATTGTTTTCCATCTGCTGGATTTGCCAGCGGTCAAACGCCTCCACGCTATTCACCCAGCCGGTTTCAACCGCCCACTCCAGCCCCTGGGACCAGGTAAACGATCCCACTGGCAGGCTGCTGCTGGCGAGCTGTAGCAGACGCAACTGCTGTTGTGCGTCACGCATCAGTGTGCATGGCTATGATGATGGCCGTGGGATTCACTGGCATACGCTCCCGCTTCGGGTTCAAACGGCAGGTGGGCAAACGTCACCTGTAGCCTGAACTGGCGCAGCATCGCGTCGAGTACATGATCGTGATGATAGCGCAGCTCGTCCGGCAAAATTTGCAGCGGGACGTGGCGGTTGCCGAGGTGATAGCAGGCTTTGGCGAGCAGGAACGGATCGGCGCAGCGCACCACCGAAACCGCCTCGCTGGCGGCGATAATCTCCACGATTTCTGTACCGTCCTCTGTGCTCAGGCAATCACCGCCGCGCAGCAGCAGACCACGGGGTAACATCAGACCCGCTTCCCGCCCGTCATTCAACTGGACTTTGGCCCGGCTTTTCACGCGAATATCGATTGGCAGCGTCAGCGTGGCAGTTACCTGCTCCGGGGATTCAACGCGTTGCGTCAATAACAGCATTCTGGCTCCTCAAAATAAAAAGTAACGTTGCGCCATTGGCAGAACGTCAGCGGGGTCGCTGGTGATGAGCTCGCCGTCGATGCGAACTTCATAGGTCCGGGCATCGACGGTAATATTGGGTTGCAGGCTGTTGTGGATCATGTCGGCTTTTTTAACCGTCCGGCAGCCTTTCACCACGGCGGTGGTACTGCGTAAATTGAGCTGCTGCGCGACGCCGTTTTCCACCGCGGCCTGTGAAAGAAAAGTCAGACGAGTGTGATGACGCGCCGCGCCGAGCGCCCCGAACATCATGCGGTAATGTACCGGCTGTGGCGTGGGGATGGAGGCATTGATGTCGCCCATCGGCGCGCAGGCGATCATTCCGCCTTTCACAATCGTGGCAGGCTTCACGCCGAAAAAGGCCGGAGACCAGAGCACCAGATCCGCCAGCTTCCCGGCCTCAATGGAACCGACTTCGTGGGCGATGCCGTGAGTCAGCGCCGGGTTAATGGTGTACTTGGCGATATAGCGCTTCACGCGCAGATTGTCGTTCTCACCCGTTTCTCCCGCTAACGGACCGCGTTGTACTTTCATCCGGTGCGCAACCTGCCAGGTGCGCAGGATCACTTCCCCCACACGCCCCATTGCCTGAGAATCTGATGAGGTCAGCGAAAACGCGCCAATATCATGCAACACATCTTCGGCGGCGATGGTCTCCCGGCGGATCCGTGATTCGGCAAAAGCCACGTCCTCGGCGATATCCGGATCCAGGTGATGGCAGACCATCAGCATGTCGAGATGCTCATCAATAGTGTTGACGGTGTAGGGCAGCGTCGGGTTGGTGGAAGAGGGCAGGATATTCGGATGCGCGCAGGCGGTAATGATATCCGGCGCGTGCCCGCCGCCAGCCCCTTCGGTGTGAAAGGTGTGAATGGTGCGATCGCCAATCGCCGCCAGCGTATCCTCCACAAAACCGGATTCGTTCAGGGTATCGCTGTGCAGCGCAACCTGAATATCCATCTCCTCCGCCACGGTCAGCGCGCAGTCGATAGCCGCAGGTGTTGCGCCCCAGTCTTCATGGATTTTCAGACCGATCGCTCCGGCAGCAACCTGCTCGCGCAGCGCATCGGCTGTGGAACCATTACCTTTGCCAAGCAGGCCGATGTTGACGGGCAGGGTATCGGCGGCCTGTAACATGCGGGCGATATACCACGGGCCCGGCGTGCAGGTGGTGGCGTGAGTGCCAGCGGCAGGCCCGGTGCCGCCACCAATCATGGTCGTCACGCCGGAGACCAGCGCTTCTTCTGCCTGCTGCGGACAGATCCAGTGAATATGGGTATCCACGCCACCCGCTGTGACGATCTTCCCTTCAGCGGCGATCGCTTCGGTCCCGACGCCGATCGGGATTGTCACATCCGGTTGAATATCAGGATTGCCTGCTTTGCCGATGGCCACGATCCTGCCGTTTTTAATGCCAATGTCCGCTTTCACGATCCCCCAGTGATCGACGATCAACGCATTAGTGATCACCAGATCCACGCAGGCGTCGGCAGACATCTGTCCCTGGCCCATGCCATCGCGGATCACTTTGCCGCCGCCGAATTTCACCTCTTCACCGTAGGTGGTGAGATCGTTTTCCACTTCGATCCACAGATCCGTATCCGCCAGACGCACTTTATCGCCGGTGGTCGGGCCGAACATGTCAGCATAAGCCTGTCGGGAAATCTCAGTCATGTTTCACCTCCAGCGTGCCCATCACTTCACCGCGAAAGCCAAAAATACGCTGCGCACCCGCCACGCGAACCAGCTCGATTTCCCTTTTTTGCCCCGGCTCAAAACGCACCGCTGTCCCTGCCGGAATATTCAGGCGAAAACCCAGCGCAGATTCGCGGGCAAAGCGGAGCGCCGGATTCACCTCGTAGAAGTGGTAGTGTGATCCCACCTGAATGGGGCGATCACCATGGTTTTCCACCACTATCGTTCGTGTTTCCCGTCCAGTGTTGATCGGGATAGTTCCCGACGCGATCCGGTATTCACCTGGAATCATGGGTTCTCCTTAGATAATCGGGCTATGAACGGTGACCAGCTTTGAGCCGTCCGGAAAGGTCGCTTCGACCTGGATATCCGGGATCATCTCCGGAACGCCTTCCATCACCTGTTCGCGGGTCAGGACATGGCGACCTTCTTCCATCAGCGAGGCGACACTTTTGCCATCGCGTGCGCCTTCCATAATCCAGGCACTGATGAGTGCCACTGATTCCGGATAGTTCAGCTTCAGTCCGCGCGCCAGACGGCGCTCCGCCACCAGCGCGGCGGTAAAGAGCAACAGCTTATCTTTCTCTCTGGGGGTCAGTTCCATAGGTGTCTCTCAGGTTTGCCAGATGCGCGGCAGGTGCGGCGGCCTTTGGGTTAACAGCGGGCGTAAAAACTGCCAGATTTCGCGCATGACGCGCTGAACAATCAGGTTGTCATCCGCCAGAAAACGAACCGTCAGCAGTGAGTCGACGAGTGTCGCCCCGGCATAATCACCGAGCGGAGCCAGACGTTCCCGCGCACCGTCGAGCATCTGTTCCGTGGCCGGATAGCAGAACAGCGTGCCGCACCACGGTTGACGGGCGACGGCGGTGAGATTTCCATCCGTTAGCTTCAGACGCTCGATAAGCAGCGGCTGCCCGTCGCGCCAGATCTCCAGACGGTTTTGTAGCGTGCCGTGACTGAACGTTTCCTGCATGACCGGTCGCCCGAGGCAGAGCAGATCCCAGCCCAGCAGGCGACTTTGTGATGTCAGATGAAACACGGAGCGGAGGCTGGCGTTTGCGCCAGGGAACAGGATCGTATCCTGCGGCAACCATTCGAGTGTGGCATCCGGCGCGAGCGTAAACGTCTGAGACAGCCGGGCAAGCGGACCCGCGCTCCGGTAAAATTTTCCCGCGCCGGGCTGAGTGATTAATACGTGGCTGTTTTCGTCCAGTGTGACGAAAATTCGTAGCTCATCGCCACCGACAATGCCGCCGGGTGGATGGAGTAAATAGAGGTGGCAAACGCCGTCTTGCGGATAAAACGGGCGCTGAACTGTCAGGGGACCGACGTGGCGTGCGCAGGTGAGTACCGTTTTGGCCGCGGTGCAAGTAAACCGCAGGTCGATTTCGGCCTGCCAGCCCCGTGTCGGTGTCTTGTGCGCAACGGTTTCCAGAACGTTTCCCTTCTCAGCGTGAGGGTGTTTGCATAGCAAAAAGTATGCCTCAGCGCGGCGGGAAAACGGTCATATGAGACGCTTATGGAAAAAAGGGGCGACAGCCCTGCCGCCCCAACGGGGTTAAAGCAAAACGAGAGGCATCCAGATAAGCCCGGTTGCCAGTAGCAGTATCAGGAAAATCAGGCCGAAAATCGCTCCCAACCGCCAGTAATCTACTGTCGGCAGATAACCGCTACCGTAGTAGATAGGGCTTGGACCGGTTGCATACGGGGTGAGAATGCTGCCCAGACCAATAGCCGCCCCGACCATCAGACAGAATACCGGTAATGGAATTTCCGGCATCGCCAGTGCGGCAGCGATCATCATCGGTGCCAGTGCGGACGTATACGCTGTGGCGCTGGCAAAGAAGTAACGCAACAGCCAGAACACCACGATCAGCGCGACCATCACCATCACCGGTGAGTAGCCGCTCAGACTGCCTGCCAGTAGTTTGCCAAACCAGGTGATAAAGCCAGTGTTATTCAGTCCGGTTGCCAGCGTAATCAGCGAGGCCAACCAGAAGAAGACGTTCCACGCCGATTTATTACTGACGATGTCATCCCAGGAGATGATGCGCAGCACCAGCATCAGCGCCACCACGCTGTAACCGACCATCGCGGCATCAATATAGTCCCCGCCGAAGATCCACAGCACCAGCGCGCCTACCATCAGCACCAGCATCTTTTTCTCACGCGAGCAGAGCGGTCCCATCTCCTTGAGTTCCGACTCTGCCCAGCGCGGCACCTGATCGCCCGATTTCAGCACGGGCGGATACAACACATAGGCGAGCCACGGCACCAGCAGCACCAGCAGAATGCTCAGCGGCAGCATGCCTAAGAACCAGTCGCCCCAGCTCAGCGCCGTATGGGAGGCGGTTTTCATCAGGCCTATCAGCAGCAGGTTCGGCGCCATTGCCGTGAGGAAAATGGCGCTGGTCACGCAGTCGGCGGTGATCCCCATCCACATAATGTATGAACCAATGGAACGGGCGCTGGGATCGTTGGGTTTTGAGTTATAGAGCGGCGGCAGGTTGCGGATAATCGGATAGATGATCCCTGCGCCGCGCGCGGAGTTAGACGGCGTGACAGGGGCGAGGATCAGCTCGGAAAACATCACCGCGTAGCCGAGAAACAGCGTGCGGTGCCCCATTTTTTTCACCAGCATTAGCGCGATACGCCGACCGAGGCCGGTTTTTTCATAACCGGTGCCAAACATAAAGGCGGCGAAAATCAGCCAGATCACCGAGTTAGAAAAACCAGAAACCGCCCACGAGAGCGCTTTGGCGGTAAATTTGAAGCCGTCCTGGGCGAGTTGTTCCGGGCTGAACAGCAGCCACGGTGAGAGGACCGCGATAATCGAGATACCGATCATCGCCACCACCGCGCCGGGTACAGGTTCCAGAATGAGTCCCACGATAACCCCGGTAAAGACCGCAAAGTAGAGCCAGGTGTGGCTCTCAAGACCGGTGGGGACGGGCAAAACAGCAATAATGGCGATGACCACCAGCGGAGCCAGATATCGCCACCAACCAGATAAAGGTGCCATTGTCGTATCCCTGCGAAAGAGGGAGAGGCACAGGCCTCTCCGGAAGGGTTATTTGATGTAATGCACGTGTTCGCAGATTTCGTCGACGATGGGACCGCGACGTTCGGCGAACTGTTTTTTGTTTTCGGCGATCAGGTTGTTGCCGTGGGTGTCGATAGAGACAATCAGCGGACCGAACTCTTTTACCCGGCAGACCCACAGCGATTCCGGCATACCAAGCTCCATCCAGTGCACCTCTTCAATCTCTTCCACCTGGGTGGCTGCCAGCACCGCGCAGCCTGCCGGGAAGATCACATGCAGCGCTTTGAATTTCTGGCAACCCTCTTCCGTTAGCGGCCCCATGCCGCCTTTACCCACCACCAGTTTGACGCCGGTTTGCTCAATGAACTCTTTTTCAAAGGCTTCCATGCGCATGCTGGTCGTTGGACCAACGGAGACCATCTCCCATTTTTCGCCGTTCTTACGCACGATAGGTCCGGCATGGAAAATCGCTTTGCCGTTGAGATCGTAGGGGATCGGGCGCTTCAGTTCGATCAGTCGGCGATGGCAGACGTCGCGACAGGTCACCAGCGTGCCGGTCAGGTAGATCACATCGCCCACGCGGATGTCTTCCAGGTCTTCAGCTTTGATCGGGGTTGTGAGGATCTTTTTCATAACGCGCTCCGGGTGTGAGACAGGTTTTCGAAGGAGAGGTCAGAATGGACCAGCAGCGTACCGCGACGGTGTGCCCAGCAACCCGTGGAAACCGCCACGCCAATGGTGGACGGATGGCGCGCGGCGGATTCAATATGCACGCCCATCACCGAACTGTTGCCGGTGAGCCCCTGCGGGCCAATGCCCAGCCGGTTGAGTCCTTCTTCCAGACGCAATTCAAGCTCTGCCGCTTTGGGATTCGGATGGCGGGTGCCTATCGGACGCAGGATCGCTTTGCGCGACAACACAGCGGCGGTTTCAACGGAGGTGGCGATCCCCACGCCGACCAGCACCGGCGGGCAGGCGTTGACGGCCAGCGTCGAGATGTTTTCAAAGACGAACTTCACCACGCCTTCGTAGCCTTCGGAAGGCATCAGCACTTTGGAGCGCCCTGGCAACGTGCAGCCACCACCGGCCATGTAGACTTCAATTTCCGCGTCTTCACCATCAGGGACGATGTCCCACGTCACCCACGGTACGCCGCTACCGGTGTTTTTACCGGTATTCACTTCGTCAAAAATTTCTACCGCGTTGTGGCGCAGTGGCGCTTTCACTGTAGCGTCTTCCACCGCTTGCTTGAGAATGCTTTGCAACTCACCCAATAGCGGAAAACGGGAACCGACCTTCACGAAGAACATGATCTCACCGGTGTCCTGGCAGGCCGGACGGTTAAGATCGATAGCCTTCTGCATGTTGTCGAACATTGTGTGGTAGATGATTTGCCCCATCTTCGAGGTTTCGGCATCCCGCAGCTGTTTTAATTTGTCCACCACATCGTCTGGCATTCGGGTAGAAATCATGGCGGTAAAATTGGCGACTATTTCCGTCAGCGTATTAACCGCATTTTGGTTATTTTTATTGCTCATCATGTCAACTCCAGTTCTTTTATTTGTCTGGAAATAAATTCTCCCTCATAAACTACCATCAAAAGTGTGGTTTTATATTCGTTGTCGCTGTGTATGTGCAATTAACAGTTCGTGAATGATGGCGAAGAAAGACGATGAAAATTGAGCAAAGGCAGAGATTATCCTCAAATCGCGAATTACACTTCAGGTATCAATTTTATGGATACCCCGAAAATGTTGAAAAACTGGCCCTTAGCCAAAGACCTTCAGGTGCTGGTGGAAATTGTCCATACGGGCAGCTTTAGCGCAGCGGCAAGTGCCCTCGGACAAACGCCTGCCTTTGTAACGAAGCGGATTCAGATCCTGGAAACCACGCTCAACGCTACGCTGCTTAACCGCTCCGCACGCGGGGTGGCGCTGACGGAAAGTGGTCATCGCTGTTACGAACAGGCGCTGGCGATCCTGACGCAATATCAGCGCCTGATTGATGATGTGACGCAAATCAAAACGCGCCCGGAAGGAATGATTCGTATTGGCTGTAGCTTCGGATTTGGCCGCAGTCACATTGCGCCTGCCATTACTGAATTGATGCGCAATTATCCTGAATTACAGGTGCATTTTGAACTCTTCGATCGGCAAATTGATTTGGTTCAGGATAATATCGATCTTGATATTCGTATTAACGATGAAATTCCGGATTATTATATTGCGCATTTGTTAACAAAGAATAAAAGAATATTGTGTGCCTCTCCTGGATATTTACAAAAATATCCAGAACCCAAAACTTTGCAGGAATTAAGTCACCACGATTGTCTGGTGACAAAAGAACGTGATATGACGCACGGAATATGGGAACTGGGCAATGGCACCACGAAAAAATCGGTCAAAGTCAGCGGGCATCTCTCTTCCAATAGTGGTGAAGTCGTCCTGCAATGGGCGCTGGAAGGTAAAGGCATCATGTTGCGTTCGGAGTGGGATGTGCAGCCGTTTCTGGCGAGCGGCAAACTGGTGCGGGTATTGCCGGAGTACGCACAGAGCGCCAATATCTGGGCGGTGTATCAGGAGCCGCTGTATCGCAGCGTGAAGCTCAGAGTCTGCGTGGAATTTCTGGCGGCATGGTGTCAGCAGCGATTAGGCAAGCCGGACGAAGGCTATCAGGTGCTGTAAGCTGCGCCTGACATCCCCCTTTTCCGCTCAATCTTACTCAGGATCTTTCTCGCGTTTCTTGCGCAATTTGGTCCAGATTTTTGTCTCCTGGCGACGCCACAGGCGCTGGATGTTGTCATGATGGCGCAGCAAAATCAGGCACGACAGCATGGAGACCGGGAAGGTGAACTGCGGTTTGAACCACCAGACATAGAACGGCGCGATCAGCGCGCTGACAATTGCCCCCAGCGACGAATAACCGCTTAGCAGGACGGTGAGCAACCAGGTGCCTGCCATTACGCCGGTGAGATCCCAACCGATAGGGGCGATAGCGCCAAACGCTGTGGCGACACCTTTCCCACCTTTGAAGCCAAAGAAGACTGGCCAGATATGCCCCAGACAGGCGGCGATGGCGATAAGACCCAGCCAGAACGGGCTGACGCCCAGCGCATAGGCGCCCCAGACGGGTAACATCCCTTTCAGGACGTCAAAAATCAGGACCGCTACGGCTGCTCCCTTGCCACCGATTCGTAACACATTGGTCGCGCCAGGATTACCGGAGCCGCTGCTGCGCGGGTCGGGTAAGCCAGCAATGCGGCACACCAGAATGGCACTGGAAATGGAGCCGCAGAGGTACGCGAAGAGGATCATTCCAGGCGCGATTGCACTCATAAGCTGTTCCGTTTTGAAAATGTCGTGTAAAACGCTACTTCTGTGGATAATACGCATATTTCGCCGGAAGTGGTATCCGGGTTAGCCAAAAAGCAGGCAGGTCGTGATGGATATTGTATTTATAGAGCAACTTTCGGTCATCACCACGATTGGTGTTTACGACTGGGAACAGACGATAGAACAGAAGCTGGTGTTCGATATCGAAATGGCGTGGGATAACCGAAAATCAGCAAAAAGTGACGATGTTGCCGACTGCCTGAGCTACGCGGATATCGCCGAGACGATCGTTAACCACGTAGAAGGTGGGCGTTTTGCGCTGGTGGAGCGCGTAGCCGAAGAGGTGGCCGAACTGCTGCTCACACGCTTTAACTCACCCTGGGTGCGCATCAAACTCAGCAAGCCTGGCGCGGTGGCGCGCGCGGCCAATGTGGGCGTAATCATTGAGCGTAGCAATAATCTGAAAGAAAAATAATTATCTTCATCTTTGTTAAACCAAACGGATATAAAAGAGTCCTATACCCGTCATACTTCAGGTTGCAGGTGCGTTGGCTGCACTCGAATTATTGAGGGTATAAAGCTGGATCATTTTGCGCTGTAAATTTTTCTACTTAGGGGTTTATTGATGAGCGATATGCACTCGCTGCTGATTGCGGCAATTTTGGGTGTGGTCGAAGGATTGACGGAGTTTTTGCCAGTTTCCAGCACCGGTCACATGATCATTGTGGGCCATCTGCTGGGATTTGAGGGTGATACGGCAAAGACCTTTGAGGTGGTGATTCAGTTGGGATCCATTCTTGCGGTCGTCGTGATGTTCTGGCGGCGTTTGTTTGGTCTGATCGGCATTCACTTTGGTCGTCCGTTGCAGCGTGAAGGGGAAAGCAAAGGCCGCTTAACGCTGATCCACATTCTGTTGGGGATGATCCCGGCAGTGGTGCTGGGACTGGTGTTCCACGATACGATCAAATCGCTGTTTAACCCGGTTAATGTGATGTATGCGCTGGTGGTCGGAGGTTTACTGTTGATCGCCGCAGAGTGCCTGAAGCCAAAGGAGCCGCGCGCGCCTGGTCTGGATGACATGACTTACCGTCAGGCGTTCATGATTGGCTGCTTCCAGTGTCTGGCGCTGTGGCCGGGATTCTCCCGTTCCGGGGCGACCATTTCTGGCGGGATGCTGATGGGCGTAAGCCGTTACGCGGCCTCTGAATTCTCGTTCCTGCTGGCGGTGCCGATGATGATGGGGGCAACCGCACTGGATCTCTACAAAAGCTGGTCGTTCCTGACCGTGGCCGATATTCCGATGTTTGCCGTTGGGTTTGTCACCGCTTTTGTGGTTGCGCTGGTTGCTATCAAAACGTTCCTGCAACTGATTAAGCGGATCTCGTTCATTCCGTTCGCAATCTATCGCTTTATCGTCGCCGCGGCGGTTTATGTGGTGTTTTTCTGACAGACCTCTTATACCGGATGGCGGCGTAAACGCCTTATCCGGCCTACGCGTTGAGATGCGATATCGTAGGCCGGATAAGCGCCGTGCCATCCGGCATTCACACCTTAATTGACCGCCTTCGGAAAACGGGTCTCTTTCCAGCGGGCAAGTGCCGCAATCCGGCGTCGGGTCAACTCCTCGCGAATCTCAATACCTTTAAATCCGGCCTCGACAACGTCTTTGGTGGGCACCGATTGCGCCACTTCCCACGCTTCACGCAGCAAACGTCCCTGCGGATAATCCGCCGCTTCAAATCCTGTCCGTCCGCGCACGTCGGCTTCGCTGGTGAGCGCAATTTGCTCCACGCGCTGCGGTTTACGCCAGGCGTCGATCGAATCAAACAGCTTCACGATAGTTTTTGGTTGCAGTATCGGGAAGGTATGGATGAGATCGTGGAACTCCGCCACCAGTTTGGCTAAGTCACGGATTTCATTCGGGACGCGCAGGCGCTGGCATAACTGTTCGACCAGCCTGACGCCCGCCGGGCCATGCCCGTGGTGACGCGGCCAGAGCTCCGGCGGCGTCAGGCCTTTGCCGAGGTCATGACACAGTGTGGCAAAGCGCACGTCAACGGCTGGGCTGAGCAGCGCCGCCATTGACAGCGTCATCAGAGTATGAATTCCAGTATCGATTTCCGGATGCCACTTCGCCGGAGCAGGGACGCCAAACAGCGCATCAACCTCCGGGAACAACACGCGTAACGCGCCGCAGTCGCGTAAGACCTGGAAATAGACCTGCGGATTGCGTGTGGTTAAGGCGTTTTCGGTCTCTTTCCATACGCGCTCTGCCGTCAGGTGTTCCAGCTCTCCGGCGTGCGTCATTTCGCGCATCAGGGCCAAGGTTTCGTCAGCAATGCGGAAGCTCAGATGCGCATAGCGAGCGGCAAAACGCGCCACGCGCAGGACGCGCAGCGGATCTTCATTAAAGGCCGGCGAAACATGGCGCAGCAGGCGTTGCTCCAGATCGCGGCGACCGTGATAGGGATCGACTAACTCTCCGTCATCATCCTGCGCCAGGGCGTTAATGGTCAGGTCACGGCGCTGGAGATCGTCTTCCAGCGTGACGTCCGGCGCGGCATAACAGGTGAACCCGGTATAGCCTGAGCCGGACTTACGCTCGGTACGCGCCAGGGCATACTCTTCGTGGGTTTGCGGATGGAGAAAAACAGGAAAATCGCGACCTACCTGCTGGTAGCCCGCGTCGAGCATTTGTTGCGGCGTGGCGCCAACCACCACCCAATCTTTATCTTTAACCGGTAGCCCTAACAATCCATCACGTACCGCACCACCGACCAGATAAATCTTCACGCCACACCACCTCTCCAGGGAAATACAATCCCTTAATCATATGACAGTGTGGCGGAGAAGGCGATTTAGTTCATCCAGCGGTCTTTGCGTTTCCGGCTTGGGATCATGTGCGGCAGGATCAAACCGAGCAGCAGGCCGAGCCCCAGTACGCCGCCACCATACATAAACCACTGCATGATGATGGTGCGTTGCTTATCATCAAGCTGCAAATTCGCGGCGCTGACCTTCTTCTGCGCCACAATCAGCTCATTCTTCAGCTTCTGGTTCTCTTCTTTCAGCCCGTTGATCACGCTATCGCTCTGCGACACTTTTTGCTGCATGTCCGCCGTGCGTTGATTCCAGGTGGTGTCGATATTGTTGAGCTTATCGGTCAGCGTTTTGACCTGATTTTCCAGATCCGGCACGCGGGTGCGCAGGCTGGGCGTGCTGTTCAGCTCTTTCATCGGGATCCAGGCCGTCCGCCCGGTGCTGTCTTTAACCTGCGCGTAGTTCGTGTTGGCGTCAGTTTGTAACAGTGTGACTTCTTCGCCCGCGTTGACCGTGCCGACGAGGCGATAATTATCCCCCGGACCACTGCGGACCCAGGTGTTCAGTTCATCAGAGACATAGCGCTTTTCTTCGGCGTGTGACACGGCAGTAGCGCTAAGTGCGAGTAACATAAATCCAATCAGGCGTAATTTTGGCATCAGGCTGTCGTTATTGTCATAGAAAGTGGAACGATAGTAGTGGTATCAGTGTCTCTACGCAAAGCATTCAACATCAATCGGAATCATCTGTGTCCGTTTTACCGCTACTTCAAAACTTTTACGCCCGTCAAATTGCTCGTTGCATGGCAATTTGGCGCAAAATACTATCTACTGACAAAAAAGATCACCGTTAGTTCGTCGTGATCCTCTCTTATGTGACATAACCGGTAAGTACAAGGCCATGGCTCAGGAAATTGAATTAAAATTTATCGTCCATCGCGAAGCCGTCGATGCGCTGCGTGACCACCTCAATACGCTCGAAGGCGAGCATCATGCGCCCAGCCCGTTACTCAATATATATTACGAAACTGAAGATAACTGGCTGCGTCGCCACGATATGGGGCTGCGTATCCGTGGGGAAAAAGGGCGCTACGAGATGACCCTGAAAATCGCCGGGCGAGTAACCGGCGGTTTACATCAGCGACCCGAATACAACGTCCCCCTGAACGAGCCCACGCTGGATTTAACGCAGTTTCCGCCGCAAGTGTGGCCAAACGGTGAGTTGCCTGCCGATCTCGTCACTCGCGTGCAGCCGCTGTTCAGCACTGATTTTGAACGCGAAAAATGGCTGCTGGAGGTGGATGGCAGCCAGATTGAAATCGCTCTCGATTTGGGCGAAGTGAAAGCGGGCGAGCTGGCTGAGCCGATTTGCGAGCTGGAGCTTGAACTGCTGAATGGTAACACCCGTGCGGTGCTGAAGCTGGCAAATCAACTGGTGAGCCAGGCGGGGCTGCGTCAGGGCAGCCTGAGTAAAGCCGCGCGCGGTTATCATCTGGCGCAGGGGAATCCCCCACGCGAAATCAAAACCACCAACGTACTGAAAGCGCCCGCGAAAGCCAGCGTAGAGCAAGGGCTGGAAGCGTCTCTGGAATTGGCGCTGGCGCAATGGCAGTACCATGAAGAACTTTGGGTGCGTGGCAATGAGGCGGCGAAAGCAGACGTTCTGGCTGCGATGGGTCTCGTTCGCCATACGCTGACGCTGTTTGGCGGTATTGTTCCGCGTAAAGCGAGCACTCACTTACGCGATCTGCTCACTCAGTCGGAAGCGACGATTGTCTCTGCGGTGTCTGCCGTCACTGCGGTTTACACCACCCAAACGGCAATGGCGAAACTGGCGTTGACCGACTGGCTGGTGACCAAAGCCTGGCAGCCGTTCCTTGATGCAAAGGCGCAGGCGAAAATGGCTGACTCTTTCAAGCGGTTCGCCGATATCCATCTTTCACGTACCGCTGCAGAGCTGAAAAGCGTTTTTGGTCAGCCGCTGGGCGACCAGTATCGTGATCAATTGCCGCGTTTACGCCGTGATATCGACAGCGTATTGCTGCTGGCGGGTTATTACGAAGACGTGGTTGTTCGTGCCTGGCTGGAGAACTGGCAAGGGCTATATCACGCTATCGCCAACGGTCAACATATTGAAATTGAACATTTCCGCAATGAGGCGAATAACCAGGAACCGTTCTGGTTGCACAGCGGAAAACGTTAACTGAAGTGCCTGGTGGCGCAACGCTTATCAGGCCTGCAGACTGGCATGTTGTGTAGGCCGGATAAGACGCAACGCTGCCCTCCGGTAACTTTAAGGAACCTTTTAATGAAGCCGCTCTCTTCACCGTTACAGCAGTACTGGCAAATCATTGCAGAACAGTTACCTGAATCCGTATCTGGCGTACAAGCGAAGTCAGTACTTACATTCAGTGATTTTGTGCGGGACAGCGTTATCGCCCATCCTCACTGGCTGACGGAGCTGGAAAGCTCGCCGCCGCAGGCTGATGAGTGGCAACAGTACGGAGAATGGTTGCAGGCGACGCTGGCAACGGTGAATGATGAAGCGGCGCTAATGCATGCGCTACGTCTGTTTCGTCGCCGTGTGATGGTGCGAATTGCCTGGGCGCAGGCGCTGTCGTTAGTGGACGATACCGATATTCTGCAGCAGCTAAGCCATCTGGCCGAGACGTTGATTGTTGGTGCACGTGACTGGCTGTACGACGCCTGCTGTCGCGAATGGGGAACGCCGTGCAACCAGGACGGTATCCCACAGCCGTTGCTGATTTTGGGTATGGGCAAACTGGGCGGCGGCGAACTGAATTTCTCTTCGGATATTGATTTGATTTTCGCCTGGCCGGAGCACGGCTCCACTCAGGGTGGACGTCGGGAGTTGGATAACGCGCAGTTTTTTACCCGCATGGGACAGCGGCTGATTAAGGTGCTGGATCAACCTACCCAGGATGGCTTCGTCTATCGTGTAGACATGCGGCTGCGTCCGTTTGGCGACAGCGGCCCGCTGGTATTGAGCTTCGCCGCGCTGGAAGATTATTACCAGGAACAGGGGCGCGACTGGGAGCGCTATGCGATGGTGAAGGCGCGGATTATGGGTGATACCGATGGTCGCTATGTCGATGAGCTGCGCGCCATGCTGCGCCCGTTTGTTTTCCGCCGCTATATCGATTTCAGCGTGATTCAGTCGCTGCGCAATATGAAAGGGATGATTGCCCGTGAAGTGCGTCGTCGGGGGCTGAAAGACAATATCAAGCTCGGCGCGGGCGGCATTCGCGAGATTGAATTTATCGTGCAGGTGTTTCAGTTGATTCGCGGCGGCCGCGAGCCGTCGCTGCAATCCCGTTCGCTGCTGCCAACTTTACGTGCGATCGCCGCACTGCATCTGCTGCCGGAAAACGATGCCGAACAGTTGCGACTGGCCTACCTCTTCCTGCGCCGTCTGGAAAACCTGCTGCAAAGTATTAATGATGAACAAACGCAGACACTGCCGGGGGATGAACTTAACCGGGCGCGGCTGGCCTGGGGAATGAATGCTGATGACTGGCAGCAACTAACCGAAATGCTCGAGGCGCACATGGCGAACGTGCGCCGCGTGTTTAATGAGCTGATCGGCGATGATGAAACGGAAACCCAGGAAGATGCGCTGTCAGAACAGTGGCGCGAACTGTGGCAGGACGCCTTGCAGGAGGACGATACGCCGCCCGTATTGTCGCATCTTGCAGATGACGATCGTATTCGCGTGCTGGCCTTAATTGCTGATTTTCGTAAAGAGCTGGATAAGCGCACCATTGGTCCGCGCGGGCGTCAGGTACTCGATCATCTCATGCCGCACTTGCTGAGCGATGTCTGTACGCGCCAGGATCCCGCCGTGCCTCTGTCGCGCATTACGCCGCTGCTGGTGGGCATTGTTACGCGAACCACCTATCTCGAACTGTTGAGTGAATTTCCCGGTGCGCTCAAGCATTTGATTTCGCTCTGCGCCGCGTCGCCGATGGTCGCCAGCCAACTGGCGCGTTACCCGTTGTTGCTGGATGAGCTACTCGACCCGGCTACGCTCTATCAGCCGACGGCGACTGATGCTTATCGCGATGAGCTTCGTCAATATCTGCTGCGCGTGCCGGAAGAGGATGAAGAACAACAACTGGAAGCTCTGCGTCAGTTTAAACAGGCGCAGCTTCTGCGTATTGCTGCCGCCGACATCGCCGAAACGTTACCGGTAATGAAAGTGAGCGATCATTTGACCTGGCTGGCGGAGGCGATGATTGATGCCGTTGTCCAGCAGGCGTGGCTGCAAATGGCCGCGCGCTATGGCCAGCCGACGCATCTGGCTGAGCGGGAAGGGCGCGGCTTTGCGGTGGTGGGTTACGGCAAACTGGGCGGTTGGGAATTGGGCTACAGCTCCGATCTCGATCTGATCTTCCTGCATGACTGCCCGGTTGATGTGATGACCGACGGCGAGCGCGAAATTGACGGGCGCCAGTTCTACCTGCGTCTGGCACAGCGCATTATGCATCTGTTCAGCACCCGCACCTCTTCCGGCATTTTGTATGAAGTGGATGCGCGTCTGCGCCCGTCGGGTGCTGCGGGTATGCTGGTGACCTCTGCCGAGGCCTTTGCGGATTATCAGAGAAATGAGGCCTGGACGTGGGAGCATCAGGCGCTGGTGCGTGCCCGCGTCGTTTATGGCGACCCGCAACTGACCTCGCAGTTTGATGCCGTGCGTCGCGATATCATGACGCTGCCTCGCGACGGCAAAACGTTGCAGACGGAGGTGCGCGAAATGCGTGAAAAAATGCGCGCGCATCTGGGCAATAAACATCGCGATCGCTTTGATATTAAAGCCGATGAAGGCGGTATTACCGATATCGAATTTATCACGCAATATCTGGTGTTACGTTATGCCCATGACAAACCTAAACTGACCCGCTGGTCGGATAATGTGCGCATTCTGGAACTGTTAGCGCAAAACGACATTATGGACGAGCAGGAGGCGATGGCATTGACCCACGCCTATACCACGCTGCGTGATGAGTTACATCATCTTGCTTTACAGGAACTGCCAGGTCATGTGGCGCAAACCTGTTTTGACGCCGAGCGCACGCTGGTGCGGGCAAGCTGGCAGAAGTGGCTGGTTGAAGAATGAAGTGTGCTATTATCGCGCGCAAATTTTGAATCTCTCAGGAGACAGGAATGAAAGTAACGCTGCCAGAGTTTGAACGTGCAGGAGTCTTGGTCGTCGGTGATGTGATGCTGGATCGCTACTGGTACGGGCCCACCAGCCGTATTTCGCCGGAAGCGCCAGTACCGGTGGTGAAAGTGGATACCATCGAAGAACGGCCGGGCGGTGCAGCCAACGTGGCGATGAACATTGCCTCTCTGGGCGCAAATTCGCGTCTGGTCGGACTGACCGGTATCGATGATGCCGCACGCGCGCTCAGCAAAACGCTGGCGGACGTCAACGTGAAATGCGACTTCGTTTCTGTGCCGACCCATCCGACGATCACTAAACTGCGCGTTCTTTCACGTAATCAGCAGTTGATTCGTCTGGATTTTGAAGAGGGTTTTGAAGGTGTAGACCCACAGCCGCTGCATGAACGCATTAACCAGGCGCTGGGCTCTATTGGCGCGCTGGTGCTGTCTGACTATGCCAAAGGCGCATTGGCCAGTGTTCAGCAGATGATCTCCCTGGCGCGTAAAGCCGGTGTGCCGGTATTGATTGATCCGAAAGGGACCGATTTTGAACGCTACCGTGGCGCGACGCTGCTGACGCCGAACCTCTCTGAGTTCGAAGCGGTAGCAGGAAAATGCAAAAGCGAAGAAGAGATTGTGGAACGCGGCATGAAGCTGATTGCCGATTTCGAGCTTTCCGCACTGCTGGTGACACGCTCCGAGCAGGGGATGACGCTACTGCAACCGGGTAAAGCGCCGCTGCACATGCCGACGCAGGCGCAGGAAGTATATGATGTGACCGGTGCAGGCGACACGGTGATTGGCGTGCTGGCGGCGACGCTGGCGGCCGGTAATTCGCTGGAAGAAGCGTGTTTCTTTGCCAACGCTGCGGCAGGCGTCGTGGTCGGCAAGCTGGGGACCTCTACCGTTTCGCCTATCGAACTGGAAAACGCGGTACGTGGTCGTGCGGAAACCGGCTTTGGTGTGATGACTGAAGAAGCGTTGAAACAGGCGGTCGCCAGCGCCCGTAAGCGCGGTGAGAAAGTCGTCATGACCAACGGAGTGTTTGACATTCTGCATGCGGGCCATGTCTCCTATCTCGCAAATGCGCGTAAGCTGGGCGATCGCTTAATTGTCGCGGTCAACAGCGATGCGTCGACGAAACGCCTGAAAGGGGAAACGCGTCCGGTGAACCCGCTCGAACAACGTATGATTGTGTTGGCCGCGCTGGAAGCCGTTGACTGGGTGGTTTCCTTTGAAGAAGACACGCCGCAGCGTCTGATTGCAGGCGTATTGCCGGATCTGCTGGTAAAAGGCGGAGATTACAAACCGGAAGAGATAGCAGGCAGCGAGGAAGTGTGGGCCAACGGCGGTGAAGTGTTGGTGCTTAACTTTGAAGACGGTTGCTCCACCACCAATATCATCAAGAAAATTCAGAAAGACAGCGATAAAGGATGAATGCTGGAGGCGCATCGAACATTTTATATCGGTGCGTTCCTCACGGTTGACGCTGCTGTTTTTTCGACCTAGAGTAAAGGAATAAGGGTGAGAGGGGATTGCTCCCCTCTCTGATTGCCTGTTAGTAAGCGTGGAAACTTATCAGTAACAGCACAACCAGTATGATGACCCGTATCATCATAACCCTTTCCTTATTAAAGCCCCTTCTTCGGGAGGGGCTTTCCCGTCTCAGCTCCTTGCTGACTCAACGATTGTTCGCGAACTCATCTGACAGGTACAGCCCTTTCGCCCGGCAATTTTGAATTACTGGAGCGTCTACGCAAAACGTCAAATCGTGAAGGGAAAAGGGTTATTAGGAATAAAAAAACTTCAGTAAGGATTTCCCTAAAAGTGTGACATCAGGCCGTTGATTTGCGCACAATATGTACAAACCTGCTACGCCTCCCGGTAAATACTGGTATCAGAAAAAAGCATATGACCTTAACAGAGATTCACCGACTGGAGGATATGCTAATGAACAACAGCGTTTATTCGATGAACAATTTCGATTTCCTGGCGCGGAGTTTTGCCAGAATGCAGGCGGAAGGTCGCCCTGTTGATATCCAGGCCGTTACCGGCAATATGGATGAGGAGCACCGCAGCTGGTTTTGCAAACGCTACGCGCATTACTGCCAGCAGGCATTGAACGCCAGAAAGTTAGAAGTGGAACATTGATATGTCAACGGGCCTTACGGCCCGTTGCTGTTTTTACGCTTGCGGTTCTACTGGCGGGATGGCGGGTGCGGGTTTGACTTCTTCAGTAGCCTGACGTGCTTCCAGCTCGCTCAACCGTTGCTCCAGCAGCGCCAGCTTTTCACGAGTACGTAACAGCACCTGGGTCTGAACATCAAACTCTTCGCGGCTCACCAGATCGAGACGCGTCAGCTGAGATTGCAGCGTTTGACGGATCTTCTTCTCGACATCTTCCCCGAACTCCCGGATCCCTTTCGGCATCGACTCGTGAACCTGGCGAGCAATCTGCTCAATTTTTTTCGGGTCAATCATAGTGGTTTCCCTGAACTGGTAAGTGTTACTGCCCATTGTAGTGCGATCTGCGAAAGGCATAAACCAGAATTGTGTGATGTTAATGCGGGTAAAGGCGTTGATGAAGGTAATCAATAGCGTTATAGTTAATCCGCTTATTCTCAGGGCGGGGCGAAATTCCCCACCGGCGGTAAATCAACTCAGGTTGAAAGCCCGCGAGCGCTTTGGGTGCAAACCTAAAGGTCAGCAGATCCGGTGTAATTCCGGGGCCGACGGTTAGAGTCCGGATGGGAGAGAGTAACGATCCAGTCGGGCATGGACCCGCTCACGTTATTTTTTTGCCGCTTGTCGGTACTCCTAAGACTGCCCTGATTCTGGTAACCATAAATTTAGTGAGGTTTTTTTACCATGAATCAGACGCTACTTTCCTCTTTTGGTACGCCTTTTGAACGTGTCGAAAACGCTCTGTCTGCGCTGCGCGAAGGCCGCGGTGTGATGGTGCTGGACGACGAAGATCGTGAAAACGAAGGCGACATGATTTTCCCGGCAGAAACCATGACCGTTGAGCAGATGGCACTGACCATCCGTCACGGTAGCGGTATTGTCTGCCTGTGCATCACCGAAGATCGTCGTAAACAACTCGATCTACCGATGATGGTGGAAAATAACACCAGCGCTTATGGCACCGGTTTTACCGTGACCATTGAGGCTGCGACAGGGGTCACGACCGGTGTTTCTGCTGCCGATCGCGTAACCACCGTTCGCGCGGCAATTGCCGATGGCGCAAAACCTTCCGATCTGAACCGTCCGGGGCACGTCTTCCCGCTGCGCGCTCAGGCGGGTGGGGTATTGACGCGCGGCGGTCACACCGAAGCGACTATCGACCTGGTCACGCTGGCGGGGTTCAAACCAGCAGGCGTGCTGTGCGAACTGACGAATGACGATGGCAGCATGGCGCGCGCGCCAGAGTGCATCGAATTTGCAGGCAAACACAATATGGCCGTGGTGACGATCGAAGACCTGGTGGCTTACCGCCAGGCACACGAACGTAAAGCCAGCTAATCCTGCCTTGCCGGATAGGGGGAACACGCTCCTTATCCGGCAAATTCCGCTTTTTCAAACATTCTTTCGGTTAATAAACATCCAATCTTTTTCTCTATGATCGAAATCATCTTTTCGATTTCATACTGTGCCAGTATATAAACCTACCTAAAAATAGGTATGTTAAATATTAACGCTAAATATCTGTTAATGTTAAATTTTAAGGGTAAAAGGATGTTTATTGCCTGGTACTGGATTGTCTTAATTGCACTGGTGGTTGTGGGCTATGTTTGCCACATGAAACGCTACTGTAAAGCGTTTCGACAGGATCGTGATGCGCTACTGGAAATTCGCAATAAATTACTTCGTCGTGATGAAGAAGAACGCGTCATGACAAAAGAGCAGGAATAACCGCTTCCTGCTCTCTGCGTTACCCAATCCCCATCGTCTGAAGTACCACCAGACTCAACCCCATCACCGACATTCCACACAGAACGCCATAGCTGGGGTTGTTATTGGGATCGATCTCTTTTGCCAGCGGCATCAATTCATCCACCGACAGCGCCACCATAATACCTGCGACAGCCGCCATAATCGCCGCCATAACGACGGGCGACACCAGGCTGCCAAGAATAAGCCATGCCAGCACGCCGCCTAATATTTCGGCCATGCCGGAAATGCCCGCCCAGAAAACAGCGGTGCGTTTAGAGCCGGTGGCGGCGTATACCGGACCGGCAACGGCTAAACCTTCGGGGATATTGTGCAGAGCAACCGCCAGCGCGACACCAAATCCTAACTCCAGGTTGCTGCTGGCGGTCACGTAGGTTGCAATTCCTTCCGGGAAGTTGTGCAAACTGATCCCCAGCGTGAGCAGAATGGCAGTACGTTTGATCGAGCCGGGAATCGGTTGCGTTCTTTTTTGCACCAGATCCTGTGGGTGGGCGTGGGGAAGAAGACGATCCAGACCAAAGTAACCCAGCAAGCCGATGATAAACATGCCGTAGCCCAGAAGGGGCGACATTCCCTTTGTACCTAATGCGGCAGGCAGCATCTCCATTAAGGAGATCAGCAGCATGATCCCGGCGGCAAATCCGAGTGAAAACGCCAGCAGGCGGTTCGACGGTTTTTGTCCCAGCACGCCAAGAAACGCGCCAATAAACGTGGCGGCCCCCGCAAGTAAGGTCAGAATTAAAGGTACTGACATCAATGACTCCTCATACATCTCACTGACCTTCAAAATAACTGATGATCATCATCATGGTTATCAGAGTTCTTCATTCATCGAAAGAGCGTATCGTAAGACTATCAAAATGACTCCCTGAGTAAGGATATCATCATGTCTTCAATTCGTATGCCAGCATTGTTTTTGGGACACGGTAGCCCAATGAACGTTCTGGAAGATAACCTGTATACCCGCGCCTGGCAGCAGCTTGGGGAGACATTGCCGCGTCCAAAAGCGATTGTTGTCGTCTCTGCTCACTGGTTTACACGAGGCACTGGCGTCACCGCGATGGAAGCGCCTAAAACCATTCATGACTTTGGCGGTTTCCCGCAGGCGTTGTACGACACGCATTACCCGGCGCCCGGCTCCCCTGAACTGGCACAGCACCTGGTTGATTTGCTTGCACCGGTGCCGGTTGCGCTCGACAAAGAAGCCTGGGGCTTTGACCACGGTTCCTGGGGGGTGCTGATCAAAATGTACCCGAACGCCGATATCCCGATGGTGCAGTTGAGTATCGACAGTACCAAACCAGCGGCCTGGCATTTTGAAATTGGGCGCAAACTGGCGTCGCTGCGTGATGAAGGCATCATGCTGGTGGCCAGTGGCAACGTTGTGCACAACCTGCGTACGGCGCGCTGGCACGGCGATAATAACCCATATCCGTGGGCAACATCGTTCAATGATTTTGTCAAAGCGAACCTGAGCTGGCAGGGACCGGTTGAACAGCATCCGCTGGTCAATTATCTCGATCATGAAGGCGGTTCACTGTCGAACCCGACACCAGATCACTATCTGCCGTTGTTGTACGTACTGGGCGCGTGGGATGGTAAAGAACCGGTGACGATCCCGGTTGATGGGATTGAGATGGGCAGCCTGAGTATGTTGTCGGTACAGGTGGGGCAGGCCGGGTAAGGCAAAGCCGCTACCCGGCAAGTCTCTATTGCCTGATTGCGACACAGAGTGTCTTATCAGGCCTACATAGTAGTGCCATCTTACTCGACAAAAATATGCGGGTAGAAGCGGGACAGATCCTGAGTGATCAGCGCTCTGTCTTCGCGAATACCGATCCCGGCAGGCTGATCGTTGATCAACCAGCTACCGATCAGCATATAACTGTCGCCAAATTTCGGCAGTTGATGAAACTGCTGCACGATCATGCCTTCTTCACCGTACGGTCCTTCCACCGCTTCGATCGTTTTACCATTCTCGATAATGGAAACGTTCGCGCCTTCACGTGAGAAGATCGGTTTCACGACGAATTTTTCCATCTGGGGATAGTCGTCTTCGGCGAAATAGGCGGGAAGAAGATTCGGATGGTTCGGGAACATCTCCCACAGCAGCGGCAACAGCGCCTTATTGGAGATGATGCTCTTCCAGGCCGGTTCCAGCCAGCGTACGCCAGCGTCTTCCAGTTTGGTGGAGAACATCTCGCGCAGCATAAACTCCCACGGATAGAGCTTGAACAGGTTGGCAATCACCTGATCCTGCAGATCCGTAAACTGGCCTTTTTCACCCAGCCCGATATCTTCAATATAGAGGAATTCAGTGGCGATTTCCGCCTCAGCAGCGCAATCCTGCAGATACTGAATGGTGCCGCGATCTTCAACGGTATCACGACAACAGGTTAAATGCAGAAGCTGGAAACCGTACTGCTCACGCAACTCGGCGAAGCGCTCAATGAGCTTTTCCTGCAGGCTGTTAAACTGATCGCTGCCTTCTGGCAGATTGCCCGCATTGATCTGATCTTCAAGCCAGATCCACTGGAAAAACGCCGCTTCGTACAGCGAGGTCGGAGTATCGGCGTTATTCTCCAGCAGCTTCGGTTCGCCGGTGCCATCCCACGCCAGATCAAGACGCGAGTAGAGCGACGGCTGGTTTGTCTGCCAGGACTGACGGACAAAGCCCCAGGTGTGTTTAGGAATACGGAATTTGGTCATCAGCTCGTCGCTGGCGATCACTTTCTCGACCACCCTGAGGCACATCTGGTGCAGCTCTGCGGTCACATCTTCTAGCTTTTCAACCTGGGCCAGCGTCAGCTTGTAATAGGCATCTTCACACCAGTACGGTTCGCCGTACATGGTGTGAAAATTAAAACCGTATTCAGTAGCTTTATCGCGCCAGTCCGGGCGTTCGGTAATACTGACTCTTTCCATGCGGATCAGCCACCCATTGAACGGGTGGAGGTGCCGCTTGCGCTACGCTGCATGGCGCTCTGTTTGGCAACGGATTCACCGAAGCCGCCGCGCGTAACGGTAGAGGTGGTGGCAGGTTTTGGCGCCATGGCGGTTTTGGGGACCGTCATCGTACGCCCAGGCTGTGCGGCGCCGTAGTTTTTACCACCCGCATCGGTGTATTTTCCGTAAGCCGGACTGGCCGGGTTTTTCGAGCTGAACAGCGGCTGCTGCGCAAAGCCCGCGCCGCCACCCATCATGCGGCCCATCATATAACCCGCCATCAGCGGCATCCAGAAACTGCCGCTGGACTGCTGTGCCTGAGCTTCTGGCGCCATGCCTGCCTGAGCAGGGGCTTGCTGGCACTGGCCTTCACCGAACTCGGCGATACAATCTTCGCGAGTGGCATATTTCGGCGCGGTACGTTCCGCTTCTTTCAACGCATTGTTGTAGGCGGTAGTACATTCCGCACTTTTACCCGGATTGGCAGCCGAGCAGTCATCCGCATTTTGATACAGCGATACGGTTTCATCGCTTTTCTCACAGCCCGCCAGCATAAACACAGCGGTAACGGCTAACGCCACAGGCGTCAGATGCCGTGCGCTCCAGCTTTTGCGGAACGAGGCGTGATGTATGGATTTTGTCCGTTTCATTTTCGTCTTTCCTGGACCCAGTGGTTATTACTGCTCAGGATAGAGGATGAGTGGTTGAAAATGAAGCGAGAAGAGGCTGGAATGCGGCACATTGGCGGGATCTTTACGTTGCCTTACGTTCAGACGGGGCCGAAGCCCCGTCATCGCGTTTAATTACGGAACGGATTATTACCTTTACTACTGGAAGAACGTGCCGATGCCGGTTGCGCGGCGGGCGCTGTCGAATTCGCGGCATAGCCGTCGGCGTTAGCGTCCATCTGCGGGGTTTCCGGCGCGACGTGTTCCGGAGACGTGGAAATGGGTTTACCCAGCGTGTTGTTCAGCGCCACCAGATCCTGTTCGTTCAACGTACCCAGCGCTGACTTAATATTCAGCTGGTTGATCAGGTAGTTATAACGGGCATTCGCCAGTTGTTGCTTGGCGTTATACAGCGTGGTAGTCGCATCCAACACATCAACAATGGTACGTGTACCCACGGAATAGCCTGCTTCCATCGCATCTAATGAGCTCTGGGCGGAAACCACCGCTTGTTTGTACGCGTTAATGCTGCTGATTGACGCATTGATGTTATTGAAGGAGGAGCGTACGGTCTGCACCACGCTACGGTGGGCGCTTTCCAGTTGCTCACTGGCGCCAACAAAGTTGTACTGCGCCTGTTTCACCTGCGAGTTCACCATCCCGCCCTGATAAATCGGCAGCGAGAAGCTCAGGCCAACTTTGTTCTGACCCATTTCGCTGTCGTCATACTGGGAGCCTACCGCGCTGCCGCGGGTTTTCGAACCGCTATAGGAGGTGTCAGACACCCCGGTAGAGGCGGTTAAATCCAGCGTTGGCAGGTGGCCATCCTGCGCCTGGCGAATCTGCTCACGGGCCAGATCCTGGCTAAGACGCGCCTGCAACAGCGTCAGGTTGCGGTTTTCGGCTTCTTTCAGCAGGGCGTTCACTGCCTGTGGTTTGTCGGTCTTAAAGCTGTCAACGTTCAGCGACGCCAGTTCCGGGTAATAGTTGCCGGTAACCTGGCGCAGCTCTTCTACCGCATTGTCGAGGTCGTTACGCGCGGTGACTTCGTTCGCCAGCACGGTATCATATTGCGAGCGGGCGTTTTGCACGTCAGTGATCGCCACCAGGCCCACGTTGAAACGCTGGGTGGTTTGATCCAACTGACGATAAATCGCCTCTTTCTGCGCCTGAGTATAAGAGAGAACGTCAATGGCGTTCAGCACTTTAAAATAGGCGCTCGCGGTGTTGAGGATCAGCGTTTGCTGGTCCGTCTGGAAGGTTACATCCTGAATACCCGCCGATTTTTCCTGCAGGGTCAGCGCACGCCATTTCGACATATCGAAAAGGGTCTGCGTTAATTGCAGGGAAGCGCTGGTAGCGTTCGAGTTCACGCCGTTTGCATCGCGGTAGCCATTGCTGTAGGTGTAATCGGCACCTAAGCCCAGTTGAGGCAGTAAAGGACTACGTGCTTCGTTAATTTTTTCGAATGCAGCATCGCGATCGGCGGCGGATTTACGCAATTCCGGGTTGCTCAGGCGTGCTTGCTGATAAACTTGCATCAGGTTCTCTGCCTGGCTCAGTGTGCTGAACCCCGACAGGCTCAGGCCGATAAGGATGGGGAGCAATTTCTTCATTTGCATTCCTTGTTGTGAAGCAGTATTTAGCGCTGATCAAATTGTAAAAATAATTGCTGATTCTAGCAGAATCCGCCACTGCAAAAAGTTGGCGTTCTGTGCCATCAGGCGTTAATTTGCACCAATTTACCACAAGGTCGATGAAACGGCAGTCAAACGCCCTTGATATTCACATTTAAATCACTATTGGTACAGGACGGCACAATGCGTAAATCAGGCAACTCGCCAGTAACTTTCGCCAAAAACGATGTAGAAATTATTGCACGAGAAACGCTTTATCGCGGTTTTTTTTCGCTGGATCTTTATCGCTTTCGCCACCGATTATTCAATGGCGAAATGAGTCAGGAAGTGCGTAGAGAAATTTTTGAGCGCGGTCACGCGGCAGTCTTGCTACCCTTTGACCCTGAGCGGGATGAAGTGGTGCTGATTGAACAGGTGCGTATTGCCGCTTATGACACCAGTGAAACGCCGTGGCTGCTTGAGCTGGTAGCCGGGATGATCGAAGACGGTGAAACTGTTGAAGATGTGGCCCGCCGTGAGGCGATGGAAGAGGCCGGCATCGTGGTAAAACGGACGAAACCGGTGCTCAGTTATCTGGCAAGCCCTGGCGGCACCAGCGAGCGCTCGTCAATAATGGTGGGTGAAGTGGACGCCACGACCGCGAACGGGATCCACGGTTTGGCTGATGAAAACGAAGATATTCGGGTTCATGTGGTAAGCCGGGAGCAGGCTTACCGTTGGGTAGAAGAGGGGAAAATTGATAACGCGGCTTCGGTCATCGCCTTGCAATGGTTACAGCTGCACTATAAAGAGTTAATACACGAGTGGAAAAAATGAAGCGCTATACACCTGACTTCCCTGAAATGATGCGTCTTTGCGAAACCAATTTTTCGCAGTTGAGACGCCTGTTGCCGCGCAATGATACGCCTGGCGAAACGGTGAGTTACCAGGTGGGCAACGCACAATATCGGATTACGATCGTTGAATCGACCCGATACACGACGCTGGTGACTATCGAGCAGACGGCGCCGACCATCACCTACTGGAGCCTGCCGTCGCTGACTGTACGGCTCTATCATGACGCGATGGTCGCCGAAGTGTGTTCAAGTCAGCAGATCTTTCGCTTCAAAGCGCGGTATGATTATCCAAATAAAAAGTTGCATCAACGCGACGAAAAGCATCAAATTAATCAGTTTCTGGCCGACTGGCTGCGATACTGTTTAGCACATGGAGCGATGGCGATTCCGGTTTACTAGCGTCGTGAAACCTAAGGACACCATTTGGAAAGCCTGTTAAACCTTTCTCTGGCTGGTGAGGCCAGGGTCAGGATCTTACAAATTACTGATACTCACCTGTTTGCCGAAAAGCACGAAACGCTGTTGGGCGTAAACACCTGGGAAAGCTACCAGGCCGTGTTGGATGCCATCCACGCCAACGGGCAGGAATACGATCTGATCGTGGCGACAGGTGACTTAGCGCAGGATCAAACCGCTGCGGCCTATCAGCATTTTGCTGAAGGTATCGCAAGCTTTCGTGCGCCTTGCGTTTGGTTACCCGGTAACCATGACTTTCAGCCCGCGATGTACAGTGCGTTACAAGAGGCGGGGATCTCCCCGGCAAAGTGCGTCATGGTGGGTGAGCAATGGCAAATCCTCCTGCTGGACAGTCAGGTCTTCGGCGTGCCTCACGGCGAACTGAGTGAATTTCAGCTCGAGTGGCTGGAGCGCAAACTGGCCGAAGCCCCTGAGCGCCACACTCTGCTGCTTTTGCACCATCATCCGATGCCGGCAGGATGCAGTTGGCTGGATCAACACAGCTTGCGTAACGCCGCAGAACTGGACAACGTGCTGGTGAATTACCCGTGCGTGAAGTATCTGCTGTGTGGGCATATTCATCAGGAACTGGATCTCGACTGGAATGGGCGCCGTCTGCTGGCGACACCCTCCACCTGCGTTCAGTTTAAACCCCATTGCGCGAACTTTACCCTTGATAACATCGCTCCTGGCTGGCGTACGCTGGAGCTGTTTGCCGACGGTACGTTGAAAACGGACGTCTGTCGTTTGCAGGGTGCTGAGTTCCGACCTGATACCGCTTCTGAAGGCTACTGATGTCTACGCTTCTCTATTTGCACGGCTTCAATAGCTCGCCCCGTTCGGCGAAGGCCTGTTTGCTGAAGAACTGGCTGCGCGAACAGTATCCTCATATCGAAATGATTGTGCCGCAACTGCCGCCGTATCCGGCTGATGCCGCAGAGATGCTGGAGTCTATCGTGCTGGAACATGGCGGCGAGCCGTTGGGCGTAGTGGGATCGTCGTTGGGCGGTTATTACGCCACCTGGCTGTCACAGTGCTTTATGCTGCCCGCGGTGGTCGTCAACCCGGCGGTCCGGCCATTTGAACTGTTGACTGACTACCTCGGTCAGAACGAGAACCCCTACACGGGGCAGCAATATGTGCTAGAGTCACGCCATATTTACGATCTAAAAGTCATGCAGATCGACCCGCTGGAAGCGTCAGATTTACTCTGGCTGCTGCAACAGACGGGTGATGAAGTGCTGGATTACCGCCAGGCAGTGGCGTATTACGCTTCTTGCCGCCAGACTGTAATTGAAGGTGGAAACCACGCATTCACTGGCTTCGAAGATTATTTCAACCCGATTGTCGATTTCCTTGGACTGCACAGTTGCTGACAATCATTTCGAATTGCTATTAAAACCATGACGCAAACTTATAACGCTGATGCCATTGAGGTACTCACTGGGCTTGAGCCGGTACGCCGTCGCCCGGGGATGTATACCGATACGACGCGCCCTAACCATCTTGGGCAGGAAGTGATTGATAACAGTGTGGATGAAGCACTGGCAGGCCACGCGAAACGCGTGGATGTGATTTTACATGCCGATCAATCTCTGGAAGTTATCGATGACGGTCGCGGTATGCCCGTGGACATTCACCCGGAAGAAGGCGTTCCGGCGGTTGAACTGATCCTCTGTCGGCTGCATGCGGGCGGCAAGTTCTCGAATAAAAACTACCAGTTCTCCGGCGGCCTGCACGGCGTAGGGATCTCCGTGGTTAACGCCCTGTCGAAGCGCGTGGAAGTGAACGTGCGCCGTGATGGGCAGGTGTATAATATTGCGTTTGAAAATGGTGATAAAGTTCAGGATTTGCAGGTTGTTGGCACCTGCGGTAAGCGCAATACCGGCACCAGCGTTCACTTCTGGCCTGACGAAACCTTTTTCGACAGTCCCCGCTTTTCCGTCTCCCGCTTAACACATGTGCTGAAAGCGAAAGCGGTGCTGTGCCCTGGCGTTGAAATCACCTTTAAAGATGAAGTTAATAACAGCGAACAGCGCTGGTGCTATCAGGATGGCCTGAACGATTATCTGCGCGAAGCGGTAAACGGCCTGCCTACGCTGCCGGAAAAACCGTTCATCGGCAATTTTTCCGGTGACACGGAAACGGTCGACTGGGCGCTGTTGTGGCTGCCGGAAGGTGGCGAACTGCTGACCGAAAGCTACGTGAACCTGATCCCAACCATGCAGGGCGGGACGCACGTCAATGGTCTGCGTCAGGGGTTGCTTGACGCGATGCGTGAGTTCTGCGAATACCGCAACATTCTGCCGCGCGGCGTGAAGCTCTCAGCGGAAGATATCTGGGATCGCTGCGCCTACGTGCTGTCGGTGAAAATGCAGGATCCGCAGTTTGCCGGACAGACCAAAGAGCGTCTCTCGTCGCGTCAGTGTGCAGCGTTCGTCTCTGGCGTGGTGAAAGATGCCTTCAGCCTGTGGCTGAACCAGAACGTCCAGTCAGCCGAGCAGTTGGCGGAGATGGTGATCTCCAGCGCCCAGCGCCGACTGCGCGCGGCGAAAAAAGTGGTGCGCAAAAAGCTGACCAGCGGTCCGGCGCTGCCGGGAAAACTGGCGGACTGTACCGCGCAGGATCTGAATCGTACCGAACTGTTCCTGGTGGAAGGGGACTCAGCAGGCGGCTCCGCCAAGCAGGCGCGCGATCGTGAATATCAGGCGATCATGCCGCTGAAGGGTAAGATCCTGAATACCTGGGAAGTCTCTTCTGATGAAGTGCTGGCCTCGCAGGAAGTCCACGATATTTCTGTTGCGATCGGCATCGATCCGGACAGCGACGATCTGAGTCAGTTACGTTATGGCAAGATCTGTATCCTGGCGGATGCAGACTCCGATGGTCTGCACATCGCCACGCTGCTTTGCGCCCTGTTTGTGAAGCATTTCCGCACGCTGGTAAAACACGGACATGTCTACGTCGCGCTGCCGCCGTTGTATCGTATTGACCTCGGCAAAGAGGTCTATTACGCGCTGACGGAAGAAGAGAAAGCGGGCGTACTGGAACAGTTAAAGCGCAAGAAAGGTAAGCCGAACGTACAGCGCTTTAAAGGGCTGGGTGAAATGAACCCGATGCAGTTGCGCGAAACCACGCTGGATCCCAACACGCGTCGCCTGGTCCAGCTTATCATTGATGATGAGGACGATCAGCGCACTACCGCCATGATGGATATGCTGCTGGCGAAGAAACGCTCCGAAGATCGCCGTAACTGGTTGCAAGAAAAAGGCGACCTCGCGGATATCGACGGGTAATTATCCGCTTCATTGTTAATCAAAAGGGTAAGCCATGATGGCTTACCCTTTTGCTTTCAGGATATCTGATTGATCTTGCCAGAGAGGTCTATTAGGCTCAATCGAGGCGAGAACGCGGATTGACGTTATGGTACTGACCGGGGATGGACGCCAAAAATACATAATAAGGAAACAGGATGAACAACACACATCTCTCTAAGAGCGTCGACGCCCTTAAACCCTCCGCTATCAGGGAATTACTCAAACATAGCAAAATGCCTGGCGTGATTTCGCTGGGCGGCGGTATTCCCAGCCCGGAACTGTTTGATAACACAGGGCTGGAAATGGCCACGCGCAACATGATGGAAAATCAGTTTCTGGATGCGTTCCAGTACGGCCTGAGCGAAGGTTTTCCGCCTCTGCGTGAAGCCATCAGTCAGTTGTGCCAGAAACGAGGTATTCAGGCCGCGTCTGACGCAATCCTGGTGACCAATGGTTCACAGCAGTCGCTGGATATCCTGGCGAGAACGATGATCAATCCGGGCGACAAAGTGGTCGTCGAACGTCCGACTTATCTTGCCGCCTTGCAGGTGCTGCAACTTTCTCAGGCGGATATTTTGTCTGTTGGCACGGATAAAGACGGTATGATCGTAGACGATCTGGAAGTGTTGCTACAGAACAACACGATTAAGTTTGTGTACATTGTGCCAACGTTTGGTAACCCCGGCGGCGTGGTACTGAGTGATGCCCGTCGTCAGAAGTTGGTACAACTGGCGAAACAGCATGATTTTGCCATCGTCGAAGATGATCCCTACGGCGAAATTAACTTCACCGACGAGACCTATAAAACGCTGTCCCAGCATGCCCGGGAGAGCGGGTGCCCTGAGCGAGTGATTTACACCTCGACCTTTTCCAAGATTCTGGCCCCAGGTCTGCGTGTGGGTTGGGTAGTACTGCCGGAATGGATCAGACAAAAAGCGACCATCGTTAAACAGGCGACGGATCTGCATACCAGCGCGCATTCGCAGGCGATGGCGGCCAGCTATTTGACGTTAGGCCGTCTGGACGATCAAATTACGCTCATTCGTCAGGCGTATCGTGAGAAATGTAATGTGCTGGCGGATGCGATGCGTAGCGAATTGGGCGAGCATATCTCATTCCATATGCCGCAGGGAGGGATGTTCCTGTGGGGGACGTTCCGTTACGATTTCGATACCACCACCTGGCTTTCCCGCACATTGCAGGAAAAAGTGGTATTCGTACCGGGAGAGTTTTTCTTCTGCGATAATCCGGACAAACGGACGCTGCGAATGTCTTTTGCGACGCCAACGGCGGATGAACTGGAAGAAGCAGTGCGGAGACTGAAAAAAGCATTGCCCTGACTGCGTATTGGCCGGGTCTGAGACCCGGCACTACGCTTAAATACCGGATTCCAGAATACGAATATTCATCTCCAGTACGTCGCCCTTAACGGCTTCGCTGTAGGCTTTCATATGCGGGGTCTGCAGGTGCGCTTCAAGATGCGCGATGCTTTCCCACTGTTCAATCATCACGATTGAATCCGGCGCCGTGGTCTGGAAACTCACGTTAGCCGCATGATCCACCATCGGCGCGTAGCCGTGGCAGCCTTCTTCTTTCAGTACGGTTGGAACGATTTTCGCAAACTGATCCAGGACGGCCTGACGGTGATGTTGTCCCGGACGGGTGCGGATTTCAGCAATAACGGTAAGCATGGTTAACTCCTTCTAATTTCAGATAACCAGTTAACCAAAAATTTTCGTCAGATGCTCGCGATATTCTGCAATTGAGCGTGGTACATCCGGCATTTTAATGACGTCATTGGTAATAAAGGTCGGCAGCGCTTCCATTCCCAGGAATTGATTCGCCTTATGGAACGGCAAATAAACGCCATCAACCCCCACGCCGTGGAAGAACTGATCTTTATCGGTGAAGGCTTCCATCGGCGCGTTCCAGGTCAGGGAAAGCATATATTTTTTGCCCTGAATCAGGCCGCCGGAACCGTATTTTTTCGAGGCATCTGAGCGGGTACGACCATCGCTGGCATACAGTGTGCCGTGACCTTCGGTAAACACGTCATCAATGTATTTTTTAACGGTCCACGGCGCACCCATCCACCAACCCGGCATCTGCCAGATAACCACGTCAGCCCAGACGAAGTTCTGTACTTCTTCTTTCACGTCGTAATCGCCGTCAGCGCGAACGATTTTTACGTTATGCCCGAGGTCACGCAGCGTGCCGTCAGCGACTTCCGTCAGCGTGTCATTCAGTTGGCCGTTGGAATGGGCGAATTTTTTCGCGCCGTTGATAATCAGGATGTTGCTCATTGTTAATCTCTCTCAGAAATGCGTTTGAGGTTAATTTTACGTCAACATGCGGCACGGTGAAATTAGCAAAATGTGCAAAGTCTTTTGCTTTTGATGCAATAATCGAGGATCACCAGCGCATTGTGGCGATAAAACCGCCGTCTGGCGCATTGCCAAACGACACCGTCATTCCGTGCAGCGCGGCAATGCGGCGGACAATCGACAGCCCCAGCCCACTGCCGGTAACCTGCTGGCCTGGCGGGCGATAGAAACGCTCACCAATGTGGGGCAAGACATCCGTCGTGACGCCTGGGCCATTATCTCTGACGGTAAACTGTCTGCCGTCGAGCGTAACTTCAACCACGCTGCCTTTCGGGCTGTAGCGGATGGCGTTATCCAGCAGATTGCGCACCAGCAGGCTTAACAGCAGTGGTTGTCCGGCGCGTGTCACATCGTGGGCATTGATTTGCAAACGCACATCAATCTGCGCCTGTTGTGCGGGCTGCCAGATATCCATAACGGCAGACTGAAGCACGTCCGCAAGAGAGAGCATTGCCACATCCTGCAGGTTATCCAGCGAATCGAGGCGGGAGAGCGTCAGAAGCTGATCGACCAGACGTGTGGCGCGATCGATGCCCGTATGGAGTTGCATCAGCGCTTTCTCCCGCGCTAACGGGTCATCATCTGACAGTTGCGCCACCTCCGTCTGGACTTTCAGCGCCGTTAACGGACTGCGCAGTTCGTGGGCGGCGTCAGAGGTGAAGCGCCGCTCGCGCACCATAGTTTTATGGATTCGGATAAAGAGCTGGTTGAGAGATTCCACCAGCGGGCGCACTTCACTCGGTACGCCGTCTGAACTGAGCGGCTCGCTGGACTCTGGATCGCGTAAGCGCAGCGCCTGCGCCAGCTTTTTCAGCGGCATGAGTTCCCGATGCAGCAGCATAATCAGCAACAGCAGCATTAATGGCAATGCGATAAGCCAGGGGACCAGTTGCGCCGTCACAATCGCCAGCGCCATATCTTCGCGGTATTCCCATTCCTGACCGACGACGATGCGGTACTTACCATCGGCGGAGGTCAGCCAGATAAAGCGCCATTTATCGTCATCGCCAATTAATTGACCGTCATCAAACCCTTCCCGGCGGTAGCTATAAGGGATGTTCTGACCATTGTCGCCATCATGCAGCACCATCTTGCCCTCCGTGGTATAGACGGCAAACGTCAGCACATCATCGTCAATATGCCCGTGCTTGAATTTTTTTGGCGTATGCGCCATCCGTTCTGTCGCATGCAGTTCGTTGATATCGAGCGTAATCAGCCGTTTGGCGAAGAGCATTAACTGCGTATCAAACAATTCATCGACATTATCGGTCGTTTTTTTCCAGGCGACAAAACTCGACGCCGCCCAGGTGATGGCAGCCAGAATCAAAAAGATGAGGGTAAGCCTGACGCGCAGGCTGAGTCGCCGGGTCACGAGGAGGCCTCGCCAAGCGTATAGCCGATGCCGTGGACGGTGCGAATGAAATCGCTGCCCAGTTTGCGACGCAGGTGGTGAACATGCACTTCGACGGCATTGCTGGTGACCTCTTCGTCCCAGTTATACAGCTTCTCTTCGATGAGTTTGCGCGGCAGTACGCGCCCGGTATTACGCATCAGTAACTCCAGAAGTGCGAATTCCTTAGGCTTGAGTATCAGCGGTTCACCCGCCAGCGTTGCAACCCGATCGCCGGGCGTTAAGGTAACCTGCCCGTGACGCAGTTCACTGCTGGCCTGCCCGCTGGCACGACGCATCAGCGCCTCCAGCCTGGCGGCGACCTCAATCAGTGCAAAGGGCTTACACAGATAATCATCCGCTCCGAGGCGAAGGCCTTCCACTCGCTCGGCCAGCGCATCGCGTGCGGTAAGGATAAGCACCGGCTCGCGCTTTCCCTGTTCGCGCCAGTCGCGCAGAATGTCGCGTCCGTCCATTCCCGGTAAGGTGAGATCGAGGATCACCGCGTCGTAAGGCGCGCTGTAGAGCGCTTCTTTCCCCTGACGACCTTCGGTAAACCAGTCGACGCTAAACCCCATTTTACTCAAACCTGTTTTGATGCCGTCGCCAATCAACGCATCATCTTCAACCAGTAAAATTCGCATTTTTCATCCCTGCGCCTGCTGTCATAACGGCAAGTAAACCCTGATGTCGCCTGTGTTGTACAGCAAAAAAGAGACTTTTTTTTGCCTTAAGAACTCGTTAAGGATTACCGTGTTTAATGCTCGTGAGATGACATCAAAGGGAGAAATGATCATGAAGAAATTAGCTGCAATTTTCGCTGTTATGGCGATCTGTTCCGCACCGGTTCTGGCGGCGCAACAGGGTGGTTTTTCCGGTCCGTCTGCGACGCAAACGCAGAGCGGCGGCTTCCAGGGACCTAACGGCAGTAGTACGACGGTAGAAAGTGCGAAATCCTTGCGTGATGACACCTGGGTGACGCTGCGTGGCAACATCGTTGAACGCATTTCCGATGACCTCTACGTGTTCAAAGATGCCACCGGTACGATCAATGTCGACATTGACCATAAACGCTGGAATGGTGTGACGGTCACCCCTCAGGATACCGTTGAAATTCAGGGTGAAGTGGACAAAGACTGGAATTCCGTCGAAATTGACGTGAAGCAAATCACTAAAGTCAGCAAATAATCCCTGTCAGGGCCGCGTTCGCGGCCCTTTTCTTTGTGACTCAACGCGTCAGATAAGGTAGTATCTGCGGCAATATTGCCCGAAAAGATACCGCGTATCTGGCGGGCTTACAGTTGAGGAATCACGATTAATGAGCGATATGGCAGAGCGCCTTGCGCTGCATGAATTCACGGAAAACGCCTATCTGAATTATTCCATGTACGTCATCATGGACAGGGCGTTGCCGTTTATTGGCGATGGTCTGAAACCCGTTCAGCGCCGCATCGTCTATGCGATGTCAGAGCTGGGGCTGAACGCCAGCGCCAAATTTAAAAAATCCGCCCGTACCGTCGGCGACGTGTTGGGTAAATACCACCCGCACGGAGACAGCGCCTGCTATGAGGCGATGGTGCTGATGGCGCAGCCGTTCTCTTACCGTTACCCGCTGGTTGATGGCCAGGGGAACTGGGGGGCGCCGGACGATCCGAAATCCTTCGCGGCGATGCGTTATACCGAATCCCGCCTGTCAAAATACGCCGAACTGCTGCTGAGCGAACTCGGCCAGGGAACCGCTGACTGGGTACCAAACTTCGACGGAACGATGCAAGAGCCGAAAATGCTGCCCGCGCGTCTGCCGAACATCCTGCTTAACGGTACGACTGGTATCGCAGTCGGCATGGCGACCGATATTCCGCCGCACAACCTGCGTGAAGTGGCAAAAGCCGCGATCACCCTGATTGAGCAGCCGAAAACGACGCTGGACGAACTGCTGGATATTGTCCACGGCCCGGACTACCCGACCGAAGCGGAAATCATTACTCCGCGCGCCGAAATTCGTAAAATTTATGAAAACGGGCGCGGCTCCGTGCGCATGCGCGCGGTGTGGAAGAAAGAAGACGGCGCGGTGGTGATTACCGCGCTACCGCACCAGGTTTCCGGCGCGCGCGTGCTGGAGCAAATCGCGGCCCAGATGCGCAATAAAAAGCTGCCGATGGTAGACGATTTGCGCGATGAGTCAGACCACGAAAACCCGACCCGTCTGGTGGTGGTGCCGCGTTCCAATCGCGTGGACATGGAGCAGGTGATGAACCACCTGTTTGCCACCACCGATCTGGAAAAGAGCTATCGTATTAACCTCAATATGATCGGTCTTGACGGGCGTCCGGCGGTGAAAAACCTGCTGGAGATCCTCACCGAGTGGCTGGCGTTCCGTCGCGATACCGTGCGTCGCCGTCTGAACTATCGCCTGGAGAAAGTCCTCAAACGCCTGCATATCCTGGAAGGTTTGCTGGTGGCGTTTCTCAATATTGACGAAGTCATTGAGATCATCCGGACGGAAGATGAACCCAAACCGGCGCTGATGTCGCGTTTTGGTATCACCGAAACACAGGCCGAAGCGATCCTCGAACTGAAATTGCGTCATCTCGCCAGACTGGAAGAGATGAAGATTCGCGGTGAGCAGGATGAACTGGCGAAAGAACGCGATCAGTTACAGGCCATCCTCGCGTCGGAACGCAAAATGAATACCCTGCTGAAGAAAGAGCTGCAGGCCGATGCCGACGCCTATGGCGACGATCGCCGTTCACCGCTGCGCGAACGTGAAGAAGCGAAAGCGATGAGCGAACATGACATGTTGCCGTCTGAGCCGGTGACGATCGTGTTGTCGCAGATGGGCTGGGTGCGTAGCGCCAAAGGCCATGACATCGACGCGCAGGGGCTGAACTACAAAGCGGGCGACAGCTTTAAATCCGCAGTGAAAGGGAAGAGCAATCAGCCCGTGGTGTTTATCGACACCACCGGGCGCAGCTACGCTATTGATCCGATCACGCTGCCGTCGGCGAGGGGTCAGGGCGAACCGTTGACCGGCAAACTGACGCTACCGCCAGGCGCGACCGTTGAGCATATGCTGATGGAAGGCGATGAGCAGAAACTGTTGATGGCATCGAATGCGGGTTACGGTTTCGTCTGTACGTTCAACGATCTGGTGGCACGTAACCGTGCCGGTAAGACGTTGATTACGCTCCCGGATAATGCTCGTGTGATGCCGCCGGTGGTGATTGAAGATGAAACGGACATGCTGCTGGCGATAACGACGGCCGGACGTATGCTGATGTTCCCGGTCAGCGATCTGCCGCAGTTGTCGAAAGGCAAAGGGAACAAGATCATCAACATTCCGTCTGCTGAAGCGGCGCGAGGCGATGATGCGTTGGCGTTACTCTACGTTCTGCCGCCGCAAAGTACGCTGACGATTCACGTCGGCAAACGTAAGATCAAACTGCGTCCTGAAGAGTTGCAGAAGGTGGCAGGCGAGCGCGGCCGTCGCGGGACGTTGATGCGCGGTTTGCAACGTATCGATCGCATCGACATTGATTCGCCGCGTCGTGCCAGCAGTGGCGACAGCGAAGAGTAAGACGTTTTAAGCGCCTGAAGGCATGAGTAGGCCTGATAAGGCGCAACGCACCGCCATCAGGCAACACTATCGTGCCGGATGGCGGCGTTAATACCTAATCCGGCCTGCGGTTTGAATGATGCCGCCAGGCCGGAAAACAGTAAAATTTCCCGTAAAACCGTTGTTTATTCGTGAGGCGCGATTAACAATACCGTTTTCCAGAGAGCCACATTAACAATACCCTAACCTGATAGCAGGTGACGTAGAATCCCGGGCTCTTAGGCCTTCAGAGGTTGTTATGCTATTTATTTTTCGACTTATTATTACCGTTATCTATTCCATTCTGGTGTGTGTATTTGGTTCTCTTTACTGCCTGCTCAGCCCGCGTAACCCAAAGCACGTCGCGACCTTCGGCCATATGTTTGGTCGTCTGGCGCCGGTGTTCGGTCTGAAGGTGGAGTGTCGTAAACCCGCGGATGCGGAAAGTTACGGCAACGCAATTTATATTGCCAATCACCAGAATAACTACGATATGGTGACCGCCGCGAATATCGTTCAGCCACCGACCGTCACTGTCGGAAAGAAAAGCCTGCTGTGGATCCCGTTTTTTGGCCAGCTGTACTGGTTGACGGGTAACCTGCTGATCGACCGCAATAATCGTGCGAAAGCGCACGGCACGATTGCTGAAGTAGTGAATCATTTTAAAAAGCGTCGTATCTCCATCTGGATGTTCCCGGAAGGGACCCGCAGCCGGGGGCGTGGCCTGCTGCCGTTTAAAACCGGGGCTTTTCATGCCGCGATTGCGGCCGGCGTCCCGATTATTCCGGTGTGCGTGTCCAATACCTCGAATAAAATTAATCTTAACCGCCTGAAGAATGGCCTGGTGATTGTGGAAATGCTGCCGCCGGTGGATATCAGTCAGTATGGTAAAGATCAGGTTCGTGAACTGGCTGCGCACTGCCGCTCGTTGATGGAACAAAAGATTGCTGAACTGGATAAAGAAGTCGCCGAGCGAGAAGCCGCCGGGAAGGTTTGATCCAGGTTTTTTGCAGGAAACGAGTTCCTGCCCGTATTTTAGCCAGTTTTACATGGAGCTTATATGTCACTCAGTCGGCGTCAGTTCATTCAGGCATCGGGGATCGCTCTGTGCGCAGGTGCCGTTCCGCTGAGGGCCAATGCTGCCGGTCAGCAACAGCCGCTGCCCGTTCCGCCGCTCCTGGAGTCCCGTCGGGGCCAGCCGCTGTTTATGACGCTGCAGCGTTCGCACTGGTCGTTTACCCAAGGGACGCGTGCGCCGGTCTGGGGGATTAACGGGCGTTACCTCGGGCCGACGATCCGCGTCTGGAAAGGGGATGACGTTAAGCTGATCTACAGTAACCGTCTGGCGGAAAACGTCTCAATGACCATCGCGGGTTTACAGGTTCCGGGGCCGCTGATGGGCGGTCCGGCGCGCATGATGTCGCCAAACGCCGACTGGGCGCCGGTACTCCCCATCCGTCAGAACGCCGCCACGCTGTGGTATCACGCCAATACGCCGAACCGCACCGCGCAGCAGGTTTATAATGGCCTGGCCGGGATGTGGCTGGTAGAGGATGAGGTCAGTAAATCGCTGCCGATCCCCAACCATTACGGTGTCGATGACTTCCCAATTATTATTCAGGACAAGCGTCTGGATAACTTCGGCACGCCGGAATACAGCGAACCCGGAAGCGGGGGCTTTGTTGGCGATACGCTGCTGGTTAACGGTGCGCAAAGTCCTTACGTGGAAGTCTCTCGCGGTTGGGTGCGCCTGCGTTTGTTAAACGCTTCTAACTCGCGCCGCTATCAGTTGCAGATGAGTGACGGACGCGCGCTGCACGTGATCTCGGGCGATCAGGGCTTTTTGCCTGCGCCGGTGTCGGTAAAACAACTGTCGCTGGCGCCGGGCGAGCGCCGTGAAATTCTGGTCGATATGACTAATGGCGATGAAGTGTCGATTACCTGCGGCGAAGCGGCGAGCATTGTCGACAGGATCCGTGGCTTCTTTGAGCCGTCGAGCATTCTGGTTTCGACGCTGGTGCTGACGCTGCGCCCAACTGGCCTGTTACCGCTGGTCACTGACAGCCTGCCGATGCGTTTGCTGCCGACTGAAATCATGAGCGGTGCGCCGATTCGTAGCCGCGATATCAGCCTGGGCGACGATCCGGGCATCAACGGGCAACTGTGGGACGTGAACCGCATTGATGTCACTGCCCAGCAGGGTTCCTGGGAGCGCTGGACGGTGCGGGCGGATATGCCGCAGTCGTTCCACATCGAAGGCGTGTCGTTCCTGGTGCGTAACGTCAACGGCGCGATGCCGTTCCCGGAAGATCGTGGCTGGAAAGATACCGTCTGGGTGGATGGGCAGGTCGAGCTGCTGGTTTACTACGGACAGCCTTCCTGGGCGCATTTCCCGTTCTACTTCCACAGCCAGACGCTGGAAATGGCGGACCGTGGTTCCATCGGTCAAATTCTGGTGAATCCGGCGCCGTAATCCTCTTCTCTCTCGCGGTGCTACGCGAGAGAGATTATCTTTCGATTTCTCTTACGTTCCGGCATATAATCGCCGGCCTTTGATTATTTTTTTACCATTTTTGGAAGCACTATGAGCGCAATATCCCTGATCCAGCCAGACAGAGATCTCTTCTCCTGGCCTCAGTACTGGGCGGCCTGTTTTGGTCCCGCTCCTTTTTTGCCGATGTCACGCGACGAAATGGATCAACTTGGCTGGGATAGCTGCGACATTATTTTGGTTACCGGTGATGCGTATGTCGATCACCCAAGCTTTGGCATGGCGATTTGCGGCCGTATGCTGGAGGCCCAGGGCTTCCGGGTCGGCATCATTGCGCAGCCCGACTGGAACAGCAAAGACGACTTTATGCGTCTGGGCAAACCGAACCTGTTTTTCGGCGTAACCGCCGGCAACATGGACTCCATGATCAACCGCTACACTGCCGATCGCCGCCTGCGCCATGACGATGCCTACACGCCGGATAACGTCGCGGGCAAGCGACCGGACCGCGCTACGCTGGTCTATACCCAACGCTGTAAAGAGGCCTGGAAAGATGTGCCGGTGATCCTCGGCGGTATCGAAGCGAGTCTGCGTCGTACCGCGCATTATGATTACTGGTCCGATACCGTGCGCCGTTCCGTGCTGGTGGATTCTAAAGCCGATATGCTGATGTTTGGCAACGGCGAGCGTCCTCTGGTGGAAGTGGCGCACCGTCTGGCGATGGGCGAAAGCATCGATCAGATCCGCGATGTGCGTAACACCGCGATCATGGTGAAAGAAGCGCTGCCAGGCTGGAGCGGCGTGGATTCCACGCGTCTGGATACGCCAGGGAAAATTGACCCGATTCCGCATCCGTATGGTGAAGACTTACCGTGCGCGGATAACAAACCGGTGGCACCGAAAAAGCAGGAAGCAAAAGCCATTACCGTGCAACCCGCGCGTCCGAAACCGTGGGAAAAAACCTACGTTCTGCTGCCGTCCTTTGAAAAAGTGAAGGGCGACAAAGTGTTGTATGCGCACGCTTCGCGGATTCTGCATCATGAAACCAACCCCGGCTGTGCGCGTGCGCTGATGCAAAAGCATGGCGACCGCTATATCTGGATCAACCCGCCGGCGATCCCGCTCTCCACTGAAGAGATGGACAGCGTTTTTGCCCTGCCGTATAAGCGCGTGCCACACCCGGCATACGGCAACAGCCGTATTCCGGCCTACGAGATGATCCGTTTTTCCATCAACATTATGCGCGGCTGTTTCGGCGGATGTTCCTTCTGTTCGATCACTGAACACGAAGGACGCATTATTCAGAGCCGTTCTGAAGATTCGATCATCAATGAGATCGAAGCGATCCGTGATACTGTGCCTGGTTTTACCGGCGTGATCTCCGATCTCGGCGGACCGACGGCTAACATGTATATGCTGCGCTGTAAGTCACCGCGCGCAGAACAGACCTGTCGTCGCCTGTCGTGTGTTTATCCGGATATCTGTCCGCATATGGATACCAACCACGAACCGACCATTAATCTCTATCGCCGTGCGCGCGATCTGAAAGGAATCAAGAAGATCCTGATCGCCTCCGGTGTGCGTTACGACATTGCCGTGGAAGATCCGCGCTATATCAAAGAGCTGGCGAGCCATCACGTTGGCGGCTATTTGAAGATTGCGCCGGAGCACACCGAAGAAGGACCGCTGTCGAAGATGATGAAGCCGGGCATGGGCAGCTATGATCGCTTCAAAGAACTGTTCGACCTCTACTCGAAGCAGGCGGGGAAAGAGCAGTATCTGATCCCATACTTCATCTCTGCTCACCCGGGGACGCGTGATGAAGATATGGTAAATCTGGCGCTGTGGCTGAAGAAACATCGCTTCCGTCTCGATCAGGTGCAGAACTTCTACCCGTCGCCGCTGGCCAACTCGACCACCATGTATTACACCGGCAAAAACCCGCTGGGTAAAATCGGTTATAAGAGTGAAGATGTGGTGGTGCCGAAGGGCGATAAGCAGCGTCGTCTGCATAAAGCGCTGCTGCGCTATCACGATCCGGCAAACTGGCCGCTTATTCGTCAGGCGCTGGAAGAGATGGGGAAAAAACATCTGATTGGCGGACGTCGCGAGTGTCTGGTGCCTGCGCCGACGCTGGAAGAGATGCGTGAGGCGCGTCGTCAGAACCGTAACACCCGTCCGGCGCTGACCAAACACACGCCGGTGGCGCATCAGCGTCAGAGCTTTGCCGCCAATAAAAAGCGCGGTAAGGTGGCCGGGCGATAAATCAACCTTCCCGGTATAACGGGTGGGTGTGATGGTAAGCATGAGGGCTGCGCTGGCAGCCCTTTTTTATTGCTTAATACAGTCCTAACACCTTCCACCACGCGAGGCCGACGGTCAAAAAGACTGCCTGATTAAACAGACTGATGACAAAACCCGTTCGCCACCAGACACCCGTGGGGACATACCCGGCGCCAAACAAAATCGGCCCGCGAGCGTGAGTGTACTGCGTCAGAGAGCAATACAGACTGCTGGTGAAGGCCAGCATCAGCGCCATGGGCGCTGCCGGAATATGCAGGTGTAGCCCGACGCCGAGAAACACGGCATACAGCGCGGCGATCTGTGCATTGCCGCTGGCAAAGAAGTAATGGGTATAGAAATACGCGGCGTTCAGTAACAACAACACGATAACCCAACTGGTGCCGTGCATCGTACTGCCGATGCTGTCGCCAATGAGATTGCCGAACCAGGTGGTGAAGCCCAGTTTTTTCAACTGATTCGCCATCATCAACAGTGCGGCAAACCAGATGAGCGTGTCCCATGCGCCTTTTTCGCTTTTAACATCTTCCCAGCTCAGGACGCCGCTGAGCAGCAGGATGGAAAGGCCCACGAACGACGCCGTGGTCGCATCAACGCCCAGCACATCGCCAAAAATCCACAGAATCAGCAATACGCCGACGGTGCCCAGCATCAGCCACTCACCACGCGACATCGGCCCCATTTGCGCCAGCTCGTTACGCGCCAGCGCCGGGGCATCGGGCGTGTGTTTGATTTCCGGGCGGGTCAGCCAGTACACCAGCACCGGCACGATCAGCAGCGATACCAGGCACGGCAGTAGCGCTGCCATAAACCAACTCCCCCAGGTCAGCGTCACGCCAGCGTTAGCCGCCAGTTTTACCGCCAGCAGATTTCCGGTATAGCCGGTCATAAACAGAGCGGCGGTGACGTCGTTGACGTTACCGATACAGGTGATCAGGAACGTCCCGATTTTACTGCGCGACTCATCTTCCGGGCGAGAATCGAAACTGCGTGCCAGCGAGTCGGCAATCGGATAGATAACGCCGCCGCAGCGTGCGGTATTGCTGGGCATAGCGGGCGAGAGAATCAGGTCGGCAAAGGCCAGACCATAGGCAAGCCCCAGCGTTCTTTTTCCTAACAGACGAATCATCTGTAAGGCGATCCGTCGTCCCAGCCCGGTTTTAATAAAGCCACGGGCGATCATAAAGGCCACGACGATAAGCCAGATCAGCGAGCTGTTTAATTCACTCAGGGCTGTTGTGATGGCCCCACTGGCGGTTTTATCCCCAGCGGCATAAGCGAGGGCAAAAACCGTAATCCCGATAATACCTACCGCGCCGATCGGCAAGACCTTTGCGACAATCGAGGCAATGGTGGCAACGAAGATAATAGCCGAATGCCAGGCTGGCGCGCTTAACCCTGTCGGTGGGGTCAGTTGCCAGAGTATGGCGGCAATAATAAGAATGAGAATTAATGGGAGCCATTTAACTCCCTGAGGTCTGTTTTCCGCCACAGTGTTGACACCTATAAATATTTAATATGAATTGATGATATTTATAATAACCATTGATAATTAGTGGGTTATCTGAAGGTTATGCTGCACTGGGATGTGCGGAAAATACACTGATAACCTGGCGTCAATTGTTTCTTAATGTGTCAGAGAAAAAGCCCGGCAGGAAACCGGGCTTGAAAGGCGAGAATTAGCCGCCGAACTGGTCAGGATCGGGGCCTAAGCGTTTGCCCTGATCGAGCTTTGCAATTTCGCTCAGTTCGTCTTTATCAAGGCGGAAATCCCAGACGTCAAAATTCTCGGCGATACGCGATGGCGTAACGGATTTCGGGATCACCACCAGCCCGTTGTCGAGGTGCCAGCGAATGACAATCTGTGCCGGCGTCTTCCCGTACTTGTCTGCCAGGTCGCGAATGATTTTTTGATCAAATACGCCTTCGCCGCCTTGCGCCAGGGGACTCCAGGATTCGGTCTGGATTTTATGCGTCGCATTCCACGCATGCAGCTGGCGTTGTTGCATCAGCGGATGCAGCTCTATCTGGTTAATCACCGGCGTAACGCCCGTTTCATCAATCAGACGCTGGAGGTGGTTAACCTGGAAATTACACACCCCGATGCTCTTAATCAGCCCCTCTTTTTGTAGCTCAATCATGCCCTGCCAGGCGTCAACATAGTGATCAATTGCCGGAACCGGCCAATGCATCAGATACAAATCAAGATAATCAAGCTGTAGTTTTTCCAGACTCTCCATCAACGCGTCGCGGGGGCGTTTCTGGTCGTCATTCCACAGTTTCGTGGTGATGAATAACTCATCGCGGGGGATACCGGCGTCGGCTAGCGCTTTACCCACGCCGTCTTCATTTTTGTAGGCGGCGGCGGTATCAATGGAACGATAGCCGACCTCCAGTGCTTTATGAATGGCGGAGACGACCTCGTCGTTACCGGCTTTCCATACGCCTAACCCCAGTTGGGGCATTACGTTGCCATCCTGAAGCTTAATTACGGTTTGGTTTGCCATTTTTCCTCCTTCATTTACTCATCACCGGAGGGGAGCCTCCGGTGATGTGGGGTGACTTAAGTCTGGACGAAATGCCCAAAAACGAAAGTCAGAGGTGAAAAAAGCTTAGCGAGCTGCCTCGTAAATGCGGCGGCTGACATCCAGGGTAATATCTTTGTGTTCACCCAGTTGCGTCATGCCGTGCTCTTCCAGTTTCGCCAGCAAGGCCGGAATTGAACTGCCATCAAGGCCATAGCCAGACAGGCGCGTCGGGACGCCCAGTTGCTCGAAGAAATTACGGGTGGCCGCAATGGCTGCGTCGATACGCTCGTCTTCAGTGCCGTCGGTGATGTTCCATACGCGCTCGGCGTATTGCAGCAATTTAGCGCGTTTGGTATCACGTTTCTCATTCCACAGCGCGGGAAGTACGACCGCCAGCGTCTGCGCATGATCCAGACCGTGCATAGCCGTCAGTTCGTGGCCCAGCATATGCGTTGCCCAGTCCTGCGGCACGCCAGCGCCAATCAGGCCGTTCAGCGCCTGAGTCGCTGCCCACATCACGTTGGCGCGAACGTCATAGTTTTCCGGGTCTTTTAGCGCTTTCGGGCCGTCTTCAATCAGCGTCAGCAAAATGCCTTCCGCAAAGCGATCCTGAATTTTGGCATCGACCGGATACGTCACATACTGCTCAACGGTATGCACAAACGCATCAACCACGCCATTGGCCACCTGACGCGGCGGCAGGGTGTAGGTATAAACCGGGTCCAGTACCGCAAAGACCGGCTGCACATGTTCAGAATGGAAAGCCTGCTTATCGCCGGTGGTTTTGCGCGAGATAACTGCGCCTTTGTTGGATTCCGAACCGGTGGCGGGCAGCGTCAGCACGGACCCCATCGGGATTGCGCTTTTGATGTCGCTCCCGCTGGTTTGCAGGATGCGCCATGGATCAACACCGTCCGGGTAATGCGCGGCAGCGGCGATAAATTTAGTGCCATCAAGGACAGACCCCCCGCCGACGGCCAGCAGGAAGGTCACCTTCTCGTCACGGGCGATTTTGACTGCGTTCATCAGCGTTTCGTAGGAAGGGTTAGGCTCGATGCCGCCAAATTCGCGGACATCCAGACCTTTCAGGGCGTCCTGAACCTGTGCCAGTACGCCAGTCTTTTTCACACTGCCGCCACCATAGGTGATGAGAACGCGAGCATCCTGTGGGATTTGCGCACGCAGTTCAGCGATTGCGCCTTTACCAAACAGAATGCGAGTCGGGGTATGCAGATTAAAATTATTCATTGCTCGTTCCCTTATGTGGGTAAAAAAGAGGGCAGGCGGAGGTCTGCCTGATGGAGAACATTGTGGTCGCGCACGGCTATCCTCTCAATGCTCATTTCTGCCAATGTCTTGCCCATTTCTCCAGAGTGCTGGAGAAAAACGATAAATTTGCGCACAATCAAGGCGTCGTCATCCGTTGAGAAAATAACCTGTTATGAACCGAGAAGAGATCTGTTTACTGCTGACAGATAAAGTTAAGCAGTTGAAAAACAATGAACATAAACTCAGTGAGCTGCTGCCGGACATTCGTCTGTTGTATGGTATCGAACCGGGTTTACGGACACCCGTGATGTACGACCCCGGCATCATATTTCTCTTTTCCGGCCATAAAATCGGTTACATCAATGAGCGGGTTTTCCGTTACGACGCCAATGAATACCTGCTGCTGACCGTACCTTTACCCTTCGAATGTGAAACCTATGCGACACCGGACGTACCGCTCGCCGGATTTCGCATCAATGTCGATATCCTGCAATTGCAGGAACTGCTGATGGATATTGGCGAGGACGAACATTTTCAGCCGTCGATGGCGGCAAGCGGGATCAATTCCGCGACGCTCTCTGAGGAGATTCTCTGCGCGGCAGAACGTCTGCTCGACGTCATGGAGCGCCCGCTGGACGCGCGGATCCTCGGTAAACAGATTATCCGTGAAATTCTCTATCACGTCCTGACCGGACCGCGTGGCGGTGCGCTGCTGGCGTTAGTAAGCAGGCAAACCCACTTCAGCCTGATCAGCCGCGTGCTCAAACGCATTGAAAATAAGTACACCGAAAACCTCAACGTCGAGCAACTGGCGGCTGAAGCCAACATGAGCGTCTCTGCGTTTCACCATAATTTTAAGTCAGTAACCAGCACATCGCCGCTGCAGTATCTGAAAACCTATCGGCTGCATAAGGCGCGGATGATGATCATCCACGACGGCATGAAGGCCAGCGCGGCGGCCATGCGGGTGGGTTATGAAAGCGCGTCGCAGTTCAGTCGTGAATTTAAGCGCTATTTTGGCGTGACGCCGGGAGAAGATGCGGCGCGGATCCGCACTATGCAGGGGAGTTAACGGATGGCGCTGGCCGGATAAGCAGAACGCTATCCGGCAATCAACGTATCAGGCGCTGCAGTATTTCTTCTTAATCACCACCACCACCGTGCCGATCAACCCCGCCGCCAGCAGAAAAATGGGCAGGATCATCAGAAAGGTCATGACCTGATCTTCATGGCGCTTCACAAAGGGGATCATGCTGAGCGCGTAGCCAAAGCTTGTGACCACACCGACCCATAGCAGCCCGCTCAGCCAGTTGAAAAACTGGAAGCGACGGTTGGAGAGCCCGGAAATCCCCGCCATGGTGGGCAGCAGGGTGCGCACGAACGCCAGAAAACGTCCTGCCAGCAATGCCAGCAGACCGTGGCGGTCGAACATGCAGGTCGCGCGCTGGTGGTATTTCGCCGGAAGTTGCGCCAGCCAGCCTTTTACCGTTCGCGTATTGCCCAGCCAGCGCCCCTGAATATAGCTGAGCCAACAGCCGAGGCTGGCCGCTGTCGTCAGAATTATCAGGGTTGGGACAAAGCTCATGACACCCTGCGCGACTAGTGCGCCGGCTAAGAGCAGCAGACTATCGCCGGGTAAAAATGAAGCCGGTAACAGGCCATTTTCTAAAAACAGCGTGGCGAACATCACAAAGTAGACGACGCTAACAACGTGTGGGTCCGCCAGCGCGGCAAAATCGTGTTGCCAGAGCGCAGCGATAATATCTTGAATGACAGCCATGGACTTTCCTGTGGAACAGCGTTTACGCCTTAATGGTCCTATTGTACTCCTGAACAACCCCGGATGCCTTGATCCCAGGCGCAACTCATGCAGACAATTTCGGGAAAAAGTGTCTGCACAGATGTCCATTGGCGTCAATTTTACACGATACGCGAAAATCCGGCGGCTAAATCTGCAATCAGATCGTCAACATTTTCTAAACCAATATGCACACGGATAAGCGTTCCGCTGAAATCCACCCCTCCTTCCGGACGAATTTCCGCAATCTGCTCAGGCTGATTGGCCAGAATCAGCGACTCAAATCCCCCCCACGAATAGGCCATGCTGAAGAGGCTGAAGTGATCGAGATAAGCGGACAGCTCGTCATTATTGAGCTTTTTATTCAGCACAAACGAGAACAGGCCGCTGCTCCCTGTAAAGTCACGTTTCCAGAATTCGTGTCCTTTACTGCCTGGTAACGCCGGATGATTAACCCGTGCGACCTGCGGATGGGCAGCCAGCCATTCGGCAACCTTCAGGCTGCTTTCATGATGCTGACGCAAACGTACCCCCAGGGTACGCAGTCCGCGGCTGGTCATATAGGCGGTATCGGCATCGACCATCTGTCCCATCAAATAGGCATTCTCACGTAACTGATCCCAGCAGCGGGCATTGGCGACGGCCGTGCCGATCATGCCGTCAGAATGACCAATCAGATATTTGGTCGCGGCCTGAATGGAGATATCGATACCAAAATCGAGCGCTTTGAACAGTACGCCCGCCGCCCAGGTATTGTCGATCATGATAATGGCGTCCGGGGCGACGCGTCTGACGGCGGCGACAATCGCCGGTACGTCGTGCACTTCCATCGTCACAGAACCCGGCGACTCAAGAAACACTACTCGGGTATTGGGTTGAATATGCTTTACGATATCGGCGCCCACCAACGGATCAAACCAGCCGGTGGTGACGCCCAGTTTCCCGAGGATTTTGCTACAGAAATCCTGGCTCGGCTCATAGGCCGTGTTGGTCATCAACACGTTATCGCCCTGTTCGACAAAAGCCAGAATCGTATTGGCGACGGCAGCAGCGCCGCAAGGGAAGAGCGCGCAGCCTGCGCCGCCTTCCAGTTCGCACATCGCTTCCTGCAGTGAGAAATGGGTTAATGTGCCGCGGCGTCCGTAAAAGAGTTCGCCGTTAGCGCGGTTGCGGGTGGCGTGCTTTTTGGCCTCGACCGTTTCAAATACCAGTGATGAGGCGCGTTGAATCACGCTGTTTACCGATCCCAGCGTGTATTTTTTGCTGCGCCCGGCGCTGACCAGTTTCGTGTCCAGTTGTTTTTCTGCCATGTTGTGTTTCCTGTTTTTATACGTCTGGACGTCTAAACTACCACGAATGATAAAATACGCATCCCAGGGAATGGGATTAAGCACAATATTTTATCAAAATCGTCTCTCGTGATGTTTTACTGCGTAAGCGCAAAGAAAAGAAACCAAAGGTGCGGCACTATGTAAATAGTAATGAGAACGACTATCAATTCGACGTCGTTTTGATATTATTACGCTCAGGTTTTGTGATTTGCGTCCTGGAGATACAGAGTGGGTAATAATTTGATGCAGACGGATCTTTCCGTCTGGGGTATGTATCAGCACGCCGATATCGTGGTTAAGTGCGTGATGATTGGTCTGATTCTGGCGTCAGTGGTCACCTGGGCTATCTTCTTCAGTAAGAGTGTCGAGTTCTTCTCCCAGAAGCGCCGACTGAAGCGCGAACAGCAACTGTTAGCTGACGCCCGCTCTCTGGATCAGGCAAGTGACATCGCCGCAAACTTTGCTGCTAACAGTCTCAGCACGCAATTACTCAATGAAGCGCAGAACGAACTGGAACTGTCACAGGGCAGCGAAGACAACGAAGGGATCAAAGAGCGCACCGGTTTTCGTCTTGAGCGTCGCGTTGCGGCGGCAGGACGCCATATGGGGCGTGGCAATGGTTACCTGGCGACCATCGGGGCGATTTCACCGTTTGTCGGTCTGTTCGGTACGGTCTGGGGCATCATGAACAGCTTCATCGGGATTGCGCAAACGCAGACGACCAACCTTGCCGTTGTCGCACCAGGTATTGCGGAAGCGCTGCTGGCGACGGCTATCGGTCTGGTTGCAGCTATACCCGCCGTGGTTATCTATAACATCTTCGCCCGTCAGATTGGCGGTCTTAAAGCGATGTTGGGCGATGTGGCGGCGCAGGTGCTGTTACTGCAAAGTCGCGATCTGGATCTGGATGCAAGCGCATCCGCGCATCCGGTGCGTACCGCGCAGAAATTACGTGTAGGGTAAGGCTTCATGGCAATGCGTCTTAATGAAAATCTGGACGATAACGGTGAAATGCATGAAATCAACGTGACGCCGTTTATCGACGTCATGTTGGTCCTGTTGATCATCTTTATGGTGGCCGCGCCGCTGGCGACCGTGGATGTGAAGGTGAATCTGCCAGCCTCCACCAGCACGCCGCAACCGCGTCCGGAAAAACCGGTTTATCTGTCGGTGAAAGCAGATAACAGCATGTTTATTGGCAACGATCCGGTGACGGACGAAACCATGATTGCGGAACTGAACGCGCTGACCGAAGGCAAGAAAGACACCACGATCTTCTTCCGGGCAGATAAAACCGTCGATTATGAAACTCTGATGAAGGTGATGGACACCTTGCACCAGGCAGGCTATCTGAAAATTGGTCTGGTCGGTGAAGAGGTCGCGAAAGCGAAATAGCCGTGTCGTCGCGATGCGATGAGATAAAAGGCCGGGTCATGCGTTATTGCAGCCCGGCTTTTTTATGGCTTCTCGCTTTTCTTCTGCGCCAGATGTTCATTAAGCGCGACGGTGGTGATATTGATTGTGCGGTAGTTACCTTCGGCAAGCTTACGTGTCAGGCGCAACGTTGCCGTCTCGCGTGCCAAAAAATGCTGCCAGGTACTCTCCAGACGCGCCATAATTTTGTCACGCAGTTCCGGGTTGCGCCTGATGATGGCGTTAATCGTCGCGCCATAAATTTCTTCTTTAACCTGTAGCGCATAGATTTCCCGGCGGTTTTGCCATTTCAGACGTACCAGTGCTGCAGGGATAGAGGTGACCTCCTGCGCCACACTTTCAAGAATGGCATTTTTACTGGCGATCAGCGCAGCAAGATTCTGCTTTAAGATAAATTGATCGCTTTTATTATTATCTAAAGCCAAATAGACATTGTTATCTTCAACATCTTTAATCATTGTTATCATCCAGAGAATAGAAAAGGGACGAGTCTTTTTCCCGGGTAATTAAATTAAGCCAAATTTCATTGCCGTTTTCATTTATATGCGTGGTCATTTCAGCCAGTATTTTACTTAAGGTCTGCGCGTCGATATCGCCTTCGGCCTGTAACGCATTAATAACCCGTGCGAAAGTCTCAATTTTTGCCACCCGCTCCAGACGTTCTTTAAAATGACGATCGCGTTCTTCAAGCAGGATATTTTTAGATTGCCCGGTGGGTGTGGTACTCATTAAGATATCGGCCTCATAATCGCTGAGGCTTATTTTGCCCTGAGTGAAATTAACATTGTTTTCTGCTGTTTCTTCTGTCTTGCGTGCGGCTGACAGATGAAAACGCGGCGGGACCAGATGCTCGGGAAGCATGTCACAATATCCTTTAATATCAAAAGTATAGTTATTTTTATTTGGCAGGTCGCGTTGACAATAACATGGGGTAATTTTAGAATCAAAAAAAATGGAGTCATTCTATGAACAGTATTTTTTATTCTGTCATTACTTTGCTATTGCTGACCGTCGGCGTGCTTTTATTAATGCGCGAATTTAATAAACCGCGCAACGCCGAAGAACTGGCCTCTGCGACGCAATCAATGCCGCTGACTAAAGAAGAGGGGGAGGACCATTTTTCCGCGCTGATGAATGCTATTACACCGGTATGGTACTGGCGCGTCAATCACGAATATATTGATTTCCTTCACGCAACGATAAAACGCATGACGATGGCGCAATTGAATGACACGCCAGGGCTGTTTGATGCGCAACGGCGCTGTAGCGATCTCAATTCCGCAGTGTATAAATACTACGATACGATAAAAAAACGCTGTCTCAACGGTGAAAAAGTTCCCCATTCCGATCTCGATGTGCTGAACTTACGCCAGTGTTTCCGGGAATTTAGCGTCGAGGCGTATCCTGCACTGGTAGCGCTGGTGTGGCCTGAGTATCAGCGTCCACAGGTCGAACCTAAGGACGTTTGAAGTGTGTTGATCTGATGTTGCAGAGTGGGGATATCCCGACAGACTGACTCGTCATCAGCACTGAAAAAGGCCGGGCAGCCGCGTCGCTACCCGGCTTTGTGCGTTATTTATCTGACGATGCCTGCCAGAGATTAAGCTCGCCATCAGCGACATGCTTATCGATTTGCGCCAGCTCTTCTGCAGTGAACGACAAATTCTTCAGTGCCTGCGCATTTTCTTCCAGTTGTTCCGGGCGGCTTGCGCCAATCAGGACAGATGTAACGCGATCGTCTTTCAACAACCAGCTTAACGCCATTTGCGCCATGGACTGACCGCGCTGTTGCGCCATTTCATTAAGCAGTCGCAGGCTGCTCAGGTTGGCTTCCGTCAGCATGTTTTCTGTCAGACCGCGCGCTTTCTTCCCTTCGCGCTGCATACGAGACCCTTCCGGGATGCCGTTCAAATACTTCCCGGTGAGCAATCCCTGCGCCAGTGGCGTAAAGGCGATACAGCCCGCGCCGTTGGCTTTTAACGTATCCAGCAAACCGCTTTTATCCACCCAGCGATTCAACAGATTGTAAGAGGGCTGATGGATCAGCAGTGGGATCTTCCACTCGCGCAAGAGTTCGGCCATTTTTTGCGTTCTTTCCGGCGAGTAAGACGAAATACCGACATACAGCGCTTTACCGCTTTGTACGGCGTGAGCCAGCGCAGATGCCGTCTCTTCCATCGGTGTGTTTTCATCCACGCGGTGAGAATAGAAGATATCGACATAATCCAGCCCCATACGCTTCAGGCTCTGATCGAGACTGGCAAGCAGGTATTTACGCGAGCCGCCGGAGCCATAAGGGCCTGGCCACATGTCGTAGCCGGCTTTGGTCGAAATAATCAGTTCATCACGATACTGGGCAAAGTCTTCGCGCAGCAGACGCCCGAAATTTTCTTCGGCGCTGCCCGGAGGCGGCCCATAGTTATTGGCTAAATCAAAGTGAGTAATGCCTAAATCAAAGGCTTTTCGCAACAGCGCGCGCTGTGAGTCGAGGGCCTGAATGTGGCCGAAGTTGTGCCACAGGCCGAGCGACAGTGCAGGGAGTTGGAGGCCACTTTTACCGCAGTAGCGGTACTGCATCGTTTCGTAGCGGCCAGGGGAGGCGTTCCAGGACATGATGTCTCCTTTCTTGTGATGAATTTTCGAAACAGCGTTTTCATTCTATGCTTATAAAATCACAAATCCGGGAGATATGCGATGCCGCGTCTGACAGCCAAAGATTTTCCCCAGCCATTGCTCGATTATTATGACTACTATGCGCACGGGAAAATTTCGAAACGGGAGTTCCTCAATCTCGCAGCAAAGTACGCCGTTGGCGGGGTGACGGCGCTGGCGTTGTTCAATATGCTCAAGCCTAACTATGCGCTGGCGGAGCAGGTGAAATTTACCGATCCTGATATTTTGCCTGAGTATATTCACTATCCATCGCCAAACGGTCATGGCAACGTGCGCGGTTATCTGGTGAAGCCGGCGAACGCGACGGGTAAAGTCGCCGCCGTGGTGGTAGTGCATGAGAATCGTGGGTTGAATCCTTATATCGAAGATGTGGCGCGACGGGTGGCGAAAGCGGGGTACATTGCATTGGCGCCCGACGGCTTAAGTTCGGTGGGTGGCTATCCCGGGAACGATGAAGAAGGGAAAGTGTTGCAGCAGAAAGTGGATCCGACGAAGTTGATGAACGACTTTTTCGCTGCCATCGAGTTTATGCAAAACTACCCTGAGGCGAGCGGAAAAGTGGGGATCACCGGGTTTTGCTACGGTGGGGGAGTTTCAAATGCGGCTGCCGTGGCTTATCCGGAACTGGCGTGTGCAGTACCGTTTTATGGTCGCCAGCCTGCCGCTGCGGATGTGCCGAAGATAAAAGCACCGATACTCCTGCATTACGCGGAACTGGATAAAAATATCAATGAAGGTTGGCCTGCGTATGAAGCCGCGCTAAAGGCCAATAATAAGGTCTTTGAAGCCTGGATCTACCCGGGCGTAAACCACGGATTTCATAATGATTCCACACCGCGTTATGACGATGCGGCCGCAGAGATAGCGTGGAAACGAACGTTAGAGTGGTTTGAGAAATATTTGCGCTAGCGAAAATTGCCCGGCAGAGACAACACAGCCGGGCAATCTGTCTCACTTAGAAGCTGTAACTCATACCGGCCTGCACGCTGGCATCGTTATCCACATCACCCGTTCCGACGTAAACGCCGGTATTCACAGAGAAGTTATGCGCGATAGTCGCATTGATGCCCGCACCAAAGATGCCCATCGTGTTGTTATGACCCGCGGTGTTGTGATAATCCGCGGCCTGGATGTCAGTATCATCACTGAACTCTTTCTGGAAGCGTGCATCGATCCACGGCATCACCTGTACATTCTTATTCAGATCGCGGATAGCTGTCGTCAGACGAATACCCGCGCCGCCGTTCCAGGAGGAGACCTGGCTGTCAGAGAAAGCGATCTGTTGGTCGGAGAAGCTATCGGCTTTGGTCTGATCCCAGCCCAGTGTTGCATACGGTTGCAGCAGCGTTTCGCCCGGTAGCAAAATGTTGACGCCGGTACGGCCTTGCGCCATATACAGGCTGCCATCTGTAGAACCGCTCAGCGCTTCGGTCATCCCACTGGTATCACCGGTTACGTTATTGGCTGACAGCGAGTAACGCATGTCGCCGTAGCTGAAGCTACCATCCGCGAACAGACCCCAGTCCTTACCGTTTAATGCCTGCTGCCATCCGCCGTACAGGCTGTAATAGTTGCCGTAAACGGTGTCTTTGAAGCTATCTGCGCTGTTACTGGTGTCCTGCACACGACTGCGGGTCCAGGCCAGTGCGATCCCCCCCGTTACGCTGTCGCCATTATCCAGATGCGCCGTCCAGTCAACGCCGCCCTGTGCGCCCTGGGTGATGCTCTTATAGTCAACGTCATTACTGAAGTTACCGTTCTGGTACAAGAAATCGCCCCACACCTGCGCTCCGTCCTGTTGTTCGCCAAACAGGCTGGCGAGATGCACCTGGTTCATATGATTACTGATGTCGTCAGCGACCTGATGGCCCGCCTGTTCGGCGGCATCCAGACCGGCAATCAGACCCTGAACGTCGCTTGCCAGCGCCCCCTGGGAACTGCTGAACAGGATATTCCAGGTCTGGCTATTCTCCGCTTTCAGCATCGTTTGCGGTGAGGTGTCGGCAGCGACAATATCCAGGCTGTTGTCGTAGTTGTAGGCACCGCTGCGGTTTTCAACGGATTGCTGCCCGTTAGTGAATGAGGCGGCTGCGTAGGTTTTTGGGTCAGCGGTGCCCGAGGTCCTGAAGGAGCCCAGCATCAGGTTTGACTGATTCTGTGAGGACGGAGAAATACTGTTCACGATGACAGTATTATTCGTTCCCGTAATGGTGCCAAAATCCACAAAGCTGTCGGTACTCATGCTGACCGACGCATTGCTGCCTGTCGTGCTGGCGACCAGTCTTGAACCACTTTGCAGGTTCCAGACTGTCGCATCGTTAATCGTATCGATGTTGATGTTGTTATTACTGGTGGTATTGACCGTTTCGAACTGACTGATTTGGCCGGAAACAGAGCTGCCTGCATCCATTGACAGGGAATCGCTACCGTCGCCGCCGTTAACATTGCCGCTCACGTGGGAGTTATTCGTCAGTACCACCGTGTCATTGCCCGCCCCTGTCGTAATATCTCCCTTGACGTTGGCATTATTTTGCAACGTGATGGTGGTATTGCCGGTGTTCGCGCTGGCGTCCACGTTGCCATTAATGGCACTGTTATCGACCGTAATATTATTATTTGAATCGCCACTCAGAATGACATTACCGTTGATGCTGCTGTTGTTGGTGAGAGAAATTTTGCTCGTTCCCTTTCCATTTTCATTTTCTATACCGACTTCACCGGTTACGCTGCTGTTATTCAGTGAAAGCGACGTATTGGTGGTACCAAACATCGCGACGGCAAGATCGCTATTCGCATCAAGGTTAGCGCCTTCAAATACTGTCTTTTTCAAAAAGTCAGCGGCTTTATCAGGATTCAACGCCACTCGACTCTCGGTGCCATTTACCGTCGAATTGGTCAGTGAAATTGTGGTATCAGAATTTTCGCTACCGGCATAAATACCGCCTTTATCCAGGGTGCTGTCGCTCATGGATATCGTTTGTGTCCCTGCGCCACCGCTCATAATACTGCCGTGTAAAACGCTGCCATTAGTAATATTGGCAGTATGATAACCGTTATCAGCAGGATCGAGATAAATGGCCGCACCCAGCATATAATCCTTTTTATTCGGATATAAAACAGCATCGTTTTCGCCATTTAGCGTCGAATGATCGACAGTGACAGTGGTATTGGTGGTGAAGCCGACATCGCCCACTTCAATCATATCGACGGTTGCGCCGTTGGTAACGGTAATATTTGCCGTGCCACCCTTACTCCCCTGGATATAACTGCCGGTCATATTTGTGCCGCTAACGATTAACGACTGGGTATCGTCTGCACCGGTATGCCCATTCATAAAAATCGAGCCTGATGTTGGGTCCGCCATTACCGCATTGCTCACACCTGTGTCTTGCTGATAAACGTTAATTCCGTCTGTGGTTGTGGCAGCCCTTAAACCGCAGGTCTGTGAGGTATTTCCATCAGAACATGGTGTGTTAGTAGCAGCGGAAGCATAAGCGCTAAAGGAGGCTAAAGCGACGAATACACATTGGGATAATAGTGTACGGTTCATTATTTTGCGCATTTTTAATTCCATTTGGGATTGGATTGAATTTGATCTCTTTTTAATGGAAATAAATGGAATTAAGAAACATCTTAAGTGGTGCAGATGTAATAAAGTCTAAAATTGGACTCAAAATGATTAGGTGACATTTCTATTTTTCAAACTGATTAATAACGTACTTCGCATTTTTAAAATCAATGTTGCAGTTCGCTTAGTGGGCAAATTATTAGGCTCTTATCTAAATTCTGCGCAATCCATAGACAGGATCGAATAAACCCCATAACCCATTCGGAACATGAGGGTAATTTGCTGAGCAAGTGTTTTACATTTTCACATTCGCTGAAAAGATAAAACATCTCCTTTGCAAAGGGATTTCATACTCTGAGATTGTTTTTTCTCACACAGGATGACCGCAATTATTTTTATAAAAAGAGTTCTGAAAGATTATAACTTCGTCCGTTTCTGCCGATAACGAGATTAAGACTCGCCTCTGGGCGACTTTTCCCTAACGGCAAGGAACAACTATGCAACTACTTCGTAATTTCACTATCCGTGTCGTCATGCTGACGATTCTGGGTATTTTCTGTTTAATGTGGGTGGGTGTGGGTTTGTACAGCACCTGGTCTCTTTCCCGTGTCGCGGAAGGCAACGAAGTCGATCGCCATCTTGTTCGCCAGATGACGGTACTCAGCCAGGGCAACGATCAGTATTTCCGTTTTGTTACCCGACTCAGTCGTGCGATGGAGTTGAAAGCCAGCGGCGGAACGCCAGATTTCGCCCCCGTGCAGCAGGCGCTGGATAATATGAGCAAAAAGTTGCAGGAAATGAAAACACTCTCGCCTGGGCCAATGGATCCTGAGGTTGCCGCAGCAGTGCTGGCGAGCTGGCAGGATCTGCTCGATAAAGGCGTCACGCCGCAAATGCAACTGGCGCAGCAGGGCACGCAGAGCGCCTGGAGTGAGCAGTCGAATAATGTGACGCCTGCGCTGAGCCGGGCGTTTGGTGCCAGTGCGGAACGCTTTAATAAGGCCGCAGGCGTGAGGCTCGATCAAACTCGCGTGATGGTGGACGGTAAAACGTCGATCATCCGTACCCTGATCATTGGCGCGGTGATCCTGGGCATTGCAATCCTCTTCTTCACCGATCGCTATCTGGTGACCATGCTGGTGAAACCGCTGGCGCGGATCCGTCAACAGTTTCGCCAGATAGCTCAGGGCGATCTCAGCCAGCCGATTGACGATATTGGGCGTAACTGCGTCGGTCAACTGGTGCCTTTATTGCGCGCAATGCAGGACAGTCTGCGCGACGCGGTCCACACCATCCGTTCCGGCAGTGACAATATCTGGCGGGGCGCCACTGAAATCTCCAGCGGTAACAATGACCTTTCATCACGAACGGAAGAGCAGGCCGCGGCGCTGGAAGAGACGGCCGCCAGCATGGAACAGCTTACCGCCACGGTGAAGCTGAATGCGGATAACGCGCGTCAGGCTAGCCTTCTGGCAGATGCCGCATCACACACCGCAGGAAAAGGCGGCTCGCTGGTGTCTGAAGTGGTTGAAACCATGGACGGGATTTCCGCCAGCTCGAAGCAGATTGCTGAAATCACAACCGTCATCAATAGTATTGCTTTCCAGACCAACATTCTTGCATTGAACGCTGCGGTCGAAGCGGCGCGTGCGGGTGAGCAAGGGCGTGGATTTGCTGTCGTCGCCGGTGAAGTACGTAATCTGGCAAGCCGTAGTGCAAACGCGGCAAAAGAGATTGAAACGCTGATTGCTGAATCCGTGCGCCGTGTCGACCACGGCGCGACCCTGGTGAAGGATACCGGCTCAACGATGGAGGCAATTCTGCGTGGCGTGACGGAAGTGAACACCATTATGAAGCAGATTGCCTCGGCGTCTGAAGAGCAGAGCAAAGGGATTTCGCAGGTGGGCGTTGCGATTACTCAGATGGATGGCGTCACGCAGCAAAACGCCGCGCTGGTGGAGCAGGTTTCCGCCGCCGCTGCGGCGCTGGAGAGACAAACGGAAGACTTACAGCGTTCTGTGCAACAGTTCCGGTTATCGCAAAATGACGCCCCCAGTCTCCCCGAAAAAGGTGCCGCTCCTGCCGGGCAGCGACGCCCGGAGCCCGCTGCGGCAGGCGATGAATGGGTGGCATTCTAAGGCCCAGTAAAAAGTCGCTGAACCCTCTGGCCTTTGCTTAAAAAATCGCTATATAATTCATTGTATAGCGATTAAGGAGAGGTCATGAACAATCATTTTGGCAAGGGCCTGATGGCCGGATTACGCGCCACGCAGGCTGACAGCGCCCGAAATGTGGCGAAATTTTGTTCCGATTATAAACGTGGCTTCGTATTAGGATTCTCGCATCGCATGTTTGAAAAAACCGGCGACAGGCAACTCAGCGCCTGGGAAGCGGGGATCCTGACGCGCCGCTATGGGTTAGATAAAGAAATGGTGATGGATTTCTTTCGGGAAAATCAATCCAGCATCACGATTCGTTTTTTCATGGCCGGCTATCGACTCGAAGGTTGATCCAAAGGGGGTATTATCTTGCTTTAATTAATTACACTACCGGCTATTCCCTTCGTTTTAGTATCCCCTCGCAGTATCATAGGCTACATAACCATAACAAAAGTGTGGTAAATGGCGCACCGATCGCAGTTACGGTTTTGCGATTGATGCAAAATAAGAGCCAGGTCTTCGTAACGGAATAACTATAAAATGACTGGAGATAACACTCTCATCAATTCCCATGGCGTCAACCGCCGTGATTTCATGAAGCTTTGTGCAGCACTCGCCGCCACAATGGGGCTCAGCAGCAAAGCCGCCGCCGAAATGGCTGAGTCGGTATCCCGTCCGCAGCGCCCGCCGGTTGTCTGGATTGGTGCTCAGGAATGCACGGGCTGTACCGAATCCCTGCTACGCGCGACCCACCCCACGGTAGAAAACCTTGTCCTGGAGACCATCTCTCTGGAATATCATGAGGTGCTTTCCGCCGCCTTCGGCCACCAGGTTGAAGAGAACAAACACAATGCGCTCGAGAAGTACAAAGGGCAGTATGTGTTGGTCGTTGATGGTTCCATCCCGCTAAAAGATAACGGTATTTACTGCATGGTTGCCGGTGAGCCCATTGTGGATCATATCCGCAAAGCGGCAGAAGGCGCGGCAGCGATTATCGCTATCGGTTCCTGCGCTGCGTGGGGCGGCGTCGCCGCTGCTGGCGTGAACCCAACCGGTGCGGTTGGCCTGCAGGAAGTTCTGCCGGGTAAAACCATCATCAACATTCCGGGCTGTCCGCCGAACCCGCATAATTTCCTGGCGACGGTTGCCCATATCATTACTTACGGTAAGCCGCCGAAGCTGGATGCGAAAAACCGTCCAACCTTCGCCTATGGCCGCCTTATTCACGAACATTGCGAACGTCGTCCGCACTTCGATGCCGGGCGCTTCGCCAAAGAGTTCGGCGATGAAGGCCACCGTGAAGGCTGGTGCCTCTACCACCTTGGTTGTAAAGGTCCAGAAACCTGGGGTAACTGTTCCACACTACAATTCTGCGACGTTGGTGGCGTATGGCCGGTCGCGATTGGTCACCCATGCTACGGCTGCAACGAAGAAGGCGTTGGTTTCCATAAGGGCATTCACCAACTTGCTCATGTGGAAAACCAGACACCCCGCTCCGAAAAACCTGATGTGAACATGAAAGAAGGCGGCAACGTGTCTGCGGGTGCCATTGGGTTACTCGGCGGCGTCGTTGGTCTGGTTGCCGGCGTCAGCGTGATGGCGGTTCGTGAACTGGGGCGTCAGCAAAAGAAAGATAACGCTGACTCACGGGGAGAATAACCGTGAACAGACGTAACTTTATCAAAGCAGCCTCCGGCGGGGCGTTGCTGTTAGGCGCTGCGCCGTCTATCAGCCACGCGGCTGCAGAAAATCGCCCGCCCATCCCCGGTTCTCTGGGTATGTTGTATGACTCGACGCTGTGCGTGGGCTGTCAGGCCTGTGTGACCAAGTGTCAGGATATCAACTTCCCGGCGCGTAACCCGGAAGGGGAGCAGACCTGGTCGAACAACGACAAGCTGTCGCCGTACACCAATAACATCATCCAGGTGTGGCGTAGCGGCACAGGCGTGAATAAAGATCAGGAAGAGAACGGCTATGCATACATCAAGAAACAGTGTATGCACTGCGTCGATCCCAACTGCGTTTCCGTCTGCCCGGTTTCCGCGCTGAAAAAAGATCCCAAAACCGGCATTGTTCATTACGACAAAGACGTCTGTACCGGCTGCCGTTACTGCATGGTTGCCTGTCCATACAATGTGCCGAAATATGACTATAACAACCCGTTTGGCGCGCTTCACAAATGTGAACTGTGTAACCAGAAGGGCGTTGAGCGTCTTGATAAAGGCGGCTTGCCGGGCTGTGTCGAGGTTTGCCCTGCGGGCGCGGTGATTTATGGCACTCGCGAAGAGCTGATGGCTGAGGCGCAAAAACGTCTGGCGCTGAAGCCTGGCAGCGAATACCACTATCCACGCCAAACCCTGAAAACGGGCGATACCTACGTGCATACCGTACCGAAGTACTATCCGCATCTTTACGGTGAGAAAGAGGGCGGCGGAACTCAGGTGTTGGTACTGACCGGAGTGCCTTACGAGAATCTGGATCTGCCGAAGCTGGATGAGATTTCAACCGGCGCACGTTCCGAACATGTTCAACACACCCTGTATAAAGGCATGATGCTACCACTGGCCGTGCTGGCGGGCTTGACCGTGCTGGTTCGTCGTAATACCAAAAACGACCATCACGACGGAGGAGACGATCATGAGTCATGATCCTAAACCGCTGGGCGGCAAAATTATCAGCAAACCGGTCATCATCTTCGGGCCGTTAATCATCCTCTGTATGCTCCTGATCGTGAAGCGTCTGGTATTTGGATTGGGGTCTGTCTCCGATCTGAACGGCGGCTTCCCGTGGGGCGTCTGGATTGCCTTTGACCTGTTGATCGGCACCGGCTTTGCCTGTGGCGGTTGGGCGCTGGCGTGGGCGGTGTATGTCTTCAACCGGGGACAATACCATCCGCTGGTGCGTCCGGCGCTGCTGGCGAGCCTGTTTGGTTATTCACTGGGTGGCTTGTCGATCACCATTGATGTGGGTCGCTACTGGAACCTGCCGTACTTCTACATTCCGGGCCACTTTAACGTGAACTCGGTGTTGTTCGAAACGGCGGTCTGTATGACCATCTATATCGGGGTGATGGCGCTGGAGTTTGCTCCTGCGCTGTTTGAACGACTGGGCTGGAAGGTGTCGTTAAAACGCCTGAACAAGCTGATGTTCTTCATTATCGCCCTGGGCGCTCTGCTGCCGACGATGCACCAGTCTTCAATGGGATCGCTGATGATCTCGGCGGGTTACAAAGTGCATCCGTTGTGGCAAAGCTATGAAATGCTGCCGTTATTCTCGGTATTAACCGCGTTCATCATGGGCTTCTCGATCGTCATTTTTGAAGGTTCGCTGGTTCAGGCCGGTCTGAAAGGCAATGGTCCGGATGAGAAGAGCCTGTTTATTAAGCTGACGAATACGATCAGCATGATGCTGGCGATTTTTGTCGTCCTGCGCTTCGGTGAGCTGATTTACCGGGACAAGCTGTCGTATGCCTTTGCCGGCGATTTCTACTCGGCCATGTTCTGGCTTGAAGTCGTACTGATGCTCTTCCCGCTGGTCGTCCTGCGCGTTGCTAAATGGCGTAATGATTCACGCATGTTGTACCTGTCTGCGCTCAGCGCGCTGCTCGGTTGCGCGACATGGCGTCTGTCCTATTCCCTGGTGGCATTTAATCCAGGCGGCGGTTACCACTACTTCCCAACCTGGGAAGAGCTGTTGATTTCTATTGGTTTTGTGGCTATTGAGATTTGCGCTTACATCGTACTCATTCGTCTACTGCCGATACTTCCTCCTTTAAAACAAAACGATCACAATCGTCATGAGGCGAGCAAAGCATGAGCCAGAGAATTACTATTGATCCTGTAACCCGTATTGAGGGGCACTTACGTATCGATTGCGAAATCGAAAACGGCGTTGTATCAAAAGCATGGGCCTCCGGTACCATGTGGCGCGGCATGGAAGAGATCGTGAAAAATCGCGATCCGCGTGATGCGTGGATGATTGTGCAACGTATTTGCGGCGTTTGTACGACCACGCACGCGATCTCCTCGGTTCGTGCGGCAGAAAGCGCGCTGAACATTGACGTTCCGGTTAACGCACAATACATCCGTAACATCATTCTTTCAGCGCATACCACTCATGACCATATCGTTCACTTCTATCAGCTTTCGGCGCTTGACTGGGTGGACATCACGTCTGCACTGAATGCCGATCCGGCGAAAGCTTCTGCAATGCTGAAGGGCGTGTCGACCTGGCACCTGAACAGCGCGGAAGAGTTCACGAAGGTTCAGAACAAGATCAAAGACCTGGTTGCCAGCGGCCAGTTGGGGATTTTCGCTAACGGTTACTGGGGACACCCGGCGATGAAACTGCCGCCGGAAGTGAACCTGATTGCGGTAGCTCACTATCTGCAGGCGCTGGAATGCCAGCGTGATGCCAACCGCGTGGTGGCGCTGCTGGGCGGTAAAACGCCGCACATTCAGAACCTGGCGGTGGGTGGCGTTGCTAACCCGATCAACCTCGACGGCCTGGGCGTTCTGAACCTGGAACGTCTGATGTACATCAAGTCTTTCATCGACAAGCTGGGCGACTTTGTTGAACAGGTGTACAAGGTCGATACTGCAGTTATCGCCGCATTCTATCCAGAATGGCTGGAGCGCGGTAAGGGGGCTGTTAACTATCTGGCCGCGCCGGAATTCCCGACTGACGGTAAAAACGGTAGCTTCCTGTTCCCTGGCGGTTATATCGAGAATGCCGATCTGGCGAGCTATCGTCCGATCACCTCTCACTCTGACGAGTACCTGATCAAAGGGATTCAGGAGAGTGCGAAACACGCCTGGTATAAAGACGAAGCACCGCAGGCTCCGTGGGAAGGCACCACGATCCCTGAGTACGACGGATGGTCTGACGACGGAAAATATTCGTGGGTGAAATCACCAACCTTCTACGGCAAAACGGTAGAAGTGGGGCCGCTGGCGAATATGCTGGTTAAACTGGCATCCGGGCGCGAGTCCACGAAGGCGAAGCTGAACGAAATCGTTGCGATTTATCAGAAGCTGACCGGTAAAACCATCGAAGTCGCACAACTGCATTCCACGCTGGGGCGTATTATTGGTCGTACCGTTCACTGCTGTGAGCTGCAGGGTATCCTGCAGAATCAGTACAGCGCGCTGATCGCGAATATTGGCAAGGGCGATCACACCACGTTTGTGAAACCGAATATTCCGGCGACAGGCGAATTTAAAGGTGTGGGCTTCCTTGAGGCACCGCGCGGGATGCTTTCTCACTGGATGGTGATTAAAGACGGTATCATCAGTAACTATCAGGCGGTCGTGCCGTCAACCTGGAACTCTGGCCCGCGTAACTTCAATGATGACGTTGGGCCGTACGAACAGTCTCTGGTCGGTACGCCGATCGCCGATCCGGAAAAACCGCTGGAAGTGGTGCGTACGATTCACTCCTTCGACCCTTGCATGGCATGTGCGGTGCACGTTGTTGATGCCGACGGGAACGAAGTTGTCTCTGTGAAGGTTCTGTAATGCGGATTTTAGTCTTAGGGGTCGGCAATATTTTGTTGACCGATGAAGCCATCGGAGTGCGTATCGTTGAGGCCTTAGAGCAGCGATACGTATTGCCGGATTTCGTTGAGATCCTCGATGGCGGCACGGCGGGAATGGAACTTCTTGGCGATATGGCGAACCGGGATCATCTGATCATCGCGGACGCCATTGTCTCAAGAAAGAACACGCCGGGTACGATCATGGTCCTGCGGGATGATGAAGTGCCGGCGTTGTTTACCAACAAGATCTCCCCGCATCAGTTAGGCCTGGCCGACGTACTGTCGGCCCTGCGTTTCACCGGCGAATTTCCTAAAAAGCTGACGCTGGTTGGCGTTATTCCGGAATCGCTGGAGCCGAACATTGGCTTAACGCCAACGGTTGAAGCGATGATTGAACCTGCGCTTGCGCAGGTTCTGGCCGCGCTGCGTGAGTCAGGTGTTGACGCTCTCCCACGGGAGGCCGCTCATGTCTGAGGAGATTTCCGGATTCCAGACTGCCCCGAGGACGCAGGTTCAGGCTGCATTTGAAGCGATTGCGCAGCATTCAATGCACGATCTCTCGTTCCTGCATCCCAGCATGCCGGTGTATGTTTCGGACTTTACGCTGTTTGAAGGGCAGTGGACGGGATGCGTGATTACGCCGTGGATGCTGAGTGCGCTGATTTTCCCCGGTCCAGATCAGCTCTGGCCGGTGCGCAAAGTCAGTGAAAAACTTGGTCTGCGTCTGCCATATGGTGAGATGACGTTCACGGTGGGCGAACTGGATGGCGTATCGCAATATCTCTCCTGTTCCCTGATGTCGCCGCTCAACCACAGTATGTCGGCTGAAGAGGGCGTACGTCTGGCTGATGACTGCGCGCGCATGCTGTTGTCGTTGCCGGTCAGTCATCCGGATGCGCCCCAGACGAGTCGGCGTGCGCTGCTCTTCGGGCGTCGGAGCGGCGAGCATGCATGAGCTGTCTCTTTGCCAGAGTGCGGTTGAAATCATTCAACAGCAGGCTGAGCAGCACGGTGTAAAGCGCGTCACCGGCGTGTGGCTGGAGATTGGCGCGCTTTCCTGTGTCGAAGAGAGTGCGGTACGTTTTAGTTTTGATATCGTCTGCCAGGGTACGGTCGCGCAGGGTTGTGAGTTGCACATCGACTACAAACCGGCGCTGGCATGGTGTTGGGATTGCAGCCAGGTAGTTGAAATCACGCAGCACGATGCGCGATGTCCGCGTTGTCATGGCGACCGACTGCGTGTTGATACCGGCGATTCGCTGAAAGTGAAAAGTATTGAAGTTGAATAACCCATGATGTGACATGGGGCGGAGTCAGATATGTGTATAGGCGTACCGGGCCAGGTTTTGGCCGTTGGCGAAGATATTCACCAGTTAGCCCAGGTGGAAGTGTGCGGCATCAAGCGTGATGTGAATATTGCGCTGATCTGTGAGGGTCATCCCGCAGAACTGGTCGGGCAGTGGGTGTTGGTCCATGTGGGGTTTGCGATGAGTATCATCGATGAAGCGGAAGCCAAAGCCACGCTCGATGCGCTACGCCGTATGGAGTACGACGTCACCAGCGCATGAGAATGAATGCCGGATAGGTTCTGTCCGGCATTTTTTTGCGTTAATTCTGGCGCTTATCTTCGGTATTGGTCTCGAAATCGCTGGCATCATGACGTTCATGAAGCTGCTCATTCAATGGCCCGTTGGTCCGGTTCACAATCCGCCCGCGTTTAACTGCCGGACGTTCAGCTATCTCTTTTGCCCAACGCTGCACATTTTTGTAACTGCCCGCGTCAAGAAATTCTGCCGCATCGTACACATTGCCCAGCACCACGTTGCCAAACCACGGCCAGATAGCCATATCGGCAATGGTGTACTCATCGCCTACCACGTAAGCGTTATTCGCCAGCTGTTTATCCAGCACGTCGAGCAGGCGTTTGGCTTCCATCGTAAAGCGGTTGATCGCGTACTCAATCTTCACCGGCGCGTAGTGATAGAAGTGACCGAAGCCGCCGCCGAGGAACGGCGCTGCACCCTGCAGCCAGAACAGCCAGTTCAATGTCTCTGTACGTTTTGCTAAATCCTGTGGCAGGAAATAACCATATTTTTCTGCCAGATACAGTAGGATCGAGCCCGACTCAAACACGCGCACCGGCGGATTCTGCGAATGATCGCGCAGTGCCGGGATCTTCGAGTTAGGGTTTACCTCCACAAAGCCGCTGGAGAACTGATCCCCTTCGCCAATGCGAATCAGCCAGGCATCATATTCCGCACCGCTCACTCCCTGTGCCAGCAGTTCTTCCAGCATGATGGTGACTTTCTGACCGTTCGGCGTGCCCAGCGAATAAAGCTGAAGCGGATGTTTACCGACCGGAAGCGTTTTGTCGTGCGTCGGACCGGAGACAGGACGGTTGATGTTGGCAAACGCACCGCTATTGGATTTTTCCCACGTCCAGACTTTCGCGGGTTGATAAGTGTTATCTGACATGTTGACCTGCCTTCTGAGTGGTTGTGTTGAAGCAGTGTAGCAGGTCGCCATCCGTACCTTTAACAGATCGGCACATTTACACCTGCCTATTTTTTGTTGTTGCGCACGCACCCGCTGCGTTGAGGTGTATGATGGTCGGCGGTGTAGGGCAGGCAAGCAGAAGCTGCCCAGCTGTACAGTTTTGAGGTAAGGTGCATGAGCAAAGGAACGACCAGTCAGGATGCCCCGTTCGGGACATTATTGGGCTATGCCCCCGGTGGTGTAGCGATCTACTCTTCAGATTACAGCTCCCTCGACCCGCGGGACTATGACGATGACGCCGCGTTTCGCAGCTACATCGACAACGAATATATGGGCCATAAATGGCAGTGCGTCGAATTCGCGCGCCGTTTTCTCTTCCTGAATTATGGTGCGGTGTTCACCGATGTCGGCATGGCGTGGGAGATTTTCTCGCTGCGTTTCCTGCGCGAAGTGGTGAACGACAACATTCTGCCGCTGCAGGCGTTTCCTAACGGTTCACCTCGCGCACCGGTCGCCGGGGCGCTGCTCATCTGGCAGAAAGGCGGAGAATTTAAAGACACCGGCCACGTTGCGATTATCACGCAACTGCTGGACAACAAAATCCGCATCGCCGAGCAGAACGTCATTCACACGCCGCTTCCTCCCGGACAGCAATGGACGCGTGAGCTGGAGATGGTGGTGGAAAATGGCCGCTATACCCTGAAAGACACCTTTGACGACACCACTATTCTGGGCTGGATGATCCAGACCGACGATACTGAGCACAGCCTGCCGCAGCCGGAGATCGCCAATGATTCACTGAAGATTGGCGCGGCAAGACTGGAAGAACAAGGCCAGTTTGACGGTAAATGGCTGGATGAACAGGATCCGCTGCAAAAAGCTTATGTGATGGCGAACGGTCACGTGATCAATCAGGATCCGTATCAGTATTTCACGATGACCGAGAGTGCCGAACAGGAGTTGATCAAAGCGACCAACGAGCTGCATCTGATGTATCTGCACGCTACAGACAAGGTGCTGAAAGACGACAACCTGCTGGCGCTGTTCGACATTCCTAAAATCCTCTGGCCGCGTTTGCGTCTCTCCTGGCAGCGTCGACGCCACCATATGATCACCGGTCGTATGGATTTCTGCATGGATGAGCGCGGGCTGAAGGTGTACGAATACAACGCTGATTCCGCGTCGTGCCATACCGAAGCGGGGCTGATCCTCGAACGCTGGGCGGAGCAGGGCTATACCGGAAAAGGACATAACCCGGCGGAAGGCCTGATCAATGAGCTGGCGGGGGCCTGGAAACACAGCCACGCGCGTCCTTTCGTGCACATCATGCAGGATAAGGATATTGAGGAGAACTACCACGCACAGTTTATGCAGCAGGCGCTGCATCAGGCCGGGTTTGAAAGTAAGATCCTGCGTGGGCTGGATGAACTGCGCTGGGACGATGCCGGTCAGTTGATTGATGGCGACGGGCGGTTGGTGAACTGCGTCTGGAAAACCTGGGCGTGGGAAACGGCGATTGAGCAGGTGCGTGAAGTCAGCGAAACCGAGTATGCCGCCGTGCCGATTCGTACCGGGCATACCCATCAGGACGTACGGTTGATCGATGTGCTGCTGCGCCCGGAAGTGCTGGTCTTTGAGCCGCTGTGGACGGTAATCCCGGGTAACAAAGCGATCCTGCCGATCCTGTGGCAACTCTTCCCGCACCACCGCTATCTGCTGGATACCGATTTTGTCGTCAATGATGAGCTGGCGCAGACCGGTTATGCGGTGAAACCAATTGCTGGTCGCTGTGGCAGCAATATCGATCTGGTCAGCCATCAGGAAGAACTGCTGGACAAAACCAGCGGGAAATTTGCTGCGCAGAAGAACATCTATCAGCAATTATGGTGCCTGCCAAACGTTGCCGGTAAATACATTCAGGTGTGCACTTTTACCGTTGGTGGCAACTACGGCGGTACCTGCCTGCGCGGCGACGAATCGCTGGTTATTAAAAAAGAGAGCGATATCGAACCGCTGATTGTGCTGAAGGGGTGAGCTCTCAGCAGGATACGGTTAAAGCCGGAGCATGTCTCTAATGCCGGGTAGCTGACCGATATAGTCGTTGTGTAAAAATCCGTAATCTCCCAAGGATTACGGATTTTTTATGTTTCTTAACCTGGTTCCCAGTATTGTCTGTTTGCGGTTGTAATGGCATATTAAAATAGTCACTTGATTAACATTTTCCTTAACCTTTTGTTTTTCAAGACTATAATTCACTCTCTTTATTATCCAGAAGGTATTTGATCATAGACGATATTTAGTTATTAAGCTGGGTAGTGGAATTGTAACGACGTCGTAATCTGTTTAATGTGAAAGAGAATACTTAACTCCCTCTTCTAAATACCACAGTATCCAGACAGATCAAATTTCTTCTCACTGTTTCTTGCCCTGATAGTGATGCTTAATTTGACATTGTTACCTTCTTCTTCCATATTTGATTTTTGTAATGAAGACTGTATCGTAGTAATTGAAATATCATTATTTTTGAACGTTGATGTGGTCTTATCTGATTGTGTCCGCTTTAATGTTAACATTTTGCCATTCAGTTTTATACTCGCTGAGTATGTACAGGCTCCTCCACCCACAGGACAAATATCACCTTCTACATAATCAAACAACTCTTCAGAAGTATTATTACTCTGGGTTAGGGTGCAAACGGGGTGTCCTAAATCAGCAATCTCATTAACTTTAAAACTGTCTATGAATAAAGCGTCTGAATGCAAACTACTACGTTCTGCAGCAATGCAAACAAGAACGCTCGATGACATCAAAGCGGCCAGAAATACTATACTTTTTAACATATTGAAAAATTCCTTGAGTATCAGGTTCTGGGAAGATTGGTTTTCCACATATTAAGATATGGAGCCGGATCTGTCACATCAGCACGTCTTTTAAAACCTCCTCCACCTGAAAGGCTAGCTGTTGATGAACCATTGGTATAGACTTCCAGATGCAACATGGATGAACCACTTCCCAGTGTTCCTACCTTAGCAATAACTTGTCCCTTTTTTACAGATGCTCCACCAGTGTATGAGCCACTAGCTATTTCACCATAACGAAGCAGCAGGTTGCCATGTCTTATTTCGACAGCATAAGTGCCAGAGTAAAAATAATATGGACCACGGACTAAAATACCATCAGCAACGGCATGAATAGGCGTTCCTGGCGGGAATATCAAATCACAACCCGCATGTTTACGAGTGCCTCCACTGCGTGGTGCACCAAATTGACGTCCTCCGTTTGTCCATGACTTAAGTGGGAGTTTCGTGAAGGGAAAGCAGAAACTCTCATCTGAACCTGCAATCACAACGTTGGATGACTCAGGAATCGTAAGGTTGGAATCTGTAGAAGAAACCAATGGAGTGATAGCAGATGAGTCCTGGATTCCCAGTTTCAGGGCTTCGTGACGAAATTCAGGCGTGTGCTGCTTACGTGGCTTTTTGGTCGTCGATACAGGCTTTGTCATGTGAGTCTCCTCTGGTTGAGAGTTTACTCACTTAGTCGCGTGTCCACTATTGCTAGGTAAGATCACATAAGGTGAATTCCATTTTCCAACTCCAGAAACTGAGTTTGGATCAGTTGCAACATCCGAAACATGATGGAGTATATCATCATCACTCCAGCTTGCCGGAAATTCTGTTTTGTCAGGTTTGTTAGCACCATACCGATGCCTATTCAAAATATGATCTTTTCTATGTTCAGTAAGATCTACTTTACACAACCCTAATGAGTCTATATATTTTAGCGGATTATTAACATACCCGTAAGGGTTTATTCCTCCACCCAGACCTATCGGATCCGGACAAAGATACTGCCCTGCCTCACAATCATAGTACCGGAAACGGTTGTAGTACAGCCCTGATTCTGCATCCTCATACTGCCCGGAAAACGTAGCCAGTATGAGGGGGTTTCATCGCCAGCGCTCTCTTCCCGGGCCAGCAGTTGTTGCTTACCCCGCCAGACAATTGCTCACTCAATAAAAATAGAATGTTCAAGTATTCCGATTTTATATTATTTCAAATGTGGTTTTTTCAATGTAAAAAAAACTTCCCTCCTCATAATAATCAAGATCTATCAAATGACATAAATCTTCTGAAATAAAAAAAATGCCATTAACGATATCATTGCCAAATGTAAAATCTTTGTTCAACACGGAAAGAGAATTAACAAAAAAACAGCCACAGTACTTCCAGTCATTATCTATGAACACATAATATCCACCAGGAAGAGAACACTCAATTTCTAATAAATGGCCTATTTTATCCGGAGGGCATTTTTCTTTACCACACATTCTACGTTGTTTTTTTTGTGAGTCTATAATTTTATCAGTACTCCGAAGAGATAATGTTTTTATTTTGCTTTCATCTATATTGACGAGTGAGGATATTTTTTTTCTGTATTTATTTATTATGGCTTTGCTATTCCCTTTGCGATATATTAATTCCCGACGGTACTGCTCATCATTCTCAATATTCATGACATTTAGGCTCCGGGACATTTTTCATAATAGGCTTTCCCCTTTGGATTTTCTATTTTGGGTCGTCCATAATCATTCATTCGTGGCTCACCAGTTATGGGGTCTGTTTTCACTTTTCCAGCCTCCCAATGAGGTTGTTCCGGGTGGCTTACATCCATCGTCTGTTGCTGGACGGTCGCTTGAGTCGTTCCACCTCCATTTTGTGGTACATCATATCTATATTCCCATCCAGACGCATTCTTGGATTGACTTACAGGTTGTTGACTCGTAGGGATACCAGCTTGCCTCATAGCTTCACGGCGAGCGGCGCGAGAAGAACCAAATGGATTGTTCTCACTGCCTATTGGTTCTCCAGCCAAACCCAGCGGGTCTATCCATTTCAGCGGATTCTGTACATATGAATACAGATTTAACCCACCACGTAGCCCCACCGGATCCGCGCAAAGATACTGCCCCGCGTCACAATCATAGTACCGGAAACGGTTGTAGTATAGCCCTGATTCGGCATCCTCATACTGCCCCGGAAAGCACAGCCTGCATGAGAGAGTATCGTGGTTAGCGCTTTCCTCACGGCCCCAGAGTTGTTGCTTACCGCGCCAGGCAATTTCGCCGTCTTCGGCCAGGAGTTCCTGAATGCGGCCCACCGTATCCGTTACTGCATAGTGCAGTTTCCCCTTTTCGTAACGCGCCAGCGGCGTAAAACTTCCCGGTTCGTATATCCAGCGGATAGCGTTTTCTTGTTCCGGTGAACCGTCAGCACTGACCGGGATTTCTTCCGTCAACTGGTCGCCA